>NZ_JBIAKV010000004.1:0-432176 GCF_042872705.1 Micromonospora sp. NPDC005203 | reverse complement strand
TGATCTCGCGGTGCTGCTCGGCGTCAATGCCGACGGACCGGATGTCGGTGGCGTGGGGGGGGGGGGGGGGGGCGGGGGGGGCGGGGGGGGGGGGGGGGGGGGGGGCCGCCCCCCCCCCCCCCCCCCCCCCCCCACCGCGTTCACCACTGTGCCGGAGGCGGGGGCGGCGACACGGGCGGCCGGTCGTCGCAGGTGATCGTGTTGGGCAGCAGCCACGGCGCGAGCCACCCGCCGTCGTTGCCGCCGAGGTCGGTCAGTGTGAACTCCGAACCGGCCGGAGTGAAGTGGAACGAACCGCAGTTGTTGACAGCCACCGCGCCCACGTGGCGGGCGTCCACGTTGGCGAACGAGGCGGACCCCGCCGCGCGGGCGCTGACCACCGAGGTGCCGGTGCCGTCGACCCGGATGTCCCGGAACCGCACGTTGGAGATCGAGTAGAGGTCCTTCACCGGCCAGTCGCTCACCAACATGATCGCGTTGTAGGTGCTGTCGAGGTACGCGTCGCCGGTCACCTCGATGGCCGCGTCGATGCTGCGGTCCAGGGCGAAGAACCAGATGGCGCCCAGCCCGATGTTCCAGTTCAGGTCGTACGTGCCGGCGCGGGCGGTGGTGTTGTCGCTGATCCGCAGGTGCCCGGTGAAGGGCTCCGCGCCGAAGCGGGCGCCGACGTGGATGCCGCTGCCCTCGCGGACCGGGTCGGCGACGAGGTTGTGCGAGACGGTGGTGTCCGTACCGCCGTAGATGGCGATGCCGTTGGCCAGGGTCGGTGACTGCACGGTGTTGTGATCGAACGTGTTGCGCGCGTTCGCCGTCTTCTCCGACCACATCGCCAGACCGTCGTCGCCGGTGTTGCGCACGAAGTTGTGCGCCACGAGGGAGTCGGTCACGCCGGTGTGGAAGTTGAGCGCGTCGGCGATCTGGTCGACGACGATGTTGTTGGTGACGCGGACGTTGCGCATCGGTCCGTCGAACCACAGGCCGGCCTTGGTGTGGCGTAGGTAGAGCCCGTCGATCGTGGAGTCGCTCATCGCCCCACCGATCGCGTTGACCTGGTCGGTGTCGATGCGCTCCCGGACGTCTCCCTCGATGGTGAAGCCGGAGAGGTGGACGTTGCGGCTGCCGCCGTCGGCGGCGTCACGGCCGTAGAACCCGACGCCGGTGTGCACCGAGCCGTCCGGCGCGGGGGTCGGCAGGGCAACCTCGCGGCCCTTGATGATGGTGTGCCAGTTGCCGGCGCCCTCGATGGTCACGTCGTCGACGATGATGTGCCGGTTGACCTGGTAGGTGCCCGGCGGGAGGTACACCTTGAGGTGGGCGCGCCGGGCGAAGGCGATGGCCCGGTCGATGGCGTCGGCGGAGTCCCGTCGGCCGGTGGGGTCGGCGCCGAAGGCGAGCACGTTCGCCGCGAGCAGCCGGACGCGCGGCGGCGCGACCAACTCGGAGTCGAGCAGGTCGATGACGGTCCAGGCGGCGGCGCTGCCGGTCGGCGCGGTCAGGCGGATCCGGTCGCCGGCCCGGTAGGTGCGTCCGAGCAGCAGGCGCTGCTCGTCGTAGAAGTGGGTGGGCCGAAACGGCTTGTCGATGACCGGGGCCGGGGTGGTGGCCGCCGGCACGCACTGGCACTCGGTGATCCACCAGTCCGGGTGCAGCAGCCCGGCCTGGGGGTCGTTGGTGAACGGGTACTGGTTGTAGAGCCACGAGTACTGCGAGGTCAGCGTCATGGTGCGCGCGTGCTTGCCGTTGACCGCGACGCGCAGCCCAGCGGTGATCCCACCGCCGGACGGCGCGTCCGGAATGCTGTACCGCACGCTTATCGCGTTCGCCGCGCTGGGCAGGACGAACTCCACGTACTCACCGGGGGTGAGCCGGACCGCCCGGCGACCGGAGGCCTCGGCGGGCAGCGTGTAGGCCGACCGGTCGGGGCCGATGATCTCGCCGTTGGTGCGCGCGTTCTCCGCCTCCTGTTCGAGGAAGTCGACGTCGGCGCCGCGCCCGGCCACGAGTGCCGGGTCGAGGGCGGCGCGGGTGACCACCGGCCGCGCGCCGGCGGGCGCGGATGGAGCGGCGACGGCCACGCTGGGCACGGCGACGAGCACGGCGAGGCCGGCCGCGAGCGCCACGGCGGTGCCGGCAGGCCGGCCGGGTCGTCCCCGGGCCGGCTTGAGGCTGCGAATCATCGGTGACCCTCCTGGGTGGGTGGTGGTGGTGGTGGAGGTCCGCCCGGCGCTTCCCCCGACGCCCGACATTGATCGTCATGATGCAGCACCGACCAACACACTGCAAGACGACAATCAAAGAACGAAAATAGACGACCATTAAACCGCAAGAAATGGACGATCGGTGAGTTGAGGTGTCGCGCCTCGCCTGCGCCCCGACCGCCCACGGCCGGCGTACGCTGGGCCGCGTGGATCAAGAAGACCGGATCGCCCTGTTCCTCGACTACGAGAACCTCGCGTTGGGGGCGCGTGATCACCGTGGCGGCGCGGAGTTCGACTTCCGGCCGATCGCCGACGCGCTCGCCGAACGGGGTCGGGTGGTGGTCCGCCGCGCGTACGCCGACTGGTCCTACTTCGACGAGGACCGCCGGATGCTCACCCGGTCCCACGTCGAGCTGATCGAGATCCCGCAGCGGATGGGCGCGTCCCGCAAGAACGCCGCCGACATCAAGATGGCTGTCGACGCGATCGAGTTGGCGTTCGAGCGCGACTACATCTCCACGTTCGTGATCTGCAGTGGCGACAGCGACTTCACCCCCCTGGTGCACAAGCTTCGCGAGTTGAACAAGCGGGTCATCGGCGTGGGGGTCGAGGGGTCGACGTCGGCGCTGCTTCCGCCGGCGTGCGACGAGTTCCTCTACTACGACCGGCTGGAGGGCGTGGACATCCCGCCGACCCGCAGCCGGCGCGGTCGCCCGGCCCGGCCGGCCGGCACGGACCAGCGCCCGCCCGAGCCGGAGTTGGAGCGCGAGCCGGAGCCGGAGGTGAGCCGCCGGCCCGCCGGTGAGGAGCCCGGACGCGACGTCGACGCGCTCGCCGTGCTCGTCGCCCAGACGGTGGCCGGGTTGCAGGGCAGCGCCAACGGTGAGGTCACCGCGTCCCGACTCAAGCGCACCCTGCTGCGCAAGGACCCGACGTTCAGCGAGTCTGACTACGGTTTCCGCACCTTCGGGGAACTGCTGCGGCACCTCGCCGAGCACACGGTGATCGAGCTGGCCGAGGGTCCCGCCAAGGGTGACCCCGAGGTCTCGTTGCCCGAGCACGGCGACCGCGAGGTGGCGTTCGGCCTGCTGCGTGGCGTGGTGGCGGAGCTGGGCAGCAGCGGTAACCCGGTGGCGCTGTCCGGCTTGAAGAACCAACTGCGGCGGGCCCGGCCCGACTTCAGTGAGAAGAAGCTCGGCTACCGCAGCTTCCTGCAGTTCTGCAAGGCGGCGGCCACCAGCGGCGCGGTCGACCTGCGGTGGAGCCCCGAAGCCGACGACTACCTGCTGACCACCCAGGGCTGAGCCCCGCGCCCGGCGCGTCCGGCGTCGTATCGACCGCTGTCGAGCGGGAGTGCCGGAACTCCCCCTAGGGTGAGCGGTAGGGCTGCCCGAGGGCGAGGTGAGGGTCGTCATGCCGGGACGTGGCGAATGGACGCTCGTCGGCCGCGACGACGAGCTGAAAATCATCGAGGACGTCGTGTCGTCGCGGTTGCCGGGGCTGGTGCTGGTCGGTGACGCCGGGGTGGGAAAGACGCGGCTGCTGCGGGAGGCGCTCGCCCGCGCGGCCGAGGACGGCGTGGAGTGTCACTGGGTCTCCGCCACCGGAGCGGCCCGGTCGATTCCATTCGGTGCGGTCTCGCACCTGATCCCCGCGCAGACCCGACCGCGTGCCGATCCGGTGGGGCTGGTCGTCACCGTCGAACGCGACTTCGCCCGGCGCGGCGGTGGCCGCCCGATCGTGATCGGCATCGACGACGCCCACCTGCTGGACGAACCCTCGGCCGGGCTGCTGCACCAACTCGCCGTGCACGGCCTGGCCGTGGCGGTGGCGACCGTCCGGGCGGGCCTCCCGCTCTCCGACGCGCTCACCTCGCTGTGGGCCGGTTCCGGCCGGCGACTGGACGTACGCCCGCTGCCGGCCACCGCGGTGGAGCACCTGCTCGACGAGGCCGCACCCGGTCCGCTCGACGCGATCAGCCGCCGCCGGCTGACCCGGCTCGCCGACGGCAACCCGCTGCTGCTGCGGGAGTTGCTGGCCGACGCCATGGACACCGGCGGGCTCCGCGAGTCGCGGGGGGTCTGGCGGTGGCGCGGCACCGCGTCGGGCAGCCCTCGGTTGGCCGAGCTGGTCAGTGCCCGGCTGCGGGCCCTGGAACCGGCCGCCCGGCAGGTGCTGGAGGTGGTCGCCTGCGGCGAACCGCTCTCCCTGGCGCTGCTGGAACGGTTCACCGACCCGGTCGCGATCGAGGCCGCCGAACGCAGCGGCATGGTGGTCGCGGAACGCTCCGGCGCCCGTACCGGGCTGCGCATGGCCCATCCCCTCTACGGGGAGGCGCTGCGCGCCAGCATGCCGGCCAGCCGGTCCCGCACCGTGTTCGGGCAACTCGCCGACGTGCTGGCCAGCATGCCCCTGCGCCGGCGGGACGACGCGCTGGTCGCCGGGGTGTGGCAACTCCGGTCCGGCAGCGTCCGGCATCCGGGCATCGCGCTGGCCGCCGCCCGGCAGGCGATCGACAGGTTCGACATCGACCTGGCCGAGCGGTTGGCCCGCACCGCGTACGACGCCGCGCCGGGCTGGGAGGCGCAGTGGCTGCTGGCCCGGGTGTTGCAGTACCAGGCGCGCAGCCAGGAGGCGCTCGACATGCTCCCGCCGGCCCCACCGCCGGGCAGCAAGCGCCTCGCCATCTGGGCGATCACCCGAGCCGGCCTGCTCTACTGGGGCCTGGACCGGATCGACGAGGCACACGAGACGCTGCGGATGGTGCCGGCGGGCTCGCCCGGCCACGACCTGGCCGAGGCCACCCGGTCGTGGGTGCTGTTCTACGACGGCCGGTGCGAGGCCGCGCTGTCCGTCGGCCAGGCCGTGCTGGCCCGCCCCGACACCGGCGTACGGGCGGCCAGTTGGGCGACCATGGGCGCGGCGTCGGCGGCCGGGATGCTCGGTCGGCTCGGGCTCGCCGCCGAGTTGGCGGAGCGGGGCCGGGCGGTGCTCGCCGCCGAACCCGAGCGGATGCCGTGGAACGAGGCGCAGGTCGGGCTGGGGCTCTGCTACGCCCGGTACGCTGCCGGCGAACTGGCCGGCGCCGCCGACCTGGCCGATCACGGCTACTCCGCGGCGGTGGCCAGCGACGCGCGGGGCATGGTCGCCGTGTGGGCCGGATTCCGGGGGATCGTCGCCAAGACCCAGGGCCGGCTCGACGCGGCCGAGGCGGACCTGCGGGAGGCCATCGCGCTCGTCGAGGAGAACGACCAGTACCACCTGGTGCGCACGTACTGGGCGGCGTTGGCGGGAGTCCGCGCGCTTGCCGGTGACCCGTCCGGCGCCCGCCGCTGGCTGGCCCTGGCGGACGCGCGGGAGCGCGCCGCGAACCGGATCTTCCACCCGTGGGTGGAGCTGGATCGCGCCTGGGTGCAGGTGGCCGAGGGTGATCTCACCGCGGCGATCCGTACCGCCCGCACCGCCGCCGACCTGGCCCGGGCCAGCGAGCAGCCGACAATCGAGGCGGTGGCGCTCTACGAGTGCGCGCGACTGGGCGCGCCCGAGTCGGTACGGGAGCGGTTGGGCGCTCTCGCCGACCGGCTCGGCGGGCTGGCGTCGACGCTCGCCAGCGCGGCCGACGGTCTGGTACGCGATGACGGGCCGGCACTGGAGACCGCCGCGGGTGACCTCGTCGCCCGTGGCCACACCCTGCTCGCCGCCGAGTTGCTCGGTGCCGCCGCCCGGGCGTACGCGCGGCGCGGCCGACCCCGGGTGGCGGTGGCGCAGCGGGCCGCGACGCTGGCCCGGGACTGCCGAGGGGTTCGGACGCCCCTGCTCACCGCGACCGCCGCGGGCACCGGGGAGGCGACGCTGACCCGCCGGGAGCGGGACGTGGCCCTGCTCGCGGTGACCCTGCCGAGTCGCGGCATCGCCGACCGGCTGGGGCTGTCGGTCAACACCGTCAACAACAACCTGGCCCGCGTCTTCACCAAACTCGGTGTGCGCAACCGCCGGGAGTTGGCCGTGGTGCTCGGCCACGACCGTCCGGGGGCGCTGGACAGGTCACCTGGCGCGATTCGTCCTCCACAGTAGGTAAGGGCGACTGATCTACCGGGTTACCGCACACCTGCCTACCGTGCGGTAACAACTACCGGCGCACCTCAGTCCCTGGAGGACGGCATGAGCCAACTGCACCCGGGTGGACCGCCAGGACCGCGACCCACAAGGTCGCCCCGCGTCCACAATGCTCTCTTCGCCGCCGGGGTGGCGGTGTCGGTGGCCGTGGTCACCGCACTTGTCGCCCCGGCTGCCGACGGCGCACCGGCCGCCCCCGCCGCCAGCGCGGAGCGGGCGTCGTACGACGCGCCGCCGTGCACCCGCGAGTTGGAGGGTACGACCTGGTTGCTCGACCCGTGCGTCAAGCCGGGCGGGAAACTTCCGGTGGAGGTCGAGGCGCGGCTGGCGCAGATCCGTACCCAGAAAGCGGCCGCCGCTGCCGACTGCCCGGACCCGACCGAAACGCCGTCGGCCTCGACCGCGCCGACCCGGGCGACCCGACCGCCTGTCACGGCGGAGCCGGTCGCGAAGCGTGCCCCCGCCGCGACCGCGACCGCACCCACCACGACGGGCTCACCCAGTTCAACGGTGTCACCCAGTTCGACGGGTTCGCCCAGCTCGACGGCGTCGCCCACCGGAACGCCCTGCCCCTCCGGCAGCGCGTCACCGACCGGTAGCGCGTCCCCGTCGGGTAGCTCCTCGCCGTCGGGGAGTGCGTCCCCGTCGGGCAGTGCGTCGCCCTCGGGCAGCTCTTCGCCGTCGGGCAGCGCGTCGCCGTCCGGCAGTTCCTCTCCGTCGGGCAGCGCGTCCCCCTCGGGCAGCGCGTCCCCCTCCGGCAGCGCGTCGCCGTCGGGTAGCTCCTCGCCGTCGGGGAGTGCGTCCCCGTCGGGCAGTTCCTCGCCGTCCGGTAGCGCGTCGCCGTCCGGGTCCGCGTCGCCCAGCGGCAGCGGCTCGCCGGAGCCCACCGACCCGCCCAACCCGACCGACCCGCCCACCGACCCCACCGGACCGCCGTCGCCGCCGCCGACCGGCTGCCCCAACGTGGCCGGCAACCCCACCCTGGTGGACGCGAACAAGGACCGGATCCGGTGCCGCGAGGTGCAGACGGTCACGGACGACACGGTGCTGACCCTGACCGGGGACTCGATCAGCTCCGCGCACCACCAGTTCGGTTTCGGGGTGGGTCCCGGCTGCCCGATGACCTCGTTCGACGGCCGCGGCATGCCCGGCAACAACGGCGTCTACAGCTACGGCCGGCGGTACTTCGATCTGGACACCAGCGTCGTCGACTACGACAACTACGCGCGCACCGGGTACGGCACCGGGGACATCATCGCCGGCCGCGCCGGCCCCGACGCGTGCGGAAACGCCTGGGGTCGGGTGGCCAGCCCGCTCGGACTCGCCACCGCGCGGATTGCGAAGGCCAAGGCGGACGGGCACCACGCGTACCACGCCACCACCGGCGGTGTGAACAACACCAACTGGAACACCGTGCTGATCCGGCTGGCCATGTGTCGCGCGCTGGAGTTCGCCGGGGAGAGCCTGAACCCCACCGGACTGTTCCGCTTCGAGTGGGCGGCGGTGGGCGGCAAGCAGGGCATCGTCACCAACGGTGGTGGCTGCAACTTCTGGATCGACCTGCCGGCCGGCGAGGACTACTACATCAACATCGGGGTGCCGCGTTACAACGGCCCGGCCCAGTACGCCGGCATCACCGCCGATGCCACCTTCATCGTCAACTCGTTGCTGGCCGCCGGCGCGGACAAGGTCGTCTGGATGCTGTACTACGACATCACGCCGGCCAACGTCGACATCGGCCAGTATTCCTGGGCGAAGCTTTCGTCGTTGCTGCCGACGGGGTTGCAGTCCTACCTGCCGGCGGCCCCGGTGTCGACGCTGCAACCGCTCATCGACCCGCTCTGGGTGGGCACGGTGCGGACAGTGATCAACGATCTCAACTGGGCGGTCCAGCTCGGCGTCCCGTTCGATCCGGCCGTGCGGGTGGCGTTCCCGCCGCCGTTCACGCCCGGTGACATTCAGATCACCGCCGAGGGTGGCTCGCCGCACCCCAGCCCGGCAGGACAGGACGCGTTGGCCGCCACCCTGGCCGGCGTGCTCAGCGACATGTGAACGCACCCTGAGTCATCGATCAGGACGGGGAGGACCTGCCGTTGCGGGTCCTCCTCGTCAACGCATAGGCCGAAATGCGCCGGAATTACGGCTATCGCCCTGGTATAAGCCCACCTGCGCCGTACCCTCGACGCAAAATTTGCTATACGGTCGGCGAATGAAGGTCGAGGAGCATTGGTGGAACGGAGACACGACCCCGCGCGGACGCCGGGACGTGTATATCCGTACTGACGGGCAGGGTTGGGAGGTCCGCGCCCAGATCGGTGGGGCGTCGGGTCGTGAGCGGGTGCAGCAGTGCCCAAGCCGGGCCTCGGCGGCCATCCTCGCCGATGCGTGGCGCGGCACCCACCCATCCTGGCGCGAGCTGAAGCAGCGCTGATCCGGCGCCGGGCCGGGCCGGCAACGCTCCTGGGTTCCCCGCCCGGTGCGCCCCCGGCCGGCCCGGCGCTCGGCTCGTCGGCCAGCCAGCGACGCGCTGCTCACCGCTTCTGGAGCAGGACCGAAGCGACGTGTGCCATCAGCGCCAGCGCCCAGTCAAGCTGTGGGCAGTCGTTGCGGCCTCTGCACTCGAAGCAGCCGCCCGCGCGCCACGGCCGGTCGAGAGCCCAAGGAGCGCCGCGTGCGGTCGGTGTTCCCGCCCTCCGGCCGGGTACACGGAGACCTGCCGGTCGTGCCCGATGGAGGTCGCCCATGTCGCAGAGTCCCGACGAGGAGAACCCCAGCCTCGACGAGGAGGTCCGGGAAGCCGAGCGTCGGCTCGGCAACCTCACCACCTCGTCGGACGACGCGCTGACCGACGACGACGCGCTGACCGACGACGACGCCCGAGCGCCGGACGAGGCCCGTTCCGAGCGGGACGCCGACCAGTAGATCCAGCCGACCAGTAGATCCACTCGGCTTCGGTGATGTCGGTGTGTCCGGGGCGGGCTGACACCCCGACATCACGAAAACCGAGTCGATCATCGACAGGGGGGCCGGGGGCCGGCGGCGATCGCCCCGGTCAGGCGGTCGGGATCGGCAGCACCACGCCCTCAGTCGCCGACCGGTGCGCCAGCTCGATCAACTCGACAGTGGCGACCGAGTCCCGAGGGTCCACCGGCATCGGCGTGCCGTCGCGCAGGGCCGCCGCCACCTGCGCGTAGAAACTCTGGTACGCGCCGGGCTCGGTCGGCACCGGCCGCAGGTTCCCGTCGACGCCGAGCAGGCCGTACCGCTCCGGCGGAACCTCGCCCCAACCTGGCTGACCCGGTCGGCCGCCCTCGTGCAGCGCCGCCTCCTGCACGTCCAGGCCGTACGACGTGTAGCCGGCCCGGTCGCCCAGCACGCGCAGCCGCGGCCCGAGCTGCGCGGTCACCGCGCCCATCCACAGGTGCGAGCGCACCCCGTTGGCATGGGTCAACGCCACGAAGGCGTCGTCGTCGACGGCCGCGCCCGCGCGGCGGCGGTCCACCTCCGCGTAGACGCGGTCGACCCGGCCGAACAGCTGCACCGCCTGGTCGACGAGGTGGGCGCCGAGGTCGAAGAGGGCGCCGCCGGCCTCCTCGGGACCGGCAAGCTCCCGCCAGCCCGGCTTGATCGTCGGACGGAACCGCTCGAACCGGGACTCGAAGCGCAGCACCCGCCCCAACTCGCCCTGCTCCACCAGCCGGCGGGCGGTCAGGAAGTCGCCATCCCAACGCCGGTTCTGAAAGACCGTCAGCGGCACCCCACGCTCGGTCGCCTCGTCGACGAGAGCACGGCCTTCCGCTCCGGTCGGGGCGAGGGGCTTGTCCACGACGACCGGCAGCCCGGCGGCCAGCGCCGCGCGGGCCATCGGCACGTGCAGCCGGTTCGGCGTCGCCACCACGACCAGGTCCAGAGCGTCCGGGGTACGCCACAGCTCGTCGGCGTCGTCGACCAGGCGGGCGTCCGGGAAGTGCTGCCGGGCCTGCTCGCGCCGCTGCGGATCGCGGGTCACGATCGCGTCCACCCGCAGCCCGGGGGTCGCGGCGATCAGCGGCGCGTGGAACACCCGACCCGCCAGCCCGTACCCCAGCAGACCGACCCGCAGCGCCTCCGTCATGCCGTACCCCCGTCTCGCCGGCCCGCGCCCTTCGCCGGCGGCGGTACCGCTCGCCGAATCTACGCCTCGCCCTCGGCCCCGCGCTGGTCAGCCCACCGGGTCGCTGCGCAGGTAGGTGAGCACCGCGAGCACCCGCCGGTTGGTGTCGTCGCTCGGCGGCAGGTCGAGCTTCAGCAGGATGTTGCCGACGTGCTTGCCGACCGCCGCCTCGCTGACGTGCAGTCGGCCGGCGATCGACGCGTTCGACCGGCCCTCGGCCAGCAGCGCCAGCACCTCGCGTTCCCGGGCGGAGAGCGCCGCGAGCGGATCACGCGGCCGGTGCAGCAGCTGTCGCACCACGTCCGGGTCGATGGCGGTGCCGCCGGCCGCGACCCGTCGCAGCGTGTCGACGAACTCGGTGACCTCGGCCACCCGGTCCTTGAGCAGGTAGCCCACCCGCTGACCGTCGCCGCTGTCCAGCAGCGCCGCCGCGTACCCGGTCTGCACGTACTGGCTGAGCACCACCACCGGCAGGTGGGGTCGCTCGGCGCGCAACGCGACGGCTGCCCGGAGCCCGTCGTCGTGCCGGCCCGGCGGCATCCGGATGTCGGTGAGCACCAGGTCCGGTGTGTGCTCGCGGGCCGCGCCCAGCAGGTCGGGCGCGGAGCCGACGGCGGCGCACACCTCGAACTCGAAGCGGGTCAGCAGCGCGACCAGGCCCTCGCGCAGCAGCACCTCGTCCTCCGCGAGGACCACTCGGGTCACCGACGACACGGCAGCTCCACCCGGACCAGGGTAGGCCCGCCGGGCGGGCTGGACAGCAGCAGCCGGCCGTCGACGGCGGCGACCCGGTCGGCGAGTCCGGTCAGGCCGGTGCCCCGGGTGGGGTCGGCGCCGCCCCGGCCGTCGTCGGTCACCTCGACGACGAGGTCCCCACCGGACCGGCCGAGGCGTACCTCGGCGTGGGTCGCCTGGGCGTGCCGGGCGACGTTGCCCAGCGCCTCGGACACCACGAAGTAGGCGGTCGTCTCGACGATCTCCGGCAACTCGCCGTGCAGGTCGGCGTGCACGGTGACCGGGATGGTGGCGACGTCGGCCAGCTCGCTGGCGGCGCCGGCCAGACCGAGGTCGGTGAGGCTCTGCGGGCGAATGCCGTGCACCAACTGTCGCAGCATCACCATCAGGCCCCGGGCCTGGTCGTGTGCCACGGCGAGGGGTCGGGCGGCGGGGGAGTCCTCGGGTACGTCCAACCGGGCCAGGCCCAGCTGAAGACTGAGGCTGGTCAGCCGTGGTTGCGCGCCGTCGTGCAGGTCGCGCTCGATCCGGCGGCGTTCCGCCTCGTACGCGCCGACCAGGCGGGTGCGCGACCGGGCGACCTCGCGCAGCGCCGTCGCGTCGACCGACCAGGCCAGCGCCCACCGGGTTACCTCTGCCTGGGCTGCGGCGACCAGACCGGCCGCGTAGCAGAGGACCGGCAGCAGCAACACCGCCACGATCGCGTACGGGATGGCTTCCCCGGTGCTCTCGATCGGCTGCCAGATGACGACCGGCTCGGCGTCGCCGGCCAGCCAGGGACTGGTGATCATCCCGAGGTCGAGCAGCACCAGCAGCAGAAACACCCAGTACACGACAGGCACGAACCCGCCCAGACAGAACAGGTACGCCACCTCGCGCCAGGCCCCGGCGCTGCGGTAGCGGGCGATGAGACCCGGCCACCGCGGCGCGGGCAGCGGGCGGTTGTCCACGAGCCGGAGCCGCCACCGCTCGATGACGGCCACCGGGAAGCTCACGATCGGCGCGACCGCCAGCAGGCTGAGGCTGCCGACCGCCAGGAACAGCAGCAGCGCGACGCCCGGCGGCCGACCGTGCAGCAGCAACCCGTTGGCGGCGGCCAGCAGCGGCGCGCCGATGACGAGCAGCCCGATGGTGAGCGTGCCCGCGATCGGCAGGGTGCTGATCAGGTACGCCAGCGCCCGCCAGGGCCAGGCGGAGATCAGCCAGTCGCGGCGACGCAGCGCCTCGGCCAGCCGAGTGGGGGGTTCCGTGGTCATGCCGCAAACGCTAATCGCGGACGACCGGGCGCCCCAGCCGTCCAGATCCCCTTTCCGAGGTAGGTCCAGCACTACCGACCCGTCGCGTGTGCGGCCTCCGGAAACGGGAAGAACGCGGCGTACGTGACCTGTTTCGGTCGGCGGCTGGAGAGAGATGGGTGCCAGGACCTTCGTGGTTGTCGGCGGTACCAGTGGCCTCGGCCTCGCGGTGGCCCGGCTGCTCGTCGACGAGCATCAGGTGGTGGTGTTCGGCAACGTGCCGGCCGAGGTCGCCGCCGCGACCGACGAACTGGGGTGCGACGGCGCGGTCTGCGACATCTCCTCCTACGAGCAGGTCCGCGACTCCTTCGCCGAGGTGGTCGAGCGCTACGGCACGATCGACGGGGTGGCGGCCTGCGCCTCGATGTGGGCGGGCGGCGAACTAAGGGACCTGTCGGTGGAGCACATCCGCCGAGCTGTGGAGATCAACGTGCTGGGCCTCACGTACCTGCTGCGGGAGGTGGTGGGGCACCTGCACCGGCAGGGCCACGGGAATGTCGTGTACATCGGCGCACTGGCGCTGGCGGCCCCCCGGCCCGGCATCCCCGTCTACCGGGCCACCAAGAGCTACGGGAACAGCCTCGTCGACTCGCTGGCCGAGGCGCAGCACAGCAACCGGGTCAAGGTGATGCAGTTGCACCCCGGGCCGATGCCGACGCGGTTGCAGGAACGGGTGGGTGCCGAGTTCCTCGACGAGGTGTACGCCTTGCCGGAACAGGTCGCCACCGAGGTCGTCCGGTTGCTACTGCTCGCACCCGACGATCTCTACGTGTCCGGTGAGCGCGTGCTGCGCGCGGACGGGCGGTGGTGACGGCCGGAGCCGGACCCGACGAACGTCCGGCGTCGGCCTGGGCGCCGCTGCGGACCGCGGTCTACCGCAATTTGTGGTTGGCCCTGCTCGCCGCCAACATCGGCACCTGGATGCAGACGGTCGGCGCCCAGTGGCTGCTGATCCACCACTCCAACGCGTCCACTCTCGTCGCGCTGGTCCAGACCGCCAGCCTGCTGCCGGTGCTGCTGCTGGCGTTGCCCGCCGGGGTGCTGGCCGACAACTTCGACCGCCGGCACCTGCTGATCGCCGTGCAGCTGTTCCTGGTCGCGGTGGCGGTGACGTTGACGCTGCTCACCCTGACCGACCGGATGCCGCCGGCGTTGCTGCTCACCCTCACCTTCGCGTTCGGGGTCGGGCAGGCGTTGACCCTGCCGGCCTGGGCGGCGGTGATCCCGGAGTTGGTGCCGTCCGACCAGCTCCGGTCGGCGTCCGCGCTCGGTTCGATAAGCGTGAACGTGGCGAGGGCCGTCGGGCCCGCGGTGGCCGGCGTGCTGATCGCCCGTACCGGCGTCGCCCCGGTCTTCGGCATCAACGCGGTCGCCTTCGGAATCTTCGCGTACGCGCTGTGGCGCTGGCGGCCCCGCAACGCCCGCGCGGTCGAGGTGCCCGAGCGGTTCACGGCCGCCCTGCGCGCCGGCAGTCGGTACGTACGCCACTCGCCGACCGTGCGCCGGCTCCTGCGTCGTGCGCTGGTCTTCGTGGTCCCGGCCAGCGCGCTGTGGGCGTTGCTGCCGCTGGTGGCCGCCCGGCGGCTGGGGTTGGGTTCCGGCGGGTACGGGCTGCTGCTGGCGGCTCTCGGCGTGGGCGCCATCACCGGCGGCGTGCTGCTGGCGATTATCCGCACCCGGCTGTCGGCCAACCAGCTTCTGCTGATCGCCGGCGTGCTGTTCACCGTGGCGTTGACAGTGGTCGGCACCGTGCGGGTGGTACCCCTGGTGCTCCTCGCCCTGCTGCCCGCCGGGATGGCCTGGGTGACGGTGCTGGCCAACGTCAACGCCGAGATGCAGCTCTTCCTGCCCAGCTGGGTACGGGCCCGCGGCCTGGCCGTCTACCAGGTGTGTTTCGCCGGTGGGCAGGCGGTTGGCGCGCTGATCTGGGGACTGGTGGCCGACATGGCCGGGCTGGACCCCGCCTATCTCGCGGCGGCGGCGCTGATGCTCGTCGGCACCGCGACCAGCCGGCTCTGGCCGTTGCCGGACCTGCGGTCGGTCGACCGTGAGCCGGCGGCCTACTGGCCGCAACTGCACCTGGCGCGGGAACCGGACCCGGCGGTGGGGCCGGTGCTGGTGACGGTGCAGTACACCGTCCGGCCGGAGCGGGCCGGGTCGTTCCTCGCGGCGATGGACCAGGTGCGCGGGGCGCGGCAGCGGACCGGCGCGATGCGGTGGGGACTGTTCCGGCCGGCCGAGACGACGGACCGGTTCGTCGAGGTCTACCTGGTGCCGTCCTGGGACGAACACCTGCGTCAGCACGGCGGTCGGTTGACCGGCGAGGATCGCGCGGCCGAGGAACGGGCCCGGGAGTTGACCGACGACGAACCGGAGGTGCGGCACCTCGTGCCCGCCGCCGCCGGCCCGACGTTGTCCGACGACCGCGAAGAGCTGTGATTCTCGGCCAGAGGTCGGGCCGGCGGCCGGCGTACGGCGTACGTCGGCGTTGTTAGGATGGCCGGACCATGGCGAGTGAACGCAAGGCGACCGCGGACCCGGCCCGCAGCCTGGCCATCCTCTGGCGCACCCGGGAGCCGACGAGCCGCAGCGCCGGCCCGGGGCTCAGCGTCGACCGGATCGTCCGGGCCGCGATCGACATCGCCGACACCGAGGGCCTCGACGCGTTGACCATGCGCCGGGTCGGCGAGGCGTTGGGCGTCGGCACCATGTCGGTCTACACCTACGTGCCGGGCAAGGCCGAACTCGTCGCCGTCATGATCGACACCGCGTACGGCGAGATGCCGCGCCCCGCCGCCGAGGGGGACTGGCGGGCCCGGCTGGAGCGGGTCGCCCGCGACAATCTCGCGCTTTACCAGCGGCATCCGTGGATGCTGCCGGCCGAGACGACCCGGCCCGTGCTCGGCCCCCACCTGATAGCGAAATACGACCGCGAGCTGAGCACCGTCGCCGACATCGGGCTCACCGACGTCGAGATGGACGCGGTGCTCACGCTCGTCCTCGGGCATGTGAAGACGTCCGCCCGCGCCGCCTCCGAGGTGGTCGACCTGGAGCGGGAGACCGGCATGACCGACGGCCAGTGGTGGCAGTCGCACGCGCCCTGGCTGGAGACGTTCCTGACGGCCGGGGCGTACCCGACCGCCTCCCGGGTCGGCACCGCGGCCGGCCAGCAGCACGGTGCCGCCTACGGCCCGGAGTACGCCTTCGAGTTCGGCCTGCAACGCGTCCTCGACGGGATCTCGGTGGTGGTCGCCGAACGGGCCACCGCCGGCTAGGGCGTGGACCCAGCCGGGCCGGTCGCCCCGCCCACCGCGTGCCGGGCCAGCCGGGCGAGCGCGCGCGCCGACGGGCTGCCCGGCTCGGCGTGGTAGACGACGAGCGACTGGCTCGTGCCGGCGATCGTGAGCTTCTCGTAGCGCAGTTCCAGCTCACCCACCCGGGGATGACGGAACACCCGGACCCCGCCACCGGCGCGGGCGGCCACGTCGTGCCGGGCCCACAGCCGCCGGAACCGTTCACTGCCGGCGGACAGCTCCTCGACCAGGTCGGTGAGCCGGGGGTCGTCGACCTCGGCGCCCACCTGCGCGCGCAGGCCGGCCACCGCGTTGGCCGCGACCGCCTCCGAGGCGGGGTAGAGCGACGGCACGACCGGGTCCAGGAAGACCGCGCGCAGCAGGTTCACGCCGACCGCGTAGATCGGCGCCAGCGCGGTCGCCACCGGGTTGGCGAAGAGGACGTCCAGGTGTCGGCCGTGCACCAGGGCGGGGGTCTGCGTCCACGAACCGACCAACTGTCGGATTCCCACCGGTACGCGTTCCGGCCGTCGCGCCGGGCGGCGGGTCGACGTCTGCTCACCCAGCCGGCGCAGGTGCGTCGTGGCCGCCGCGTCCAGCCGTAACGCCCGGGCCAGCGCGTCGAGCACCTGCGTCGACGGGTGCCGGTCCCGCCCCTGCTCCAGCCGCAGGTAGTAGTCGGCGCTGATCCCGGCCAACAGCGCCAACTCCTCGCGCCGCAGGCCGGGCACCCGTCGACGGCCGTGCGCGGGCAGCCCGACGTCGCCCGGTCTGATCAGCTCGCGCCGGGCACGCAGGTACTCGCCGAGCGGACCGGCCGTGCGCACCAACCCATCCTAGGAGCGGCCGACGGCCGCCCATCCTGGTCCTGCCACTACCAGGAAAACCAGGAACCCGGCTAGCGCCGGCCGCCGGGGTGACAGTTTGTGGCGTAGGCGTCAACGAGAGATGGGACAGAGATGAGCGAGCGAATCACGACACCGTTCGGCTTCGCCTCGACAGCCGACGAGGTCCTCGCCGGAGTCGACCTGAGCGGCAAACGGGCCCTCATCACCGGAGGCGCCGCCGGCATCGGCGTCGAGACCGCCCGCTCGCTGGCCGCCGCCGGTGCCGAGGTGGTGCTCGCGGTACGTCGGGTCAGCGCCGGCCAGCAGGCCGCGGCCGACATCGCGGCCGGCCTCGGCGCGGAGCGGGTCACCGTCCGCGAGCTGGACCTGGCCAACCAGGATTCGGTACGCCGGTTCGTCGCCGGTTGGGACCAGCCGCTGCACATCCTGGTCAACAACGCCGGGATCATGGCGCTGCCCGAGTTGGAGCGCACCGCCGAGGGCTGGGAGATGCAGTTCGCCACCAACTTCATGGGGCACTACGCGTTGACCGTCGGCCTGCACGACGCGCTCGTCGCCGCCGGTGGCGCCCGGGTCGTGTCGGTCAGCTCCAGTGGCAACCTCTTCTCCCCGGTGATCTTCGACGATCTGCACTTCGCGTTCCGGCCGTACGACCCGCTGCTGGCCTACGGGCAGTCCAAGAGCGCCGAGGCCCTGCTCGCCGTCGAGGCGACCCGCCGCTGGTCCGGCGAGGGCATCTACGCCAACGCGCTCAACCCGGGTGCGATCGCCACCGGACTGCAGAAGCACACCGGCGGGCTCAGGTCGCCGAAGGAGATGCACAAGACCCCGCAGCAGGGCGCCGCGACCTCGGCGTTGCTCGCCGCGTCCCCGCTGCTCGACGGCGTCGGCGGTCGCTACTTCGAGGACTGCGCCGAGGCCCCGGTCGTCACCGAGCGGCCCGCCGACTACACCGGGGTGGCGGCGTACGCGGTCGATCCGGGCAACGCGCGGCGGCTCTGGGACGTGGCGGCCGAGCTGGTCGCGGCCGGGTAGCCGCCCCGATGCCGCAGAGGCCAGCCCGGCACGGCGACCAGCCGCGACACGACGACGTGGTGGAGTTGCGGGTGCACGGCGTGTCGGGGGCACGACCCTCGGTGGTGCTGCACGCGGCGAGGGTGCGGCAGGTCGCGGGCGACGACAGCGGGGGCTTCCACCGCCGCGCCGGATCCGACGACACCGACCCGGACGGGCTGACGCTGGAGGCGTACCGCTGGGGTGACCTGCCCTCGGGCACCGTGGCTCGGACCCTCTCCATGGTCTTCCTGCTGCCGTTCATGCTCAGCAACCTGGCGGTGTGGATGCGGCCCGCCGGCCACGCCGCCGCCGGGGTCACCGTCCTGTGCCGGCTCCTCGCGCTCAACCTCACAGTGGTGTACGTGGTGTCCATCGCCGGGGTCGCCCTCGACCTGCTCGCGTGGAGGTGTCTCGGCGCGGTTCACTGCCGGGCGCCCTTCGACACGCTGGCCGGCTTCGACGGTCGACACGCCGGGCAGCGGCTGGCCGTGCTGGCGCTGCTGCCGATCGCCGCGGTCGCGCTCCTACGGCTGCTCGGAACCCGCCGGTCCCGCCCATCCGGCAACCCCCTGTGGGCGGTGGAGCCGCTGGTGGGGCGGCTGCGGGCGATCCACGTCGCCGCCGCGCTCGCCGTACTCGATGTGCTGTTGCTCGTGGCCCGTCGCGCGGGCGGCGCGACTCCCGCGACGACGCTGCTGCTGACGCTCAGCGCGGCGGTCCTGCTGGTCTGCGTCGGTCTGCTCGCCGCGCCGGGGCTGGTCGACCGTGCGGCGACCGCGCGGATGTCCACCTGGGTCGCCCGCGCGGTGGGCGTGGTGGCGGCCGGGCTGACCGTGGCGACCCTCGTCGCCGTCGCGCGCGACGAGCGGGACTGGCCGTCGTCGACCGCGCTCCCCGGCTACGGCGCGATCACCGGCGCGGCGCTGCTCGGCCAGATGGTGCTGCTGGTGCTGCTCTGCGGGCTGGTGCTGGGGCATCTCGGTCGCGTCCGGAACCGGGCGGCCCTGCCGCGGGGACTGGGCGCGACGGTCATCGCGGCCATCGCGGTCGGCCTGACCGGTGCGCTCTCCGCCGGCCTCGTCTACCAGACGGGGCTTCTGCTCGGCGGCTATCGCGGTGACGGTGAGCCGCCGCTGCCGTACCGCTGGACGATCCTGGCGGTGTTTCTGCACGTGGTCGCGGCGGTGCTGGCGTGCGGCGCACTGACCCTGCTGTCCCGGCGTCGTCGGCGCCGTGCGGCGGCGGACATCACCGCCCGCGACTTTCCCGCGCCACCGCCGGAGGCGACCGGGCGACTGCGGGAGGTCACCGCAGCCGTGGCCCGGGCGCGGTTCACCGAGTGGCTGGGCCGGCTGGCCACCGCGTACGCGGCGCTCGCGGTGATCGGGCTGGCCACGAGTCTGCTCGGGCAGTTCGGGCGGGAACCGGGCGAGGTGGCGTGGCAGGTTCTCGGGCTGCCGACCGGGTTCGTCGGGATGGCACTCACGGGGGGCACCTACCTCGTCACCGCGGTGGTCCTCGCCCTGCTGTCGGGCGGTGTGTTCGCCTACCGGACGGCCTGGTTCCGCCGGCACGTCGGGATCCTGTGGGACCTGGGCACCTTCTGGCCGCGGGCCGCCCACCCGTTCGCGCCCCCGAGCTACGCCGACCGTGCCGTGCCGGAGCTGGCCGACCGGATCACCTACCTGGCCGAGCGGCACGCCGGGGTGGTGCTCTGCGGGCACAGCCACGGCTCGGCGTTGCTTGCCCTCGCGGTGCTGCGGCTGCCTCCGCGAACCCGCCGACGGGTCGCGCTGCTCACCTACGGCTCCCCGCTGGACCGCCTCTACGCCCGGCTCTTTCCGGCGTACCTGAACGAGACCGTGCTGCGCGAGGTGGGGGAGCGGATCGGCTGGCGGTGGCTCAACCTCTGGCGCGACACCGACCCGGTCGGCGGCTGGATCTTCGCCGCGCACCGGCCCGGCGATCCGCCGACGGACGCCGCCGACCCGGCCGGGCGGGTCGACCGCAGGCTGCGCGACCCTCGAGACCTGCTGCCGTCACCGGGGAGGCGTCGAGGGCCACCGTTGCGCGGGCACCGCCCGGACGAGTCCGAGCCCGAGTTCCGGGCGGCACTGCGGGAACTCGCCGGCCGACTGCGCCTCCCGGACGGCGGTTGAGCCGCCGGCGCTGCCCGTCACTGCTCCTCGGACAGCCGCTCGGACTCCGCGACCACCGAGCGGATCTTGCGTAGCGTGGCGTCGGGGGCGTGCACAGCGGCACGCCATCGGTCGAGGGTGCGGGTCAGCACCCGGACGACGAACTGCAACTGGTTGACCTGCTCGCGCAGCAGCGCCAACTCCGACCGTGCGCTCACCGCATCGCTCTCCAACTCGGTGATCCGCATCTGTAGGGGTTGCACGAGCGTCAGGGCGGTCTCGGTGAGCGTGTCGGCGGCGTCGGCCTTGAACTTGCCCCGCTGGGCCACGACGGTGGCGATGGCGGCCAGGCCTGTCGTTCCGCCGAGGACGCCGAGCAGGCTGAGCAGCACCTGCACCCAGTGCGGCGCCTCGGGTGTCGATACCGAGATCACGTGACACCTCCCACGACCCGTCGGTGAGTCGCGCACTGGTGCCCGTAGGCCAGGCAGCGGAGGTCGACGGCGATCTGGGCGATCCGCCAGAAGGACCCCAGCGGCACCGCGCTGATCAACGACGCGGCGACGATGCCCTGCCGGCCCGCCACCGCCACCAGCGCCACCGCGTACATGCCGGTGATGGTGCCGAGCACCAGCACGGACGCGAACTCGATGCCGAGGCCGGTGGAGAGCCGACCGGGCCACAGGATGCCCAGCAGTCCGCCCACGCCCACGGCGATCAGAGCCACCTCCCAGCCGAGCTGGATGGGTTCCGGCATGGCCAGCTGAACCGACGGTGGTCGGACGTCGAGCATGAGTAGCAGGACCCCACAGACGGGGGTCGTGATCAGCGCTGCCACCTCGAACGGCTGGTGCTTGGCGCGGCTTCGCAGGTGACCCACAGCGACTCCTTGGTCGATGATCGTGCTCACCAGTCCGCGGCCGAGGCCGGTGCCGTGGGGTGGATCGCGACCGCGGGGGCGGCTCGTGCGGCGGAGCCCGAGGGCGACGGGGCGGGAGAACAATTGATTGCCGACTCGCCGCCGTTGGCTGCCGATATCTTCCTGTGTATCACCGCCGACCGGTTCGCGTCCACCTGCATGAAGTCGCATTTCCGCAGGTCAGGGCCATGTTCGGTACCGTAGGGCCGCCGGGGCGCGCAGCCGCGGTGGCCGCGCTCCCACGGTGGCGCAGAGTGTCGGAACCATTACCTTGGGTATCCATCCTTCGATGTCGGGCGGTCACCGCCCCAGCAGCGCGCGCAGCGCCCCGACCACCACCGCGGGGGCCTCCTCCGCCATGAAGTGCCCGCAGGTGACCGTCTGGTGGTCGAGGTCGGGCGCCCAGGCCCGCCACACTCCGGCCGCGTCGTAGCCGAGCGCCGCGCCCCAGTCCTGCTGGAGCACGGTCACCGGTATCCGCAGTTGGTTGCCCGCCACCCGGTCGGCGGTGTCGTGGGTGACGTCGATCCCGGCGGACGCCCGGTAGTCGGCCACGATCGAGGTGACCGCGTCGCGGGACGCGCGCAGGTAGGTGGCGCGTACCTCGGCCGGCAGGGCACCCGGGTCGCGGGTCCAGACGTCCAGGAAGTGGCCGAAGAAGGCGTCCGGGCTGGCCCCGATCAGCTTCTCGGGCAGTCCGGGCGGCTGCGCCATCAGGTACAGGTGGAAGGCGACCGCCGCGTTGACGCCGTGCAGCACGTCCCACATGTCCAGGGTGGGCAGCACGTCGAGCAGGGCGAGGTGGCTGATCGCCGCCGGGTGGTCGAGGCCGGCCCGGAACGCGACAAGGGCGCCCCGGTCGTGCCCGGCCAGGGCGAAGCGCTCGTGACCGAGCGCACCGGCCAGCGCCACCACGTCGGCGGCCATGGTCCGCTTGGCGTACGCCGTGCCGTCGGCGTCCACCGGCTTGTCGCTGTCGCCGTAGCCGCGCAGGTCGGGGCAGATGACCGTGTGGTCGGCGGCCAGGTCGGCCGCGACGTGCCGCCACATGAGGTGGGTCTGCGGAAAGCCGTGCAACAGCACGATCGGTGGCCCGGAGCCGCCCACGGCGGCGGTGAGCGTCACGCCGTCGGCGACGGTGACGCGCTGGTAGTCGAATCCGTTGATCCTCGGCTCCACGGGGAACCTTCCTGGTGAGCAGGGTCGGCTCGGGCGGTGACCCGTCGCCGTCGTACGGTGTCGAGCCTGCCCGGTGGTGATCAGCAGCCGGTCAGCGCCGCATCAGTGCCCGCCGGTACCGCCGCCTAGATTGGTGTCATGAACAGGCAACCGACGCCACCGGTGAAGGTGACGTTCGGCGTACTCGGACCGGTGACCGCCGCCACCGAGGACGGCCCGGTCCCGCTGCGGGGGCACCGGCAGCGCCTCGTGCTGGCCCGGTTGGTGATCGCCCACGGCCGGGTGGTGCCGGTGGACCGCCTCGTCGACGACCTGTGGGAGATTCCGTCCGACGGCGCGGTGGGCGCCATCCGGACCTTCGTCGCCGACCTGCGCCGGGCGCTGGAGCCCGACCGGCCGCCCCGGCAGCCACCCCGTCTCCTGGTCACCGAACCCCCGGGGTACGCGCTGCGGGCCACCCCGGACGCGGTGGACGCCGAACGCTTCGAGGCGGCCGTCGGCGAGGCGGGACGACTGCTCACAGCCGGACTGCCCGCACCGGCCCTGGCTGTGCTGGACACGGCGCTCGGGCTCTGGCGCGGACCCGCGTACGCGGACTGTGCGGGCGCACTCTGGGCCGTCGCGGAGATCAACCGGCTGGACGAGCTGCGGATGCTCGCCGTCGAACGGCGGGCCGAGGCGTTGCTCGCGCTGGGTCGGCCGGACGAGGCCGCCGCCGACCTGCCCGGCCACCTCGCCGGCCATCCGTTGCGGGAGGACGCCTGGCGGCTGCTCGCGTTGGCGCGCTACCGGGCCGGGCGGCAGGGCGAGGCGCTGGCCGCGCTGCGCGACGCCCGCGACGCCGTGGTGTCCGCGCTCGGGGTGGACCCGGGGCCCGAGCTGCGCAGGCTGGAGGCCGACATCCTGGCCCAGGCGGCACACCTCGCCCCCACCCCCGTGGTGGCCGGCGCGGCCGGACGCGTGCCAGGTGGCGGGCCGGAATCGCGACCGTTCGTCGGGCGGGACGCGGAGTTGGCGCGGCTGCGGCACGCCGCGGAGGCCGCCATCCAGGCCGGACGGCCGACGCTCGCCCTGCTCACTGGGGACCCGGGCGCCGGCAAGTCCGCCCTCGCCGAGGAGCTGAGCCGGCAGCTCGCCGCCGAAGGCTGGAGCACGGCCTGGGGTCGCAGCCCCGAGTACGACGGCGCACCGGCCGCCTGGCCGTGGACCCAGATCAGCGACGCGCTCACCGGGCCGGCCGGATCGGTGGGCGGCGGGCTGGCCGAGCCGGCGGTGACCGATGGGCCGGGTGACCCCGCCGTGGCCCGCTTCCGTCGGCACCGCGCGGTGGCGGCGCTGGTCTCCGCCGTCGCCGGCCGGGGCCCCCTGCTGCTGGTCCTGGATGATCTGCACCGCGCCGACGGGGACACGTTGGATCTGCTCACCGGCCTGCTCGCCGGCCCGCAGCCGGCCACCGGCCCGGTGCTGGTCCTCGGCACCTACCGGGCCACCGAGATCAACCCGGAGCTGACCGCCGCGCTGGCCCGCGCGGCCGGACTCGAACCGGTGCGGGAATACCTCGGCGGACTGTCCGTGGAGGCGACCGGCGAGTTGGCCCGTGCCGTCGCGGGGCCGGAGCTGGACCCGCCCACCGTCCGGCTGATCCACCATCGCAGCGGCGGCAACCCGTTCTTCGTCCGGGAGCTGGCCCAGCTGTCCGCGAGTGCGGGTCAGGCTGCGCTGGCGGCGGTGCCACCGGGGGTACGCGACGTGATCCGGCACCGCCTCGCACAGTTGCCCGCGCCGACCCGTACCGTGCTGCGGCAGGCGGCGGTGCTCGGCCGGGACCTCGATCCGGTGGTGCTCGGCGAGTTGGCGGGCGACCCGGCGGCGCTGCTGGACGCCGTGGACCGCGGGTTGCAGGCCGGGTTCCTGAGCGAGCAGGCGCCCGACGGGCGACTACGGTTCACCCACATCCTGGTCCGCGACACGCTCTACGCCGACCTGTCCGCGTCGCGCCGAGCCGCCTGGCACGCCGCCGTGGCCGAGGCGATGCGACGGCAGCAGCCCCTCGATCCCGCCGCGCTCGCCCACCACCTGTTGCACGCCGGCGGGCGGGAAGCCGCTCACCGCGCCGCCGGCTACGCCCGAACCGCTGCTGAACAGGCCGAACGCGACGCCAACCCGCACGAGGCGGCCCGGCTGTGGGCGCAGGTGCTCGACGCCTACGACCGGGCCGGACGCGACGAGCGGCGCGAGCGACTCAGCGCAGTGCTCGGCCTCGGGCGCGGGCTGGCGGTGACGGGTCGGTTGGCCGAGGCGCGGCGGTACCGCGCCGCGGCGATCACCGACGCCGAGGCGGTGGGTGACCCGCGGCTGACCGCCGAGGTGCTCGCCGGATTCGACGTACCCGCCAGCTGGACCCGCAACGACGACGAGGCGCTCTCCGAGCGGATCGCTCGCGCCGCCGAACACGCCCTGACCGGCCTCGGCCCGACCGGCTCGGCGCAGCGCAGCCGGCTGCTGAGCACGCTCGCGCTGGAGTTGCGGGGCAGCACCGGCGACCGGGGCCGCCGGGCCGCGGTCGAGGCCGAGCGGATCGCCCGGACCGTCGGGGATCCGGGGCTGCTGGCGTTCGCGCTCAACGCGCGCTACATGCACGCCTTCCACCGTGTCGGGCTGGCCGACGAGCGGGCCCGGATCGGCGCGGAGCTGGTCGACCTGGCCGCTCCCCGTCAGTTGGTGACCTTCGAGGTGCTGGGTCACCTCGTCCTGGTCCAGGCCTGCTGCGCGCGGGCCGACCGGGCCGGCGCGGACGCGCACGCCCGCGCCGCCGACCGTCTCGCGCAGCGGTACGAGTTGCCGCTGGTCGGGGTCTTCACCGGCTGGTACGCCGCGCTGCGCCTGGCGGTGAGCGGTGACCAGGACGCCGCGGTGACCGCGTACCGGGCCGCCGCCGAACGCCTGCCCACCGACGCCATGCCGGGACTGGCCCGAGGGCTGCTGCCGCTCGCGCTGCTCGGCCTGCGACTGGCCGACGCGGTCAGCGAGGCCCGGCTCGTTGCCGGACGTCAGCGCCCGATCCCCGGGCCGGACGACGAGGGCTGGGCGCAACTGGACTGGGGGCCACACGAGCCCTGGGTCCGACCACTGCTGCTCGCCGCCGACGACCGGGTCGCTACCGCAGCGGCGCTGCGGGCACTCCCCGACGGGCCGCACGACCTGCTGCGGGAGGTCCGGCTGTGCCTCACCGCTCGGGCGGCGCTCGCCATCGGCGACCGGCCCACCATGGAGCGTGTCGCCACCGCGCTCCGGCCGGCCGCCGCCGAACTGGCCGCCGGCAGCGGGATGGTCACCGCCGGCCCGGTGGCGGGGCACCTCGCCGAGTTGGCCAGCGCTCTGGGTCGCGCCGAGGAGGCCGCCGAGCACCGCCGTACCGCCCGCGCGCTCACCGCGCTCACCGCGCGCGCCGACGAGCCGACCTGAGCGCCGCGGCGACGCAGGTGTCACATTCGAGATCATTCCGGTGGTGAGCAGCGCCGACACCCGAGAGGCCGGAGCGCCCTGTCTCTACGAGGACTGACTGGTGTCGAAGGCCAGGGTGTACTCCAAGACGTAGGAGTGGCTGCCGTCGTCGGACTGGACGATCTCGAAGGTTCCCACGATCCCGGTGAGGCCACCGGAGCCCGTTCCCGGGACGACGCGGATCGCGAGTTGCTCACCGTGGCTGCCGGGTGCGCTGTGTTGGAGGACGAACGAGCCTTCGCGGCCGTCGAGTTCGCCCGTGAATCGCTCGACTGCGACATAAGCAGCGGGGCCGCCCTCGATGTCGGCCACCGACAGCATGGTCACCGTACTGATGCCGGCCAGGCCACCCTGGAAGGTCTTGGTGATCCGCACCCGGCCAAGCGCGGCCCCCGGGCCTTCGTCGAGCACCTCCGGCTCGAATGATGTGAGTTCAAACGTTCCGTCCGCCCTCGTGGCCATCTCGCGCCCTCTCCTCGTGATCGCCTTTGTCGCGGAGCAGCCTTGCAGACGGCACCGACATCCCCGGGCTACGCGGCGACTTGCCGGTTTCCGCTGGAACCAGCCGGCGAGTGCGGTCAGATTGAAGCACCGGTGCGTCCACCGCCGCGCCAACGATCGAGGGGGGTACGCGTGGAGGTGCTCGTCCTGATCGTGGTGCTGGGCGGCACCGTCCTGATCGGCACCACCCTCGGTGGTCGGTACCGGGTCGCCCCGCCGGTCCTGCTCATCGCGCTCGGGGTGCTGCTCGGGTTCACGCCGCCGCTGTCCGAGGTGACCCTCGAACCGGACCTGGTGCTGCTGATCTTCCTGCCGGCGATCCTGTACCGGGAGAGCCTCACCATCAGCCTGCGCGAGATCCGGGCCAACCTGCCGGTGATCGGGCTGCTCGCGGTGGTGCTCGTGGTGCTCACCATGGTGACGGTGTCGTTCACCGCGCAGGCGTTCGGCGTGAATCCGGCCGCCGCCTGGGTGCTCGGCGCGGTCCTCGCGCCGACCGACGCCGCCGCCGTCACCGGTCTGGCCAAACGGTTGCCCCGCAAGCTCCTCACCACGCTGCACGCGGAGAGCCTGATCAACGACGGAACCGCGCTGGTGGTCTTCGCGGTGACCGTGGGTCTGCTCAGCCAGAGCGCCAAGCCGGGCGTGCTGGGCATCAGCGAGGAGTTCGTCGGCGCCAGCGTCGGCGGGGTCCTCGCCGGTCTGCTGGTGGGGGCCGCCGTGGTGCTGATCCGCAAGCGGCTCGACGATCCGCTGCGCGAGGGTGCGCTGAGCGTGCTGACACCGTTCGGGGCCTTCCTGCTCGCCGACGCGGTGCACGCCAGCGGAGTGCTGGCGGTGGTGGTCGCCGGGCTCGTGCTGTCCTACGCCGGCCCCCGGGTGATCCGTGCCCGGTCCCGGGTGCTGGCGTACGCGTTCTGGGACCTGACCACGTTCCTGATCAACGGCGGGTTGTTCGTCCTGCTCGGCACGCAGATCCCCCGGGCGGTGCGGGGCATCACCAGCACCTCGCCCGAGCGGGCGCTGGTGATCGTGCTGGTGGTCACCCTGGTCGTCGTGTCCACCCGGCTGCTCTTCGTCTACCTCACCGCGCAGTCGGCCCGGCTGCGGCGTCGCCGGATGGTGGACGACGGCGAGGGTCCGTCCGGCTGGCGGGTGGCGACCGTGGGGGGCTGGTCCGGCTTCCGGGGCGCGGTGTCGCTCGCCGCCGCGTTGGCCGTCCCGACGATGACGGTCGCCGGTCGGCCGGTGGTCGAACGCGACCTGATCATCTTCGTCACCGCGTTGGTGATCGTGCTGATCATGCTCCTTCAGGGCACCACCCTGCCGCTGGTCGTGCGCTGGGCCGGGCTGGTCGGCGACCCGGAACGCGTCGACGAGACCCGGCACGCCCGGCGGCGGGCCACCGAGGCGGGGCTGGCCGCCCTACCGCAGGTCGCCGCCGAGGTCGGTGCCCGGGAGGAGTCGGTACGCCGGTTGCAGGCCGAGTACCAGCGGCACCTGGCGGACGTCAACGAGGCCGGGGGGAACAGCGCCGAGGAACGTCGCCTGGAACATCGACTGCGCCTCGGGGTCCTCGCCCACAAGCGGCGGGAGGTCACCCGACTGCGCGACAACCGGGAGATCGACGACCTGGTCCTGCAGGAACTCCAGGCCGCGCTGGACAACGAGGAGATCCGGTTGCTGGGACGCGGGCCCAACGACTGATCGGCCGCCTCGTCAGAGCACCTGCGCGAGGAACCGGCGCAGCCGAGGATGCTCGGCCCGTTCGAAGATCGCCTCGGGCGCGCCGGCCTCCAACACCACGCCCCGGTCCATGAAGGCGACGGTGTCGGCGACCTGCCGGGCGAAGCCCATCTCGTGGGTGACCACCACCATGGTCATGCCCGCGGCGGACAGGTCGGCCATCACCCCGAGGACACCCTTGACCAACTCCGGGTCGAGCGCCGAGGTGGCCTCGTCGAAGAGCATCACCTCCGGCCGCAGGGCCAGCGCCCGGGCGATCGCCACGCGTTGCTGCTGACCACCGGAGAGCTGCGCCGGGCGTGCGTCGGCCTTGCCGGCCAACCCCACCAGATCCAACTGGTTCCGCGCGACGGTTTCCGCCTCGTCGTCGCCGAGCTTGCGGAGCCGGCCCAGCGCGAGGGTGACATTGCGCAGCACGCTCATGTGCGGGAAGAGGTTGAACTGCTGGAAGACCATGCCCACCCGCTGCCGCAGCGCGTCCGGGTCGTCGCCCAGCACGCTGCGCCCGTCCAGCAGCACGTCGCCGTGGTCCGGCTCGATCAGTCGGTTGATGGTGCGCAGCAGCGTCGACTTGCCCGACCCGGACGGGCCGATCACGCAGGCCGTCGCGCCGCGCGGCACCGTGAGGTCGACGCCGCGCAGCACCCGGTTCGGTCCGAAGGCAAGGTGCACGTCGCGTACGTCGAGGCTGACCGAGGTGGTCGTCTCGGTGGTCATCACCGGTGTCCTTCCGTCGCGGCGTACGCCGAAGCGGTGTCGTCGTCGTCCTCGTCTGTCGGTGTGGTCGCCGGCCGGCCGTTGCGCAGCCGCCGGTCGATCCAGTTGACGACGTGCGTCAGTGGGACGGTCAACACCAGGTAGCAGAGCCCGGCCAGCAGCAGCGCCGACTCGTTGCCGGTGGTGGCGGCGTAGTCCTGTCCGATCCGGAACAGCTCCCGTTGACTGGCCACCAGGCCGAGGAAGTAGACCAGGCTGGAGTCCTTGATCAGGGCGATGAGCTGATTCACCCAGGCCGGCAGCACCCGCCGGATGCCCTGCGGGATGATCACCAGCCGCATCGCGTCGGTCCAGGAGAAGCCGAGGGCGCGGGCGCCCTCCAGTTGGGCGGCCTCCACCGACTGGATGCCGGACCGGAAGATCTCCCCGATGTACGCGGCCGCGATCAGCGACAGCGCCAGGATGCCCAACGGGTAGGGGTCCGGTCCCCAGACCTGCATGCCCAGCGGCGCCAGCCCGACGCCGATCAGCAGGATCGTCGCCGCGGCCGGAAGTCCTCGGAACACGTCGGTGTAGACCCGCGCCGGCCAGCGCAGCCAACGGCTGCGCGAGATGCCGGCGACGGCCAACAGCAGGCCCAGCACCGAGCCGAGCAGGGCGGCGGAGACCGCCAGGATCAGCGTGTTGGGCAACCCGACGGTCAGCATCTCGGGCAGCGCCTCGCGCATCGCGTCGATGTCGAAGAAGGTCTCCCACAGCGTGCTCAACGGATCCATCGGTCGCCTCTCCTACCGCCCTGCTCGCTCGTCACCGGGTCAGGACGCGGCCGACGCGGACGCCGACGGCACGGCCGACGCGGACGCCGACGGCTTCGACGACGTGCCCGACGCGGTCGGTGCCGACACAGTGCCGCTGCCCGGCGTGAAGTCGGCCGGGATCGGCCGACCGGGGTAGTACTGCGCCTGCAACCGGCTCCAGGTGCCGTCCGCGACGACCTCGTCGAGGCCCTTGTTCAGCGCCTCGCGCAGTTTGTCGCTGCCCTTGGCCACGGCGTAGGCGGTCGGCGCCGGGCTGAGCTGCTTGGCCGCCACGGTGATCTTGCCGGTGCTGTCGGCGGCCGACTTCTCGCCGATTTCGGCCGGAGCGATCCACGCGTCGGCGGTGCCGGCCTTGAGCTGGTTGATCGCGCCGTTGTAGTCCGGCACCCGGACCGGGTCGAGCTGCTCACCGGTGGCGTAGTCGTCCTGCACGGTGCCCTGCACCACCACGACCCGCTTGCCGGCGAGCTGGTCGAAGCCGGTGATCGGCGAGCCGGCCGGCACGTCCAGGCCGAAGTAGCCGAAGTCGTAGCCGTTGCCGAAGTCGACGGTCTTCTTGCGCGCCTCGGTGATGGTGATCGAGGAACTGCCCACGTCGAACTTGTGGTTGTTGACCTGGGACAGCAGCGCGGAGAAGTCGGTGCCGACGAACTCGACAGTGAGGCCGAGCTTGCCGGCCACGGCGGTCAGCAGGTCGTTGTCGAAGCCGGTGAACCTGCCGTCCTTGAGGTACACGTTCGGCGGGGCGTCGGTCAGCGTGCCGGCCCGCAGCACGCCCGGCTGCGCCAGGCCGTACGGGTTGGCGGTGGCGTCGGACGAGGTGTCGTCGCCGCAGGCGGTGAGAGCGGTGGCAACCAGGATCGTGGCCGCGCCCAGGGCTGCGGCACGGGTCAGGGCAGGAAGGATTCGCACGGGTGTCTCCGAAAGGGGTCGTGTCTCGGCGGGCACGGACGTGTGCCGCCGACGGTGCGCCCGATGGGCGTACCGCTGGAAAGGCTTGGAAAAGACTGGAAGGCTCGGAAAAGAAAGGTGCGCTAGTGCCGGGGGCCGCGTTGACACGCGGCGCTGCACATTCGCATCATGTCCACGTGCCGCCGCCGGGTCAGTGCCGGCGTGGGCTGACCGGCGCGGAGTTGCGCGACATCGGTCGGTGGGGCGGTGCTGAGGGTGCGCATGGTTCTCCCGGGTCTGTGCTGACCTGGGTGCCAGGCCACGCTTGCACCGACGTCGTGCCGGTGCCTGGTCTTCACCCGGGGCACCCCACCGCGGAGGAGGGTTGCCGGCCAGCGAGCCGGGGCTTCGCGCTGGCACTCATGACCTGCAGCGAGGCTAGCAGCACGCACGGGTGGATCGTCCAGTCGTTATGACCACGCTCACCGTGCCCGGAGGATGCTCGGCCCGCAGGTCAGCCGGCGTGCACGTGCGGCCGGCGACACGGGTCGGGTTCCTGGCGGCGCAGGATCTCCCGGGTGACCGAGGCGATTGCGCCCTGTCCGAACACCAGGTAGCGCAGGAAGTTGCGGGCCGGGCCGCCCTCGCTCCACTCGAAGTAGATGTGCGGTCGCCGCCCGGTGCGGTCGCGGATCTCCAGCAGCAGGACGGCGAGCGCGTTGGGTACCGAGGAGCTGGTCAGGCTGAGCACCGCGAAGCTGTCGTCGGCCAGGCCGCCGCGTACCAGCAGCTCGGTCTGGAAGTCCGACGGGTCGGTGACGTGCACCTCGACGAAGATCACGTCGCTGTCGTCGGGGAAGTCGTTGTCCGCCATCGTCTGTTCCAACTTCGCGCGGTACTCGGCCTCGTCGTGCCGGTCGGGCTCGTGGGCGACGAGCCGGATCCGTCGTCCGGCCCGCTCGTCGATCATCCGGGTGGCGACCGGATCCAGCTCGATCCGGTCCACCCGCAGCTCGTAGGCCCGCGACACCCGGGACAGCACCGAGACCACGATGATCCCGCCGATGAAACAGGCCGCGATCTTGACGCCGTCGGGGCGTTCCACCACGTTCGCCAGGGTGGTGTAGACGAAGACCACCGCGATGACGCCGAACGCGAGGGTGCGACCGCGCTGACCCCGCCGGGCCGCCGCGAGCGTCACCGCGGTCGCCGCTGACGTGATCAACACCAGCACACCTGTGGCGTACGCGCCGCCCTGCGCGTCCACGCTGGCGTCGAAGACGACCGTGATCAGGAAGGCCACCGTGGTGAAGACCAGCACCAGCGGCCGGACGGCCCGCGCCCAGGCCGGTGCCATGCCGTAGCGGGGCAGGTAACGGGGGACGAGGTTGAGCAGTCCGGCCATCGCCGACGCCCCCGCGAACCAGAGGATCCCGATGGTGGACAGGTCGTAGACGGTGCCGAACACCTCCCCGAGGTGCTGGTGCGCCAGGTAGGCCAGCGCCCGGCCGTTCGCCGGCCCGCCCGGCCGGAAGTCCTCCGCCGGGATCAGGATGGTGGTCGTCACGCTGCTGGTGATCAGGAAGACGCTCATGATCACCGCGGCGGTGGTGAGCAGCCGACGGGCGCCCCTGATCCGGCCCAGCGGTCGAGCCTCGGAGTCCTGCGGGTCGCCCCGTACGCTCGGCATCACGGCCACCCCGGTCTCGAAGCCGGACAGGCCCAACGCCAGTTTCGGGAAGACCAGCAGCGACAGCCCGACCACCAGCCAGGGATCGCCGTGCCCGGTGGTCAGCGTGGTCGTCCAGTCCCCGACGGCGCTCGGGTGCGTCACCACCCGCCAGAGCGCGTCGATGACCACCACCGCGTTCAGCGCCAGATAGGCCGCCACCAGCACGACGGCGATGCCGATGGCCTCGGTGAATCCCTTGAGGAACACCGCGCCCAACAGGGCCACCAGCAGCAGCGTGACAAGTACCTCGTGTCCCTTGAACCCGTCCGGCCAGAACGGGTTCTCGTCGATGTGCGCGGTCGCGTCGGCGGCCGACAGGGTGATGGTGATGATGAAGTCGGTGGCCGCGAAACCGAGCAGCACCAGCACCAGCAGCTTGCCCGGCCAGTAGCTCAGCAGGCGTACCAGCATCGCGATGGAACCCTCACCGTGTGGGCTCTCCACCGCCACCCGCCGGTAGACCGGCAGCGCACCCAGCAGCGTCACCAGCACCAGCACCAGGGTCGCCACCGGCGACAGCGCCCCGGCGGCCAGCGCCGCGATGCCCGGCTGGTAGCCCAGGGTGGAGAAGTAGTCGACGCCGGTCAGGCACATCACCTTCCACCACGGATGCTGCCGGTGCTCCGGCGGGCGTCCGTGTGGCCCCGGGTGCCGTGCGGCGTGGTCCGAGCCGGCGTCGAGCAACCACCCCCGCAGCCGACCGCCGCGTCTGTCCACCTCCATCGGCGCGTCCCCCGTCATCCGCCCATGGTCACCGTGAGTATCCGCCCGGCGGGCCGTGCCCGTCCCCGGGTGCCCGGAACCCATCCGTCGGCGGGCTGGTTTCGGGTCGTGGGCACGGGGGATGCAGCCCTTCCGGGTCGGCGGGAGCGCACCGGGCGGGACGGCGCCGGGGGAGGGGACAGGCATGGTCGGTGGCCGTCGATTCCACCCCGGTGGTGGCTTCGGTCGCCAACTGGACGAGTACGAGACCGGGGACGGCGTGCCGCCGCCGACCGTGTCGCCCGACCCGCCTACCGGCGGTCTGGTGGACAGCGCGGTCTACGTCCGAGGACACCGCTTCGCCTCGCCGTCCGGGCTCGCCGAGACGTACCGCTGCCTGCAGGAGCAGGACGCCTCGATGGCCTGGATCGGGTTGTACCGGCCCGACATCGAGCAGATCACCTCGCTGGCCCGGGAGTTCCGGCTGCACGACCTGGCGGTCGAGGACGCGATCAACGCCCACCAGCGACCCAAGCTGGAGCGGTACGGGCACACCCTGTTCGTGGTGCTGCGCGCCGCCCGCTACGACGACCTGCGCGAGGAGGTCGAGTTCTCCGAGCTGCACCTGTTCATCGGGCCGGGCTTCGTGGTCACCGTCCGGCACGGCGAGGTTCCGGACCTGGCCGCGGTGCGGCGGCGGCTGGAGACCGACGCGCCGATGCTCGCCCGGGGCCCGGAGGCGGTCCTGTACGCGATCCTCGACCAGGTCGTCGACGGGTACGCGCCGGTCGTGGCCGGGCTGGAGAACGACATCGACGAGATCGAGACCCAGGTGTTCGGTGGCGACCCGAACGCGAGCCGGCGCATCTACGGCCTGAGCCGCGAGGTCATCCAGTTCCAGCGGGCCGCCCGCCCCCTGCTCACCGTGCTCGACGCGCTTGCCGACGGTGCCGGCAGCGCCAGCACGGACGAGGAACTGCGCCGCTACCTGCGAGACGTGACCGACCACCTGACCCAGGTGGTGGAGCGGGTGGACGGTTTCCGGCACCTGTTGCAGAACATCCTCACCGTCAACGCCACCCTCGTCTCGCAGCAGCAGAACGAGGAGATGCGCAGCCTGACCGCAGCGAGCTACGCGCAGAACGAGGAGCTGAAGAAGGTCTCGTCCTGGGCGGCGATCCTGTTCGCACCCACACTCATCGGCACCGTGTACGGGATGAACTTCGTCCACATGCCGGAGTTGAACTGGCGTTTCGGCTACCTGTTCGCGTTGCTGCTGATGCTGCTGGTCTGCGGCACCCTCTACGTGATCTTCAAGCGGCGCGGCTGGCTGTGAACCTTCCCGGCCGGGATCACTCGATGCCGCGCAGGATGTGCCGCTCGTCCTCGACGTCGTCGTCGCCGGCGGCGATCCGGCCGAGAAGGACGGCCGCGGCCCAGATCGTCAGTGGCGTCGCCGCCCCGGTCATGCCGCCGCCGGTCCGGTCGTCCCGGGCCTGGCTCCGCTCCGCACGTGCTGGTCTGCGCTGAGCCTGCATGGGCCCCGCCTCTCCTCGTCGACGCCGTCGTCGGGGGCGCGGCGTCAGCGCGCCACCGTCGGGCGAACCACGCGCTGGCGGGTCACCACCGGTACGACAGCCACCTCGAACCTTCCCACGCCCGGCCGCATTCGCACCGCTTGTTTTCGGGTTTCCGACTGTGGCCTGCCAAACCGGACATAACGCATCAGTGTTGTCCAGAGCGGCCGACTGGGTAGGGAGATCGGGTGCGGCCGAGCTGCCGAAATGGTCTCCCCTGTCGTGCCCCCTCGCCGAGCGTTGCCCCGCTACCCCGCTACCCCGCTGCCCCGCTGCCATGTCGGCCCGGTCGACCGCGGCCGTCGGTATTCAGGGCAGCGGGTGGGCGATGCCTCGGGCGTGGTCGGTGAGCGCCGCGCCGACCACCGTCGCGGCCAGCGGCAGCACCTCAAGACAGCGGCGCACCGCCGCGGCCATCAGCACGTTCGGCACCCGCATGGAGAGTGTGCAGTGCGGCACCCAGCGGCCCGGCCGGTAGTGCTCGGTCAGCGGGATGCCGGCGGCGGTGAGCCGGTCGGACACCATCCGCTGGTGGGTCAGCAACTCCGCGGTGGGGGCCGGGCCGAGCCAGAGCACCCGGCCGACGAACTGCCCGGCGTGCTGGAAGTCCAGTCGCAGCGGGGCCGCGACGACAGTCCCGCGCAGCGACTCGGCGACCTGCTCGGGGTTGAAGCGGGGCGCCACCGCGAGCGAGACGTGCGGCCGGTGGCGTCGCTCCAACAGGGAACGCATGCTCTGCACGCCCTCAGCCTCCAGGGCGTCCCAGAGCGCCCGGATCCGCCGGGTGGCGTCCGGGTCCAGATACAACTCCAACGCGGCGACCACCCGATCACAGTAGTGGCCGAGGTTTGATCGCACGCGCCAGCGGTACCTGAGGGAAAACCGACCCGAAGGACGTGCCAGTGGACGTGAGTGACCTGCTGACCGAGGCGTACGACCGACTGCCCGACCTCGTGCGTGCGGCGGTCGACGGGCTGCGCCCCGAGCAGCTGCGCTGGGCGCCCGGCCCGGGCGCCAACTCGATCGGCTGGCTCGTCTGGCACCTCACCCGGGTGCAGGACCACCACGTCGCCGACCTGCTCGACGCCGAGCAGGTCTGGGTGAGCGGCGACTGGGCGGGCCGGTTCGGGCTCACCGCCGACCCGGACAACACCGGCTACGGTCACTCGGCCGCCCAGGTCGAGACGGTCCGGCCGGAGAGCGCACAGGCGCTCGTCGACTACTACGAGGCGGTGGCGTCGCGGACCGGATCGTTCCTGGCCGGCCTGCGCCCGGCGGACCTGGACCGGGTGGTCGACGAGTCGTGGGACCCGCCGGTCACCCTCGGCGTTCGGCTGGTCAGCATCGTCGACGACGACCTGCAACACGCGGGCCAGGCCGCCTACGTGCGCGGCCTGTTCGAGGCCGACGCAACCACCGGCGCCGGTCGGTAGGAGCTCAGCCCATCGTCTTCGCGCCGTCGATCGACTCCCGCAGAATGTCGGCGTGCCCGGCGTGCTGGGCTGTCTCGGCGATCAGGTGCAGCAGCACCCGGCGGACCGTCCAGCTCGTCCCCGGCTCGAACCAGGGTGCCTGCGGCAGCGGGTGCGCCGAGTCCAGGTCGAGGGTGGCGATCAGCTCGTCGGTCTGGCCGGCCACCTCCTGGAACCGCTCGACGAGCCCGGCGAGGGTCTCGCCCGGCGCCATCCGGAACTGACCGACCCAGTCGATCTCCTCGCGCTGCATCGCCTCCGCTCCGCCCAGGGCGAAGAGCATCCACCGGTGCTCGACACCGGCCACGTGCTTGATCAGGCCGCCGAGGGTCAGCTCGCTGACCGTGGAGCGGGTGACCGCCTGCTCGTCGGTGAGCCCGTCCACGGTGTGCAGGAGGAAACCCCGGTGCCGGCGGAGCGTCTGCAGGAGATCGGCCCGCTCACCGGTGAGCTGCTCCGTGCTGGTCATGCCGCCACCCTTCGTCGATGTTCACCAGGTAGCACCCTATGGCGAGGCACCGACACTTCCGGTGTCGCACACCAGGTGCGATATGCGAGCCCTCAGCGGTTGCCGATTCGTGTCGGTGGCGGTCCACTGAACGACATGGGTGTGATCAAGGTGGGCACGTCGTCCTGGGCCGACCAGTCGCTGCTGCGCTCCGGGTGGTATCCACGCTCGGCCAACACACCGGCACGTCGACTCGGTTTCTACGCCGGCCGGTTCCCGTTGGTCGAGGTGGACACGTCGTACTACGCGGTCCCGGTCCCGGAGACCACGTCGGGCTGGGTCGACGCCACACCTGACGACTTCACCTTCGACGTCAAGGCGTTCAGTCTCTTCACCGGCCATCCGACGCCGGTCGCCGCGCTTCCCCGGGACCTGCGTCCGGCCGGCGGCCCGAGTCGGATCCGCCGTCGTGACCTGCCCGAGCGCGCGTACGACGAGCTGTGGGCCCGGTTTCGCGCGGCGCTCGCGCCGATCGCGGCGGCCGGCAAGCTGGGCGCGGTGCTGTTGCAGTTCCCACCATGGCTGGCCCGCGGTGGCGCGGCCGAACGTCGGATCGTCGAGCTGGCGCAGCGCTGCCGGCCGTGGCGGGTCGGCGTGGAACTGCGGCACGCCTCCTGGTTCGACGGTCCGGCGGCGGTCGAGACGCTGGACCTGCTGCGCGCGCACGATCTGTCCCTGGTCTGCGTCGACATGCCACAGGGGCACCCGTCGTCGGTGCCACCGATCCTGACCAGGACCGCGGAGCCGGCGATCGTCCGCTTCCACGGCCACAGCCAGGCCTGGGGTGACGGCGACAAGCAGGACAAGTTCCGCTACGCCTACGGCGACGACGAGCTTCGGCACTGGGCCGGGCTGCTGGCTGACCTCGCCGGTCCGGCCGACGACCTGCACGTGCTGTTCAACAACTGCTGCGCCGGTCAGGCCCAGCGCGACGCCACCCGGCTGGCGCAACTGCTCACCGAGACGATGATCGCCGATCGGAGTGTCCCGGCCGGGTCGACCGGCTGACCGTCCACCTTGGTGTCAAGAGCGTCGGCCCCGGCTGCGCAGCGCGTCCTGCGTCGACTCGCCGATGTCGGCGTCGTCCGGGAAGGTCCGGCCACTGGGCGCGGGGTCCGGTGGGGCACCGGGTCCGGCCATCGTCGTGCGGGTCGGCTCCACCGAGCCGAAGCCGTGCCGTCCCGCCGGATCGGTCCGGCCCGCCGGGGCACCCGCCCGCCGCTCCCCGCGTCGTCCCTCGGGCACCGCGGTCGCCTCGCTGCCCTCGTCCATCGGCGAGTCCGCGTCGGTGCCCCAGGGCGCGTCGGCGTCGAAGCCGTCGCCGCCACCCCACGGCTGAGTCGCCTCCGGCTCCTGCCGGTCGTTGTCGCCACTGCGTCCCTTGTGCGCCGTCATGGCCACCCCGCTCCTCGGTCCGCCGCGGTCGGCGGACGGTGTGCTGATCTCCGGCCGCGCGGTGTCGTCACCCGACCTTGTCGCAGCGCTGAGCGCGCAGGGCCGGCCTGCGCCCCGCCGTCGAGAGGGCGGCGGGACGCCGGCCGGCCCGGCGTTCAGCGGCCGGCCATCGCCATCGGTCGCTTGCCGTTGCTCATGCCGGCCATCTTGATCATGCCTTTCGAGGCGCCCTTCATGGTGCCGCCCCGGCCGAGAATCCCCTTGAAGACCTGGCCGGGCTTCTGCTGCTCACCCATGTACGCGGTGACCACCACCAGGGCCCCGGTCAGCGCCGGGATGGCCCACTGGAGCAACTTCATCTGCCGCTGCGAGGAGGCCACGCTCGCCGGAGTCTGGTGGTTCGGCTCGGTGGTCCCGCTGACCGGTGACGCACCGGCCTTCTCCAGGCGCATGCCGACCAACCGGCTGTAGCCGGTCACGGCGAGCGCGCCGATCGTCAACGCCGTCTTGATGGCGCTGGTCCGGCCCACCCCGGACTGGGCCGCCACGCGTGGGCTCTCGGTCACCAGCTCGCCGACCGCGCCGGCCAGGTGCGCGCCGATGGCGGCCGCGTTGACCGGGGTCCATCTGGACCATCCCGCCGACGCGACCGAGAGTCGCTGCGTCGAGTCGCTGATCTTCCCGGCTGCGCCGTTGACGCCGAAGGCACCCATGAGGGAGCCGCCGAACCAGGCCGCGAGACCCAGATCGTGCATCGAGCGCAGTGCGGTGTGCCGTTCGGACATGTGATCCCCTTCCGCCGTGTTGGGCGCTGCGGCTTACCCGCCGCCCGGGCGGCTAACCCCGTCGCCCGGGGGCTGATCCGCGCCGCACCGGTACGACCGGGACGTTCGGGTTTCGACGGGGTCCACGGCCGCCGGCAGGAGTCGTCCGCGTGGTGGCGGGTAGATCCCGAGCGACGCTGACGGAGAGGGGAACGGGATGTCGCAGCCGGACGAAAGTCGGGAGAAGACCCCGAAAACCGACGCGGTGCTCATGCACCCGGACAACGACCCACACCGGAACACCGCGGAGGTCGCGCCCCGCAAGGACCACGCGGAGATCCAGGTGGAGCGCGACGGTGAGCTGGTGCCGCTGGACCAGGACGAGTGACCCGTCCGGGCGGTCCGGTGCGGCTCAGCGGGGCGGCAGGTCGCCGACGAAGCCGGCGATCCGCCGCGCCAGCGGGGTGCTCGCGCGGACCCAGGTGAAGTGGTCCAGAGCGGCGCCGGCCCGCGCCGAGGTGTAGCGCTCGCGGGTGAGTGGGGCGGCGGCGAGCTTCGCGCAGAGCGCATCCATCGTCTCGTGCGGGGTGTACTGGTCGTCGTCCACACTGACCGCCATCACCGGTGTGCGCACCGCGCGTACCGCCGCCTCGGTGTCCGTACCGTTCAGTCGGGGAAAACGGCCGGTCCGCGCGGTGTGGGCCCAGTCGCGGATCACGCCGCGCGCCTGCCGGCCGCCGAAGCCCCAACCCGGCCAGACCCCGAGCAGGGCCGCGGTGGCGGCGATCCCCTGGGTGTACGGCAGCACGCCGAGGCCGCGCAGACCCGGGTAGCTTCGCCAGTACGGGATGCCGACCGCGATCAGCGCCAGCGCGTCCACCTCGTCGCCGCCGTGCAGGGCGAGGTGCAGCAGCGCGGCCTGCCCGCCGAGCGAGTGCCCGACCAGCAGCCGGGTACGCCCGTCCAGTCGTGGCTTGAGCGCGGACAGCACGGCGCCGACGTCGTCGGCCAGGTCGGCGTAGCCGTAGCGGTCGGCCCGGCTCGGCGTCGGGGTGCTCGCCCCGGTTCCGCGCAGGTCGGCGACGACCACGGCCAGTCCGGCGGTGCGCAGCTCGGCGGCGAAGGGCCGGTAGTAACGGGCGCGGACCCCCATCGCGGGCCAGATCACGGCCACCGGCGCATCCGTCACACCGGTCGGCTCCGGATAGAACTGCACACCCAGCCGACCACCGTCGACCTCGACGAACTCCTGTGCGTACTCCGGGTCCCCGTTCATCGATCCATCCTACGGCCTGACGTTACTGGCGGGTAGCCACAGGTGGTCGGACGCGACGGAGGCCCCGCCGACCGGCGGGGCCTCCGAGATGACGCGGCGATCAGGAGACGGAGATCGTCCCGTTGCCGGCGCGGACGCAGGCCACCGACCGGGCGCTGGTGGAGGCCGCGCCGCTTAGGCACTGGCCGAGGACCTGGTGCCCGGTGGCGTTCGGGTGCCACGACTCCTGGCAGGTCTGGAAGTAGCTGACGCAGGTGTTGGCGATCCGCTGAATGGCGATCTTGTCCTTGCCGGCCAGGCTGGTGACGAAGGTGCCGCTCGCGCCGTCCTGCAGCCGGATCGGCGTGGCCAGCGCGCCCGTCGGGCTGCTCGTCTGCTCGCAGAGGCGGGCGCCGTTGAACGCCTGCTGCACGTTCAGGTACACCAGGTCGTCGACGGGGAACTCGGCGGCCAGGGTGTCCCGGGTGGACTGCACGATCGCGCCCAGGCCCTGGGAGAACCGGTGGCCCGGCGCCAGGCTGGCCCGGTGGATCGGGCAGCCGCCCGCGTACCGCTCGGCACCTAGGTCACGGAACTTGTCCCGGGTGTCGTCCCGGCCGTCCTCCTCGTGGTACGCCGGGTTCAGGTCCAGCGGCAGCGGGTTCGTGTAGTCCTGGAACACCACCCGGTGCTGCCCGTCGGCGTCGATCTGGTCCAACGTGGTCAGCACCTGGCGGACGGCGGCGGTGGTCTCCGCGGTCGCGGCGCTGATCTGCGCGGCGGTGGCCAGGTCGGCGTCGCTGCACGGCTTCTGCTCGACCGGACCGTTGAGGTACGCCCAGAACTCCCACCAGCCGGTCCACGCGTCGGCGATGAACCGGTTGGCGCACTTCTCCGCGACGCTGCCGAAGGTGAACGAGCTGTTGTTGGAGCCCAGGCCGATCAGCACCAGGTCGATGTCCTGGGTCTGCGCGACGGCGCGGAGCTGGTCGAGCTGCGCGGCCACGGTACGGCCGTTGGTCCGCGCCTGCGAGGCGTTGGCGATGTCGTGCGGCTGACCGCCGGAGCAGGCCAGGTTGAACCGGTTCTGGATGCCCGGCAGGTTGGCCTGGTTGAGCGAGGCGTTCGCGGAACGGTGGCAGAAGTACGCGTTGTTGTTCGCGGCCGTCCAGCCGGGGAAGCCCTGGGCGACGCCGTTGACGTCGACCACCGGGGTGTACGCCCCGGCGCCCTCACCGCTGATGAAGCTGTCCCCGAGTGCCACCGCGGCGGTGGGCAGTGCGGCAGACGCGGGTCCGGGCAGCGCGACGGCTGTCGACAGCGCGGCCATGGCGATCGTTAGTCCCGCGGCGAGCGCGGTACGGCGGAACCTGGGCATGGGGCCCCCATCCATCGAAAGATGAAAGATTCTCTGAGAGCGCGATCAGATCACCCCTGTGCAACGTGCGTCAATGGCCCGTAACAGAATCGATCGATGAAAGACACATGGCTCCGCCGCGGCGCGTCACAGGTCTCCACCTGGCAGCTCCGCGCGCGGTTCACCTCGCTGCGGCCGACCCGTTCGCCCGCGTCGTTGGGACAGTCGGCGCAAGGACCGGCAGGCGATCCAGACCCATCGCCGGGTCGACCAGACCGGCTGAAAAGGGGTTTCTGTGCGTGGTCCCGTGCGCACTGGTTGGCTGTTCCGTGGCTCACGTCCGGCGGCTGCCGCGCGGCGGGTCGCGTAGGTCCTCCGGGACTTGTCCTAGCCTCGGGCTAGGCTCGCTGCGGCGCGCCGCGCCGGCTGATGTCGCCGGTGACCGGCAGCACACAGCCGAGACCGGGGAGTACGACCAGTTGACCGCAGAGCCTGACACCCTGTACGGGGCCGATGACCTCACCCACCTTGAGGGGCTGGACGCCGTCCGCAAGCGGCCCGGCATGTACATCGGCTCCACCGACAGCCGTGGCGTGGGTCACCTCGTCAACGAGATCCTCGACAACTCCACCGACGAGGGCGTCGCCGGCCACGCCAGCGCCGTCGAGGTGATCCTGCACACCGACGGCTCCGTCCAGGTCGACGACGACGGCCGGGGCATCCCGACCGACGTGCACGCCAAATCCGGCATCTCCGGCGTCGAGTTGGTGCTCACCCGGCTGCACGCCGGCGGCAAGTTCGGCGGCTCCGGTTACAAGACCTCAGGTGGCCTGCACGGCGTCGGCGCCTCGGCGGTCAACGCCCTCTCCCGCCGGTTCGACGTCACCGTCCGCCGGGCCGGCAAGATCCACGCGATGTCGTTCCGGCACGGCGTTCCGGGCATCTTCGACGGCGCCGGGCCGGAAGCGCCCTTCACCGCCGGCCCTGGCCTCCAGGTCATCGGAGCGATGAAGCGCGGTCAACGCACCGGCACCTCGATCCGCTGGTGGCACGACGCCCGCTACTTCGAGACCGGCGCCGCGCTCGACGTGGACGCGGTCCGCACCAAGTTGCGCAACACCGCCTTCCTGGTCCCCGGTGTGACCTACCTGCTGCGTGACCTGACCGGCGAGGCGCCCGCCGAGGAGCGGTTCCACTACCCCAACGGGCTCAGCGACATGGTGGAGTTCCTCGCCCCGGCCGGCGACCGGCCCGTCTCCGGCACCCTGCTGGTCAACGGCGAGGGCACCTACCGGGAGAACGCCGCCGACGCCAACGGCGTCATGCAGTCCAACGTGCAGCGGCGCGCCGAGGTCGAGGTGGCGTTCCGGTGGGGCACCGGCTACGACCGCACCGTCGAGTGCTTCACCAACACCATCCGCAACGCGCACGGCGGCACCCACCGCAAGGGCTTCGAGCGGGCTCTCGTCCGCGCCCTCGCCGACGCGGTCCGCAACACCCGGGGGCTGCTCAAGGCCAAGGAGGAGCCGCCCCTGCTGGACGACGTCCTGGAGGGGATGACCGCCGTGGTGCACGTGCGCATCCCCGAGCCGCAGTTCACCTCGCAGACCAAGGACGAGCTCTCCACCCCGGGGATCACCAAGGTGCTCCAGGGTCTGGTCGACGCGCACGTCAAGGCATGGCTGGAGGACCGGCGCACCAAGGCCGAGGCACGCACCGTCCTGCAGAAGATCGTCGACGCGGCCCGGGTGCGGCTCACCCAGAAGCAGCAGAAGGACGCCGCCCGGCGCAAGACCGCCCTGGAGGGCGCGTCGATGCCGCCGAAGCTCGTCGACTGCCGCGCGACCGGCATCGACCGCAGCGAGCTGTTCATCGTCGAGGGCGACAGCGCGTTGGGCACGAGTCGGATGGCCCGTTCCTCGGAATACCAGGCGCTGCTGCCGATCCGGGGCAAGATCCTCAACGTGCAGAAGGCCAACCTCCAGCAGGTTCTGGACAATGCCGAGTGCGCGGCCATCGTGCAGGTCCTCGGCGCCGGTTCGGGGCGCACCTTCGACCTCTCCGCGCTGCGCTACGGGCGGGTGCTGATCATGGCCGACGCCGACGTGGACGGCGCGCACATCCGGACGCTGCTGATCACTCTCTTCGCCCGGTACATGCGGCCACTGATCGAGGCCGGTCGGCTCTACGCCGCGATGCCGCCCCTGCACAAGATCACCACCAGGGGGCGTAACCCGCAGACCGCCTACACCTACACCCAGGCCGAGATGGAGACGACGGTCCGCAAGCTGGAGAAGGCCGGCAAGCAGATCGTCACTCCCATCCCGCGCTTCAAGGGTCTCGGTGAGATGGACGCCGACGAGTTGTGGGACACCACGATGAACCCGGCCACCCGGGCCGTACGCCGGATCACCCTCGACGACATCGATGCCGCCGAACGCATCCTCGAACTGCTGATGGGCGAGAAGGTCGAGCCGCGCCGCAACTGGCTCATCGACTCCGCCGACCGGGTCGACCGGGATGCGATCGACGCATGAGCGCCCGTTCCGTTGCAGTTCCAGTGGAGAGCTGAGTCATGGCACGCCGTAAGGAAAACAAGGTCGACCTCTCCTCGTTCGACCAGGCCGGCGCGCGGGTCTTCGACAACCCGCTGGTCACCGAGGTCTCCGACTCCTATCTGGAGTACGCGTTCTCGGTCATCCACTCCCGCGCCCTGCCCGACGCGCGCGACGGGCTCAAGCCCGTGCACCGGCGCATCCTCTGGTCGATGTACGAGCAGGGCTACCGCCCGGACCGCGGGCACGTGAAGTCTGCCCGAATTGTCGGGGATACGATGGGTAAGTACCATCCACACGGTGATACGGCCATTTACGACGCGATGGTCCGCCTCGCGCAGGACTTCTCCCTCAACGTGCCACTCATCGATGGGCATGGAAACTTTGGGTCCCCAGACGATGGTCCGGCCGCCTCGCGCTACACCGAAGCACGAATGTCGCGCGAGGCCATGCTGCTCGTCGGTGAGCTGGGCGAGGACACCGTCGACGTCGAGCCCAACTACGACGGGTCGCTGACCCAGCCGACCGTGCTGCCGGCCGCCTTCCCCAACCTGCTGGTCAACGGCGCGTCCGGGATCGCGGTCGGGATGGCCACCAACATGATCCCGCACAACCTCGCCGAGGTCGTCTCCGCGGCCCGCTGGCTGATCAACCACCCGGACGCCACCCTGGACAAGCTCATGGAGTTCGTCCCCGGCCCCGACCTGCCCACCGGTGGGGTGCTGCTCGGCCTGGACGAGGTGCGCCGGGCGTACGAGACCGGGCGCGGCGTGGTGCGGATGCGCGGCAAGGTGGAGATCGGCCCGCTCGAGGGCAGTCGTGGCCGCCAGGCGATCACCGTGGTCGAGCTGCCCTACGGCGTCGGCGCGGAGAAGGTCATCGCGGCGATCACCAACGAGGTCACCAAGACCAAGCGGCTGACCGGCATCGCCGACGTCAAGGACCTCACCGACCGGGAGAGCGGCACCCGCCTCGTCGTCGAGTGCAAGGTCGGGGTCAACCCGCAGGCGTTGCTCGCCGACCTCTACCGGCTGACCCCGCTGGAGCAGTCGTTCGGCGTCAACAACCTGGTCCTGGTCGACGGGCAGCCGCGCACGCTGGGGCTCAAGGCGCTGCTGGAGGTGTTCCTGGCGCACCGGTACGAGGTGGTGACCCGACGCACCTCGTACCGTCGGCGCAAGCGTCAGGAGCGGCTGCACCTGGTCGACGGTCTGCTGATCGCCCTGCTGGACATCGACGAGGTGGTCCGGCTCATCCGCGGCAGCGACGACGCGCAGGCCGCGAAGGACGGGCTGATGAGCCGCTTCGGTCTGTCCGACATCCAGGCCACCTACATCCTGGACACTCCGCTGCGTCGGCTGACCAAGTTCGACCGGATCGAGCTGGAGGCCGAGCAGGAGCGGCTGCGCGGCGAGATCGCCGAGTTGAGCAAGATCCTCGACGACGAGCGGGTGCTCAAGAAGGTGGTCTCCGACGAGTTGGCGGCCGTGGTCAGGCAGTTCAGCACCGAACGGCGGACGACGCTTGTCGACGGTGACCTGAAGGAGGTGTTGGCCGCGTCCGCGCCGGCCGGCCCGCTGGAGGTCGCCGACGACCCGTGCCAGGTGATCCTCTCCGCGACCGGGCTGGTCGCCCGCACCGCGGCCGAGTCGGAGGAGAGCGCCGAGGGGCGTCGGCGCAACGGCCGGGTCAAGCACGACACGGTGCGCGCGATCGTGCACTCGACGGCCCGTGGTCGGGTGCTGTTGCTGACCAGCGCGGGTCGGGCCTTCAAGGTCGACGTGCTGCCGCTGCCGGTGCTGCCCGAGCAGGCCGGCACGGTGTCGCTGCGCGGTGGCATGTCCGCGGCCGAGCTGGTCCCGTTGGCGGCGGGGGAGACCGTCGTCGGCCTGGCCCCGTTTAGTGGGCAGGCGGAGGGCTCACCGGGGCTGGCGTTGGGCACCCGGCAGGGCGTGGTGAAGATCTGCGCGCCGGAGTGGCCGGTGCGCTCCGACGAGTTCGAGGTGATCGGTCTGCGGGACGGCGACGAGGTGGTCGGTGCGACGTGGTTGGCCGATGGCACCGAATCGCTCACCTTCGTCACGTCGGAGGCGTCGCTGCTGCGTTTCCCCGCCGGGCTGGTCCGTCCGCAGGGCCTCAAGGGCGGCGGGATGGCCGGCATCAACGTGCCGGCCGGGGCGCGGGTGGCGTTCTTCGGCGCGGTCCGCACCGACGACCCGGGGCATGGTGAGCCGATGGTGGTCACCTCCACCGGGGCGACGGTCAAGGTCACACCGTTCAAGGCGTACCCGGCGAAGGGCCGGTCGACCGGCGGTGTGCGCGCGCACCGCTTCCTCAAGGGTGAGACGGACGTGGTCGTCGCCTGGGTGGGTCCGCGCCCGGTCGGCGCGACCGGCACCGGTGATCCGGTGGAACTGCCGGCGGCGGATCCCCGCCGCGACGGTTCCGGCTTCGCCGTGATGCTCGGCCCAACGGTGGTCGGCCACCTCATCGAACGCGACTGACCCACCCCCCGGGGGTTGCCGCACCGCCCGCCCGGACCGCCCGCCCGGATCCGCGCAATTGGGGGGAAGTTGCTGCCTCAGACCGGCCGTAGGCAGCAACTTCCCCGAAGTTGCGCGCATTTTGGGGTTCGAGCCGCCGAAGATCGTGCTCGATCCAGGCAGTAGTTGCATCACCGACGTGGTGACACCACTCGATCCTTGATGGAGCACGATCATGCGGAGAGCGCGCGTGCGCGGGTATGGTGAGGGCTCCTGTTCTCGGTGATGGCCCGGGTGCGCCGCCAAGCACCTCTCACATGATCTTTCTCTTGTCCGGCGGAGTCGCCGACGCGGCGTGAGCGCCGCCATCCGGGTCCGGCCAAGGCGCGAGCTGCGTGCCGCCCGCCGACCCCGGCAGCATCGCTGCTGGGGCCATCTGGTCGCCGCCCCGCTCTGGCCGTTGCACGGCGCCAACCTGGGCACCCTGCTGCGTAGCTGCGACGCGGTCGGTGCCTGCCTGGCCGTGCCGCCCTTCCCGTGGGTGGACGAGGCACTGGCCCGTGGCAACACCCTGCGCCGGCCGGGCTGCGTCCACCGGGTCGGCAGTCCGCTGCGGTGGCTGGCCGCCGAACGGGCCGCCGGCACCCGGATTCTCGGGGTGGAGTTGGCCGACGAGGCCGTTCGGCTCGGTGACCTACCCGCCGCCCGGGGCCGTACCGTGGTGCTCCTCGGGCACGAGTCGACAGGCATCCCGCCCGAGGCCCTCGACCACCTGGACGCGGCCGTGGAGATTCCCATGGTCGGGCACGGTCAGAGCCTGAACGTCGCCGTCGCCGGATCGCTGGTCCTCTACAAACTCGCCGGCCTGCTCTAGACGAGGCCGGGGCGGACCCGGGCGGGAATCAGGCCACGCCGACCGGGCGGAACTGGACGCTCACCCGGGGGCCGACCGGCCGGGTGGTCTTCGGGATGGCGTGCTCCCAGGTGCGTTGGCAGGAACCACCCATCACGATCAGGTCGCCGTGGCCCACCGGGAAGCGGAGGCTGTCGCCGCCGCCGCGGGGGCGCAGGAGCAGGGGTCGGGGCGCGCCGAAGGAGACGATCGCGACGATGGTGTCGGTGTGTGCGGAACGGCCGATGGTGTCGCCGTGCCAGGCGACGCTGTCCCGGCCGGACCGGTAGAGGCACATGCCCGCGGTCACGAAGGGCTCGCCCAGCTCCGGGGCGTAGTGCCGGGTCAGCGCGGCCCGTGCCTCGGTGAGCACCGGGTGGGGCAGGTGCCGGTCGCCGTCGTACCAGCAGAGCAGGCGGGGCACGTCGACCTCGCTGTCATACATGGTGCGCCGCTCGGCCCGCCAGGGGACCTCGGCGAGGAGGGTGTCGAGGACGGCGTCGGAGCCGTGCACCCAGCCGGGAAGGTGGTCGACCCAGGCGCTCCGGCTGAGCTGGTGCCGGCGGATCAGACCGGGCAGGGACCCCAGGGTCGGCCCGGCGTCGGCGAGGTCGAGCATCGACGGCTGGTAGGCGGCCTGCGTCATCCAGCCACCCTAGCAGCACTTTCGTACACCCGTGCTAGGTGCGGGCCGTGCTGGTCCGCCGCCACTCGTGACCCGCTGGGCTCAGCCGGGAACGGCGGCGGCGCGTACGGCGTCGAGCACCGCGTCCACGACCCGCGCCCGGCCCTGCCCGTCGACGGTCGACCAGGCCTGCGCGGCGAGCGCCGCGCGGCGCTGCGGTGAGCTGAGCAGCCCGTGCAGGGTCCGCGCCGCCGCCGCGCGGGCGGCCCGTCCGGCGACGCCCGCGGCGGTCAGCTCCGGCAGTTCGCCGAGGCCGGCGGCCAGGCCGTGCCGCACCACCCGGGTGTACGACTCACGTTGGTTGTCGACCACGCACACGAGCGCGGCGGGCGCGCCCAGGCAGCAGAGTTCCCAGGTGGAGGTGCCGGCGGCGCTGACCACCAGGTCGGCTTCGCTGATCAGTGCCGGCAGCGCACCGGTGGGTGGCACCGGCCGGATGACCTGTCCCCGGCCGGGGGCGACGTCCTCGACCTCGGCCTCGACCTCGGGTCGACCGACGATGACCGTGAGGTCCATCGGATGGCCGGTGGCGACGAGCACCCGGGTCAGTACCGGTGCCGCGCCGACCGCGTCGGTGCCGCCGAAGAAGGCCAGCACCCGGGGTCGGCTGACCGTCGTGACGGGCGGAGGCGCCGACGGCCGGGCGGTGATCACGGAGTCGCGCAGCAGGGCGTACCCGCTGCCGGCGAGCAACCGGCCCGGCAGCCCCGGCAGCTCCGCGCCGAAGTTCTGGTCGAGGTAGAGGTCGGCGAGCTGGCCCCGGCTGTCCCCGTCGATCACGGCGAGGGTGAAGACGCCGGCGGCACGCAGCGCGCCCGCCCCGGCCGGGTCCAGCTCGTAGGAGTCGAGGACCAGCACGTCCAGGTGGTGTTGGCGGGCCGCCTCGACCAGTTCGGCCGGCGAGTCCGGACCCGGGTGCAGGGGGATGCCCCGGGCGGCCAGTTCCGCGGTGGCCCAGGGGAGCCGTTCGACGGTGCCGAACACGGCGACGTGGACGCCCCGGGCGAGGAACTCCTCGGCGAGGGCCAGGCAGCGGACGAGGTGGCCGACGCCCCGCCGTGGGCTGGCGTCGCAGCGCAACCCGACCCGCGGCGTGCTCAGCACTCCTCCAGCTGCTTCTGTCGGACGTCGGCGTTGAGCGCGCGCAGGTGGGGTTGCCCGTGCAGCCAGTCGGTGAGCGTGGCCAGTGGCACGCTGACGTCGCCGAAGTGGTCGACGACCGCGCTGACCAGCGCCCAGTCCCGCTCGGTGTCGAGGGTCAGCCGCAGCGCCGACCGGTCCGGGGTGAGCGTCACCCCGAGCACCCGGAACAGCTCCGGATGGGTGTACGCGTACGAGGTCACGTGCACCCGGTGGTGATCGGTGGCGACCCGGCCCAGGGTACGCAGCGTCTCCGCCCGGATGATCTCGACGTCGAGCCCGCGGGGCAGGGTGCGGGCGATCGACGTGCTCGCGTAGTCGAGCCCGGGGACCGCCCGGTACACCGACGCGACCAGGGTGATGATCTCCGGGTCGAGCAGCGGGCAGTCGGCGGTGAACCGCAGGACCGCGTCGCCCGGGTGCGCCGCGAGCGCACCCACGAAGCGGCCCAGCACGTCGTCGACCGGCCCGCGGTGACACGCCACGCCCAACCGCGCGCACTCGGCCACCACCGCGTCGTCGACCGCGTCCGTGCTGGTGGCGACCACCAAATCGGCCAGGACGCCGCTGTCGAGGGCGGCGCGCACCACCCGGCCCAGCACGGAACGCCCGGCGAGCGGGCGGAGCACCTTGCCGGGCAGCCGGGACGAACCCATGCGTGCCTGCACGATGCCGACGAGCCGTGGTCCGGCGTCGTCCGGGGCGGCTCCGGGCACCGGTACGGCGGTCACTGCTGCTCCTCCTGTTTGGGGGCGAGCGCCGCGGTGGCCCGGCGTTTGGCGGCGCGGGCGCCCCGCTTGGCCAGCCGGGCCGGGGTGATGGCGAGCCGGCCCACCCGATAGCTGAGCGATCCGCTGAGCAGGCCGATCGTCGTCTCGGCCCGCCGCAGTGCCCGTTCCCGGGAGGTGAGCAGCTCCTCGGTCCACGCGGTCAGTGCCGCCAGCCGGGCGAGTTCCTCGCGTTGGCGCAGCCATGCCTCGTGGAGCTGTTGGTAGCTGCGCGCCGCACCCACCGGCGGGTCGGTCGGCGTGACGGCGTGCAGCTCGGTGGCGAGGTGGGCCTTGCCGTCGGTGTCCAATCCGTGCAGCGCCGCGGCGATGGCGGCCTCGGCCTCCACCGCCTCGCTGACGGTCGGGCGGTCCAGGTCGTGGCCGGCGAGGCCACCGAGCACCACGGTCAGGCCGGCGACGTCGAGGGTGGACGACCACGGGTGGGCGTACCCGCCGGTGAGCAGGCCTGCCGCGAAGCGCCACAGCCCGCGGGCCAGCACCACGTCTGCGGGCAGCGGATCGGTGGCCCGCCAGCTCGGGTCGAGCACCGCGTACCGCTCGCCGTCGACGACCACGTTGTCGGTGCCGGCCAGCGCCGCCGCGCCGGCGATCCGGCCGTTCGTGTCGGCCTGGTCGGCGAGCCAGCCCGCGTACCCGTGTAGCAGCGTGCGCAGGGCGGCCAGGTCGCGGCGCAGGGCCGCGTCGAGCAGCAGGGTACGCAGCAGCCGGCCGGCCGGCACCGGCCCGGACAGCGCGTCCGAATCCCGGTACGCGGCCTCGCGGCTGGCGAACGGCGCGGCGGCCGGCAGGTCCGTGCCGGTGGTCGCGAGGCGTCCCCACCGCCATCCCGACGGACCGTGCCGCACCTCCAGCACGCCGATCCCGGGCCGCCCGGTCTGCACCAGCGCCACCGGCAGATCCCCGTCGACGGGCGGCGTGCCCGGATCCGCCGGGTCGGCGGGCCGGTGGGCGAGCACCAGCCAACCCGGCGCGAGGTCGGCGGCGCGGCCCGCGTGCAGCGCGTCCACCGCCAGCCGGGCTGGGTCCTGGAGCACGGTGTCGCCGGTGAAACCGCCGGCGCACGCGCCGTGCAGCACCGCGTCGAAGAGGCCGGAGCCCGCGTCGGAGTCGAGGTGGTCGGCGTCGAGCAGCGCCGTCGGCGTGCCGGCGTCGGGGTACGCGGCCCAGCAGGCGCCCGCCCGCAGCCCCGCCGCGGAGAGCCGTTCGCGCAGCTGCTCCCGGTTGGCCGGGTGGGTCCGGTCGAGGACCCCGCCGATCGTCCACGTGGAGTCCTCCCGGTTGGCGTACCAGGGGGTGCTGGCGACCAGTCGGTGCAGGCCGAGCGGGTTGTCCACGCGCAGCAGCAGCGCGCCGCCCGGACGCAGGGCGGCGACCAGTCGCGTCAGCACGCCGTCCCAACCGAGGCGGGTGCCCTCCACCGACTCAACCGGGTCCAGCCCGGCGGCGGCGATCACCACGTCGTACGTCTCGTCGTCGGACAACCCGGTCGGGCCACCCACGATCAGGTGGGCGGCTCGCTGGGCGAGCGCGACCGCGTCCGGATGGCTGCGCAGCAGGCCGGTCACCTCGGCGTGGCCGAGCTGTTCGAGCAGGGCCGGGTCGTGTGGCCCGGCCACCAGCACCCGGGCGCCGGGTGGCACGAGCCGGGCGGCCAGCGCGGCGAGGGGTCCACCGTCGGCCAGGCGCTGCTGCGGCAGGTCGGACCAGGCCAGCATCTCGCCGCCGGGCAGGGTGATCCGGCCGGCGGGTGCCGTCTCAGTCGTCACGGTGGCCCTCTTCCTCCTGGAGGTTCGCCCAACCGAGCAGCTCGCGCAGCTCTGCCGGCGTGCAGCGGTGGTCGGTGCCCAGCTCGGCGCGGGCGATCTCGACCGCGGTGGGCAGGTCGACCTCGGTGCCGTGCAACTGCGGCCACTGCCGTCGGATGCGGGCCGTCCCGCCGAAGGTCGGGTCCTCGTTGGACAGGATCATCGGGTCGCCGTAGACCGCCGGTTCGCAGCCGGCCGCGATGCCGTAGAAGATCGCGCTGGTCAGCCGGTTGGATGCTACCCGTCGGTGTCGACGCAGCTCGGTCAACTGCTTGTCGAGGAACTCCGGGTCGGTGTCCTTCCACCAGTGTCCCCGGTAGCCGTGGCAGATCACCCGGAAGCCGGCGCGCTCGTAGAGCCGGCGGACGCTGCGCATCCGGTACTCGTGCCAGTAGAGGCAGACGGTGACCGGGCCGGGCTCGGTGTCCTGGATGAGCGCGATCAACTTCCGGTGGTCGCCCTTGACGTGCTGGCCCTCCCACCCGTGGAACGGGTACCAGATGGTGCCCTCCCGCTCCCCGGCCGCCGGTTGCTCGGGTCGCAGGGCCAGCAGGTAGGCGAACGGAGCGCCGATGACCACCACGTTGCGCCGCCCCACCGACCAGGCTCGCCGGCGGGTCTGCTCGGACCAGAGCAGGCTGGGGGAGCGCTCGGCGTACGGGTGACCGGGGGCCAGGCCGTCGCCGATGTTCCAGCCGTGCTGCACGTACCCGTTGATCCGCGGTGGGTGCCGGTCGCCGAGACCGGCGTAGCGGGCCAGTACGTGCGCGTGGCCGTAGAAGTGGTTGGCGTGGTGCATCAGGTTCCCATCAGGCGGCGGAACGCACCGAGCCGTACCGCAGGGCCGCGCTCAGCGCGTCGATGACGCGATCCTGGTCGGTGTCGCTGAGTCCCGGGTAGAGCGGCAGGGACAGCTGCTGGGAGTAGAACGACTCGGCCACCGGGCAGGACCCGCGCCGGTAGCCGAGGTCGGCGAAGGCCGGGTGCCAGTGCACCGGGATGTAGTTGACCTGGACGCCGATCCCGGCGGCGCGCATCCGGTCGTACACCTCGCGGCGACGCCCGTCGAGCACCCGGATCGGGTAGAGGTGCCAGGCCGGGTCGGCCCACGACCTGCGGTTCGGCCGGAGTACGCCGTCGAGGTCGGCCAGTGCCTCGTCGTAGCGGGCGGCCAAGGCGGCCCGCCGCGCCGTGAACTCGGCGAGCCGGCGCAGTTGACTGCGGCCCAGGGCGCAGAGCACGTCGGGCAGGCGGTAGTTCAGCCCGAACTCGTGCACCTCCTGATGCCAGCCGCCCTCGTCGGCGAAGCGGAACTCGGCGCGGTCGCGGACCATCCCGACGCCACGGAAGCGGCGGACCCGCGTGAGGATCCGCGGGTCCAGCGCCGCGACGGCGCCACCCTCGGCGGTGGTGAGGTTCTTGGTGGGGAAAAACGAGAACGTGGTCAGGTCGGCGAGCGAGCCCACCGGTCGACCGTGGTACGTCCCGCCGATCGAGTGCGCCGCGTCGGCGAGCAGCAGCGCGTCGCTGCCGTCGACCGACGTGCGCAGCGCGTCGTAGTCGGCGGGGTGGCCGGCGTAGTCGACCGCGGCGACGACCTTCGTCCGTGCGGTGACGGCGGCGGCGGCCGCGGCCGGATCGAGGCAGAACGTCTCGTCGTCGACGTCGGCGAACACGATCTTCGCGCCGAGGGCGACCGCGCTGCTGGCGGTCGCCACGAAGGTCATCGGGGGGACGACCACCTCGTCACCCGGTCCCACACCGGCCGCCGCGTACGCCACGTGCAGCGCGGCGGTGCCGTTGGCGACGGCGGCGACGCCGACCCCGCCGGTCCAGGCCGTGAGGTCGGCCTCGAAGGCGTCGACCTGCGGGCCGGTGGTGAGCCAGTCACCGCGCAGCACGTCGGCGACGGCGGCGATGTCGTCCTCGGTGATCGAATGCCGGCCGTACGGGAGCATCCCCGTCATGCGGTGAGGCCGAGCATGTCGCGCAGTTGCTCGACGGTGAGCCACTCGTCGTTGGTGTCCGACTGGTAGGCGAAGCCGTCCGGCACCGGGTCACAGTCGGCCGGCGGCTGGTAGCCCCAGGTGGCGATGGTCGGCTGGACGATGAACCGGCCGTCGGCGCGCAGCGTCCGGCGGCTGTCGTCGGGCGCGATCATCTCCTCGTGCAGCTTCTCGCCCGGGCGGATGCCGATCTCGTGGGTGGTGGCGTCCGGGGCCACGGCCTCGACCAGGTCGAGGATGCGCATGCTCGGGATGCGGGGCACGAACAACTCGCCACCCTGCATCTGGTCGAACGAGTCCATGACGAACTGCACGGCCTGGTCGAGCGTGATCCAGAAGCGGGTCATCCGCTTGTCGGTGATCGGCAGGCTCTTGCCCTCGGCGGCCAGTCGGCGGAACAGCGGGACGACCGAGCCGCGGCTGCCCACCACGTTGCCGTAGCGCACCACGGAGAACCGGGTCGGGTGCTGGGCGGCGTAGTGGTTGGCTGAGACGAACAGCTTGTCGCCGACCAGCTTCGTCGCGCCGTACAGGTTGATCGGGCTGGACGCCTTGTCGGTGGAGAGCGCGATGACCTTCTTGACGCCGGCCTCGATCGCGGCGTCGACGACGTGCTGGGAGCCGGTGATGTTCGTGGCGATGTACTCGGAGGGGTTGTACTCCGCGGTGTCCACCTGCTTGAGCGCGGCGGCGTGCACCACGTGGTCCACCCCGTGCATGGCCCGGGTGAGGCGGTGGCGGTCCCGGATGTCGCCGATGAACCAGCGCAGCCGTGGGTCGTCGCCGAGTTGCTGGCGCAGCTCGTACTGCTTGAGCTCGTCGCGGGAGAACACGACCACGCGGGCGGGGTCGGCCTCGGTGAGGATGTGCCGGAGGAAGGTCCTGCCGAAGGAACCCGTTCCCCCGGTGATCAGAATGGACGATCCATTCAACTCACTCAATGTGGTGCTCCCGTGATCGTGGATGAACGGGCGGCCCTCGGCCGGCCGACCGGGGTGAGACGCTAGCCATGGCGGGTTAACTCCCCGACGCTCGCGGGTTAACCGCGCCCGGTGCTCCTGTGAATGCCGAGCACCGCGTAGGCAAACACTTCCGTCCGGCCGGTAACCGGCCTGACCTGGCCACATTGGGCCGTTACAGTGACCGCGCGAGTGACCCGCCAGCCCTGCGCGCGGCCGGTTCCGCGTTCACCCGACATCCGCATCGGCTCGGTGCGAGCGGGTCACCCCACGCGTCGACGGCGCGGGCCGACGGCCCCAACCGGTCCACGCGGGGACCGGTCCGGCCGGCAGTTCTGGAGGCGTTGATGGCATCCGGTAGCGACGTGATCGAACGGCCGGAGGTGGTGGCGACGACGACCGACGCCGCACCGGCGCGGCGCTGGCTGGTGCCGCTGCTGCTCGTCGTCGGTTGGGTGCTCAGCGTCGCCTGGCGGATGTGGCTGTCCCGGCACATCGTGCTGCCGATCGCGCACACCGACGAGGACAGCTACCTGAACACCGCCCGCGCGCTGGCCGGCGGGCCGGGCGGGTTCAGCAGTGAGAACGACCTGCTGCGCCGGGTCGGCTACCCGATGCTGATCTCGCCGGCGTTCCTCGGGGACCGGGACTTCGGCGACAGCTACCGGATCGTCCAGCTGATCAATGCGATGGCGAACTCGACGCTGTTGCCGTTGGCGTACCTGCTCGGTCGCCGCCTGCTCGGGCTGGGCCGGTCGTCCGCGCTGCTCGGCGCGGTCGCGGCGGCGACCCTGCCGGCCACCGCCTTCTACGCGGGCATCGCCATGATCGACACGGTGATGGCCCCGCTGGTCTTCGCCTGGCTGCTCGCCGCGCACCGCTGGATCTCCCGGCCCGGCCCGCTCGCCGCCGCCACCGTCGGCCTGCTGGTCGGCGGGTTCCACCTGCTGCACTCGCGCGGCCTGGTGATCGTGGCGGTGCACGCCGGGTTGGTCCTGCTGCTGCTGGTCCGCCGCCGGATCGGCCCGCCCGCGGTGCTCGCGGCGCTGCTGCCGGTGCTGGGCATGGCGCTGCTCAACGCCGCCGTCATCCACCACCTCGGCGACAAGGTCTACCTGCTGGGCAGCACCCCCGGCGGCGGCACGGTCGAGGCGGTCGCCTCCGTGCAGGGCGTGGCCCGCGTCGGTGCGGGTGTCGCCACCCAGCTCTGGTACCTCGTGGTGATCACCTTCGGGATGGCGGGAGTGGCCTGGGCCGCCGCCGTGCGTGAACTGTGGCGTCCACGGCACGGCGACGCCGCCCGCTGGACGATGGGCGTGGCCCTCGTGGTGACCGTCGGGGTGGCCGGCGGTGCGTCGGTGATCCTCGCCGGCATCACCGGCAAGCCGCTGGACGCGATCTACGGCCGCTACGTGCAGATGCTGGCACCGTTCTGGCTGCTGGTCGGGCTCGGGGTGCTGCTCACCGCCGGCCACCGGGTGGTGCTGCGCCGGGCGGCCGTCGCGGTGGCCCTGCTGGTCGGCGGCGGAGCGCTGATCGCCGCCCGCCTCGCGTACGTGGCCAGCCAGGGCCACCGGTTGCGCTACGGCGGTTTCAGCGCGCCGGACCTGGTGGCGTTGACCGGGGGCTGGCGGGAGATGCGCCCGGTGCTCGGGTCACTTGTCGGGATCGGCGGTTGCCTGCTGCTCGTCGCCGCCGCGCTGGTGCCCCGACTGCGGTTGCCGATGTTCGGCGTGCTCGTCCTGGCCAACCTGGTCACCATGCAGGTCATCGAGTACCGCATCGTGCGGCCGGCCGTCGCGAGCACCGCGCCGACGCCCCGGGTGGCCGACGTCGGCGTACGCCCCGGCGAGCGGGTCTGGGCGTCGACCGGCGTGCACTACGTCCTGCGGTTCAACCTGAGCCACCAGGTGACCTGGACCGACGTCCGGTGGTTCGGCGAGCAGCCGCCGTCGGCGGCGCAGGTGGTGTTCGCCCGCTGGGCGCCCGGTCAGCCGGACGACTGGGACGGCACCGCGTACGGCTTCGTCCGGCTCGGCGGCAACCCGGTGCAGCACTGGGCGGCCTGGCGGCGGGGCTGACCCGGCCGGGTGCCGCTATTCGTGAACGGCGGATGTCCACCGGGAACACCATCGGTTAATGATTCGGGGCCATTATCCGAATGGGTCCGACAATCAGCGTTGGCGGCGGTCGGCCCGAGCCAGGGAAATCGGGATGACGGTGATTTCCCGACCCTCGGACAGCTCCTGTCTCGGGGTGCCCTCGACGAATCGGAAACGCCGGTTCATCTGTCTCACGACGGTATTGTGACCGAGCACCTCGCCGTCGAGTCGATCCAGGTGCAGCCCGTCGAAGGCGTACTCGACGGCCTCCCGCATGACCCCCAGCCAGGCGGGCAGCGTCTCGTCCCGCCCGGCCAGCCCGTCGGCGTCCAGATAGAAGCCCCACGCCCCGGTGCGAGGACCGTCGAACCGCAGCTCGAAGAAGGTGACCACGCCGCAGGGCCGGTCGTCCCGGACGTACACCAGCACGCGCCGGGACCTGTCGTCGCGGACCGCCGACCACCACCGGGCGTGCTCGTCGGCGGTGATCTCGTGGCTGGTCTTGCTGACCTGTCGGTTGGTTTCCTGATTACGCCAGGTCAACATCAGGTGAACGTCGTCCGCCGTCGCTTCGCGCAGCACGTGCGTCTCGCTTTCTTAGCTGTTCACGTCCGGTCGGAGCACCTTACCCGGACCCACCGGGAAAGCAGATATGCATTCGACGGGTTGTAGACTGCGCCGCATGAACGAATTGAGTCGCGCGCAGATCCGCGACCTCATGGCTCAGGTGCTGAAGAACCAGGACAAGGAGCTGCCCGCGGATGACGCGGCGCAGTTGCGGGAGATCGGTTTCCGGTCGCTCGACTTCTCCGAGTTGGCCCTGCGGGTCGAGGACGAGACGGGGGAGGAGCTCAACTTCGACGCCCCCGGCCTGCGCCGCATCGCCACCGTCGCAGACGTCCTCGACTTCCTCGTCGAGCTTCAACACCAGTGAGAGTCGCGCCGGCGCGCGACCGCGCACCCGCGCCCCGGGAGCCGGCGGGCGTCGACAACCGGATCGTCGTCGGTGGCGCCGCGCTGACCTGGCGGGCACTGCCGACGCCGACGCTGCCCGATCCGGCAGCGGTGCTCGCCCACCGTGGCGTGCACGCGCTCGCCGCCGCTCGGCAGCACGCCGTGCACGGCACCGAGCTGCTGCTCAGCACGCAGAGTCGAGTCGACGCGGCGATGCGGACGGAGTTGCTGGAGGCCGGGTTCACCGTCGGCGTCCTCGACGACGACGGCGTGCAGCCGAGCGCGCCGGCCCGGCCCCGAGCCGCCGAGCCCGGCCGGCTGTGGCTGCTGACCTCGGGCTCGACGGGGCGTCCCAAACGGGTCGGGCACACCCTCGACACACTGACCACCGTGCGGGCCGAGCAGCCCGACCGGACCTGGCTCTGCCCGTACGCGCCCGGCACGTACGCCTGGTGGCAGGTGGTCACCCTGTCACTGACCCAGCCCGGCCAGCACCTCGTGGTGGTCGAGCCTGACGAGCTGGACGACTGGCCCACCGTCGCGGCCGCGCACCGGGTGGACGCCGCCTCCGGCACCCCGACCTTCTGGCGTCGCACCCTCTACCGCGACGCCGCCGCCCTGGCCCGGGTGCCGCTGCGCCAGCTCACCCTCGGCGGCGAGCCGGTGGACCAGGCGATCCTGGACCAGCTCCGGGAGGTGTTCCCCAGCGCCCGGATCTCCTGGATCTACGCCTCGTCCGAGGTGGGGGCATCCATCGTGGTGCACGACGGGCGGGCCGGCTTCCCGGTCGACTGGCTGGACCGAAAGACCCCGGGCCGGCCAACCCTGTCCGTTGTGGACGACGAGCTGGTGGTGACCTCCCCGCACCACGGGGCCGGGCTGGCCGGTCCGATCCGCACCGGGGACCGGGTGCAGGTCCTCGACGACCGGGTGCTGATCACCGGCCGCCTCGACTCCGACGAGATCAACGTCGGCGGCAGCAAGGTCTCCGCCGGAGTGGTCCGCGGTGTGCTCGCCGGGCATCCGGCGGTGGCCTGGGCCCGGGTGACCGGACGCCGGGCCCCGGTGCTCGGCCGGATGGTGGTCGCCGAGGTGGTTCTCAACCCCGCCGGCCCGCCTTCGGTCGATGCCGGTGTGCCCGACGAGGCCGCGCTGGTCCGCTGGTGCGCGGACCGGCTTCCCGAGTACGCGGTGCCCCGCCGGATCCGCGTGCTCACCGAGATTCCCGTCAAGGAGACCCTGAAGAGCGATGTCTGATCCCGTCGGCACTCCACTCGTTCCGCCCAGCACCGTGGTCCTCGTCTCCGGCGGCTCCCGTGGGCTGGGCCTGGCCATCGTCACCGACCTGCTCGACGCGGGCGTACGGGTGGCGGCGTTCGCCCGTACCGTCACGCCGGAGCTGGCGAAGCTCGCCGCCGAGCATCCCGACCGGGTGCACGTCGGCTCGGTGGACGTCACCGACCTGCGGGCCGCGCAGAGCTTCGTCCGCGAGGTGGAGCAACGCCTCGGCCCGATCGACGGCATCGTCAACAACGCCGCCGTCGGGCAGGACTCGCTGCACGTGCACACCGCCACCGACGACATCGCCCGGATCATCGAGACCAACCTGACCGCCCCGTTGCAGTTGACCCGGCTGGTGGTCCGCCGGATGCTCGGCAAGGGCATGCGCGGGCGGATCGTCAACATCACCTCGATCTGCGGGCAACGCGGGTTCCCGGGTCTGGTCGCGTACTCCGCCACCAAGGGCGGCATGGACGCCGCCACCCGCTCGCTGGCCCGGGAGTTGGGCGGTCGGATGCTCGTCAACTCGGTCGCCCCCGGTTTCTTCGCCTCGGAGATGTCCGCGGTGCTCGGTCCGACCCAGCTCGACCAGATCGTGCGCCGTACGCCGACCGGTCACCTGACCGAGCCGGCGGAGGTCACGCCCGTGGTGCGGATGCTGCTGCGGGAGCACACCAACATCAACGGCCAGGTCATCGTGGTGGACGGTGCCGCCGCCATCTGACCTGGACCGGCTGCTCCGGCCCCGTCCGGTGCCGGCGCTGCTGGCCGTCGCCGAACGACACCTGCGCATCGGTGCTCCCGCCGCCCTGACCGACGCGGTGACCCGCAGTCACCTGGACGACGGACGCTGCGTCGGCTGGTACGGCCCGCGGACGCCGGGGTGGCGGGTGGCCATCGACGCGGAACGGGCCGACGCCCCGGTGCCCCCGGCGCTGGCCCGCCGGTTCGGCGTGGAGGACTTCTGGGCGCGGTGGACCCGCGCCGAGTGCTGCTGCAAGCTGACCAACGTGCCGGTGGCGGCGTGGTGGCGTCGCCACGGACTGAGCACACCGGCCGACGGGTCTGCGGTCTGGCGGACCCTCTGGCTGGCCGATCTGGTGGTCACCGTCGGCTTCGTGCCAGACGGTCGGGGTGCTGCTGGTGGCTGCGCCCTGTAGAGCTGCCCCAGGTGTGGGTCAGCGCCTGCCGTCGCATCCCCGGGACGGGTGCGTGCGGTGGCCGGCCGCCCGTGCCCCACATCCGGGCAGCTCGACAGGCGCTCAGGGAAGTGCGCCGGGCCGGGCCGCACCCACTCGGCGACCCGGCCAAGGACGACGGTCAGACGACGGTCAGACGACGGTCAGATCAGATCCCAGCTCAGTGGAGTGCCACGGGAGACGTCGGTGGTGAAGGTGCGGCCCAGCACCCGGTCGATCTCCACGGGGGGCAGGCCACCGGCCGGCCGGATCGACCGCACGTTCTGCGCGGACACCTGGTCACCGGCGCGGACGTCCTCGACCACGAACAGGGAACGACGGAACCGTAGCCCCTCCCGCTCGGCCGGGGTCGGGCCGATCGCGGTGCCACCCAGCGCCTCGTACGCCCGGCCGGACTCGGTGACGAGCGCCGTCAGTTCCGCCGGGTTCAGCGAGAAGTCCGAGTCCACGCCGCCGTCGGCCCGGTCCAGCGTGACGTGCTTCTCGATGAAGCAGGCGCCGAGCGCCACCGAGGCGACCGCCACCCCGATGCCGGGCGTGTGGTCGGAGAGCCCGACCGGCACGTCGAACGCGCCGGCCAGCACCGGCAGCCGGCGCAGGTTGCTGTCGGCCGGTGGCGCCGGGTAGGACGCGGTACAGGCCAACAGGACGATGCCCGCCGCGCCGCCGGCACGGGCGGTGCGCACCGCGGCGTCGATCTCGGCGACCGTCGCCATCCCCGTGGAGATCACCATCGGCTTGCCGGTGCTGGCCACGAGCCGGATCAGCGGCAGGTCGACCAGCTCCGAAGATGCGATCTTGTACGCCGGCGCGTCCAGCGACTCCAGCAGTCGCACGGCGGTCGCGTCGAACGGTGACGAGAAGACGGTCAGCCCGTGCTCGCGCGCCCGCTCGAAGATCGGGGCGTGCCACTCGTACGGGGTGTGCGCCCGCTCGTAGAGGCGGTACAGGTTCTCCCCGCCCCACAACTCGTGCCCGCCGGAGATCCGGAACGCCGGAGTGTCGACGTCGATGGTGATCGTGTCCGGCCGGTACGTCTGGAGCTTCAGCGCGTGCGCCCCGCTCTCGGCCACCGCGTCGACGATGGACAGCGCCCGGTCCAGGTCACCGTTGTGGTTGCCGGACATCTCGGCCACCACGAACGGTCGCTCCCCGGCACCGACCAGGTGCGGTCCGATCTTGATTGTCGCCGTCATTCCGACCTCTGCTCAGGTATGCCCGCACCCGCGTGCGGTGGTAATGCTGTCGTCGTCCACCCGGCGGGCGAACGACCTGGAAAACCCGCGTGGTGTGCGCTGGTCGCGGTCACGGCAGCCGGCCCCCGGCCAGCGCGTCCCGCCGCTCCGTCGCGATCCCGCCGCCCCGCGTCGTCGCGACGTCCGCCCCTCGACCCGGATCCTCGTCGGCGGCGACCGGGCCGGCTCCGGGGGCGACCCCACCGGCCGGGCCGCTGCGGCGCAGGCGACCGGCGATCCGGTGCGCCTGGCGCAGCGCCGAGTACGCCAGCCAGTCACCGCGCCCGACGAGGCGGTGCTTGAGCCCGATCGCCCCGGCGGGCAGCGGATAGCCGCCGACGGGCAGGTACCGGCGGTAGTGCTCGGCGGCCCGGTGGAAGAAGTCCCGCCGCAGGTGCGGGTGCAGCCGGTCGTCGTTGCCCACCACCACCAGGTAGTGGCTGATCATCAGCTGGAACAGCTCGGCCCGCAACCGCCCGTCCGGGTGCTTGCGGGCGACCCAGTCCAGCAGGCGCTCGTACTGGGCGAACGCGTCGAAGTGCCGGCCACTGCGGGTGGAGGTGATCGCGCCGTGGCGGCCCTGCCGGTACAGGTAGCAGACCCGGTTCAGCACGGAGATCTTCTCCGCGCCGATCAGCAGCGGATGGCTGAACGGGATGTCCTCGTACCAGCCGGGGAAGAACCGCAGCTCCAACCGGTCCAGGAAGTCCCGGCGGACCACCTTGTTCCAGGCGGTGTGCTGCACCCGCAGCAGCTGCGGCTGGTCGTCCAGGCGGGTCACGCCGGCGATCCCGTGCAGCAGGTGACTGCTCGCGTCGATCTCCCGCCGGCCGTCCTCGTGCACCCGCAGGTGGTCGAGCATCAGCACGTCGGGCTGGTGCTGGCGCAGCCGGTCCAGCACAGTCGCGATCGTGCCCGTCGGCACCCAGTCGTCGCTGTCGATGAACCAGACGTACCGGCCGGTGGCCACGTCGAGCCCGGCGTTGCGGGCCAGACCCAGACCCACGTTGCTGCTCAGGTGCACGACGCGGACGCGGTCGTGCCCGGCGGCGTACGAGCGGAGCATGTCGCCGCAGCCGTCCGGGGAGGCGTCGTCGACGGCGATCAACTCGACCGCGTCCGACTCCCCGGCCGGGATGTCGGCCCGGATCGACTCGAGGCACTGGTACAGGTACGCCTCGACGCCGTAGACGGGCACGACGATGCTCAGCAGCGGTGCGTGCGTCGGCTCATTGACCACGCCCGCCACCTTCGACGGCCCGGATGGCCGGCCCCGGAACCGCACGTGACCGCGGATGGTGGAGTCGCTGAACTCCCGCCCAGCAGAAGGTTAACGCCGGCCGGCGGGACCAGGCCCGCGACGGGCGGGACTCGTCCGGTTCAGCCGGGAGTGACCCGGTAGGGTGCCCCGGTGCGGCCCCGCCGGGCCGCCGCGGGCGTCGCCGTCGGGCCGTCCACGCCGCGCCGAGGAGGATACGAACGTGCTGGTGACCCTGCCAAGCCTCGGTATCCGCCCATGACGAGCGCCGCCGCGCCGCCAACCGCCCGGCCCGCCCGCGCACCCCGGCTGCCCTCGCTGACCGGGCTGCGCTGGATCGCCGCGCTGTTGGTCTTCGGGTTCCACGCGGGCACCATGCGGATCATCGCCGAGCCGGACTACAAGGCCGTTGTCGACAAGGTGTTCGGCCTCGGCCTGTCCGGGGTGCAGTTCTTCTTCATCCTCAGCGGGTTCGTGCTGGTCTGGTCGGCCCGCCCCGGCGACTCCCGGCGCACCTTCTGGCGGCGACGGGTTGCCAAGATCTACCCCAACCACCTGGTGCTGTTCGGGGCGACGGTGCTTGTCGCCTGGTGGTTCGCCGACCCGGTCCTGCCGGCCGCCGCGCTGGAGAACCTGCTGCTGTTGCAGGCCTGGGACCCCCGGCCGGGCTGGTTCTACAGCATCAACACGGTGAGTTGGTCGCTCTCCTGCGAGTTCTTCTTCTACCTCTGCCTACCGCTGGTGCTGCCGTTGCTGCGCCGGGCCCGGCCGAAGCTACTCTGGGCGCTGATCGTCGCGTTGCCACTGCTGATCCTTGCGCTCTGGCCGGCCCAACACCTGGTGCCGGAGGTGAGCCGGTGGTGGTTCACCCAGATCTTCCCGCCGGCCCGGTCGCTGGAGTTCTGGTTGGGCGCGGTGGCGGCCGAGCTGATGCGCCGGGGTCTCTGGCGTGGCCCCGGGCTGACCTGGGCCAGCCTCATCTTCGTGGGTGTCTGGGCAGCGGCCGCGCAGTGGATTCGCGCGGAGCTGTGGACCACACTGCTCGCTGTCGCGTACCTGCTGGTGATCACCGCCGCTGCGGACGCGGACGTGCGGGACCGGCGGTCGCCGTGGCGGTCGCGCCCGCTGGTCTGGCTCGGTGAGGTCTCCTTCGCCTTCTACCTGGTGCACGTGCTGGTGATGACGAGCGTGCTGCGCTTCACCGGCGACTGGGGGATCGGCTTCGAGGGGTGGCGCGGCCCGGCCGTGGTGCTCGGCTTCCTGCTGGTGACCCTGCTCCTCGCCGGACTGCTGCATCGCTACGTCGAAACCCCGATGATGCGCCGGCTCGCGCCGCGCCGCCCGGCCCGATCGGCGTCCGTCCCCGGACAACGAACGGCCGCAACCCGGGCCACCGGCGACATCGCCCCCGACACCGGCGGACCCGACCAGACCGACAGTCGATCAACGTACGCGGACACCCGCTGACACCGTCCGCCCTGGTCAGGGGGCTCGGCGCGGCGCGCGTCGACACGCCCGCGGTCGATGCGCCCGGGTCGGCACGACGGTAGCGTGGGGACGTGGCTTCCGGTCGCGCTCACCGTGGCCAGGTGGCCGACGGGGCTCCCCATCGCCCTGCTTCCCCAGCGAGGTGCCGACCATGGAGACCACCGTCTTCTACCAGTTCGTAACCGGGGTACCGCAGGCCGCTGCCATCTGGTCGGCCCTGTTCCTGCTGGCGCTCGGCGTGCTCGCCGTGCTTGTCGCCCGGCCGGAAGGGGACCGGCCCACCGCCGGCCCGTCCCCGGCCGTGCCGACCGCGCGTGAGGTGGCGGCGGCCGCGATCGTCGACAGGCGCCGGTACGCCGAGGAGGTGGCCGTCGCGGCGGCCGGCGCGGCCCGGACGGCCCAGCGGCGACGCGATGCCTGGCTGGCCAGTCAGGAGCAGGCCGAACGCGCCTGGGCGCGCTACGACGAGGCGGACACCGGCGCGCGCCGCTTCGCGGGGTCCGGGGCGCTGCCCAGCCCGGCCACGCCCCGCACCCCCGCCGAGTACGCCGCCCGGGAGCGCTACCTGCACCGCGCGGCGACGGCGGCGTACTGGCGGGGCGACCTAAGCATGGCGCAGCTCAGCGACGTGTTCGGGCACCGGCACGGCTGGGATCCCCGGCGGCACCCGGTCGAGCAGGAAGCGCTGCTCAGCCGGTCGATCCGGGACGCGAGACGGGCCGACCACCAGGCCGCCGCCAGCGCGGAGCGGGCCGCCTGGCGGGCTGCCGAACTGGCCGCCGAGTCGGCGCGCGCCCTTGCCGAGGAGGCGTGCGCGGCAGCGGCCCGGCTGCGGCCGAGTCGGGCACCGGCCCGCCGGCTGGTGCGCGGGGCGGCCCGTCCCGCCGTCGTGGCACGTTGGCGCCCGGCCCGCGCGGGTTGAGCCCGATCCGTTACGTGAGCCCGGTCACGGATTGTGGAATCGGGCGTCCGGCACGTTCGGCGCGATTGTTCGCGGGATTCTGACCGCAGTTTCGGCGACCTGTCCGGTTGTCGCCCATAGGCGTCACCGTAACCGCTTGTCCCATCGAGTCACATCAGCGGCAGAACGTGCAGAAATTGCCGCGCCGATTCGGGTTTGCGCAGGTGAACCTGGCTTGGCATGGTGTGAACGGGCCAGTAGTGTCGTCCCGTCCGGTGCGGTAACCGATCGCAACAGGCGACGCCGCGCCGACCCGCTCAATCGTCATGAACGAACCGGGGACCCACCAGTATGTCCGGGGTGAATCCGCGAGCCACGGCCCGCGGTAGGGCGATCTTCCCGCCCGAATCCGTCAGCTAACCCGGTAGGCGGTGTCGGAAGGAGTTCCATCCTCGTGCAGCACCTCTCCACCCCTCGGCTGTTCCCTCGCCTCCACGGCACAGCGGTGCCCCCGCTCATCCGTCCAGTGACGGTGAGCTGACCCCCGGGTCATCGCCTCACCGCCCGGCCACGCCGGGCGTTCCCCTGAGCGGTTCACCACCCGCGGACCACCATCCGCGCGCTGGCCCCTGCCCGGATACCGGTCCGGCCCGGTGTGCCGCTCTCCCCCCGACCGTGGAGGACCCCGTGAAGCACACCATGCAGCGTCAACTCCGCCGCATCGCGACCGAGCGCCCGTACCAGATCGTCGCCGCCTCCGCCGCGGCCCTCGTGCTCGCCGCCACCACCGGCACCCTGCTCGCCACCGCCGACGACGCGCCGGCCGGCCAGCGCACCGCGACCACTGTCGCCGAGATGCGCACCGACGTCGCCGCCTCCCGCGGCGAGGTGCGGGACGCGTCCCCGTCGGCGAGCGCCGCGCCGAGCAGCGCCGCCCCGGCCACCAGCGCCGCCGCGCCCGCCGCCAAGGCCAGCAGCAACCCGGACCTGACCCGGAAGCCGGAGCGGCCGAAGCCGCCCGCGACAAAGGTGCTCGACTACGAGTACGAGGCGCAGAACACCTACTACAACTGCGGTCCGGCGGCCACCCGCAACGCGCTCAGCGCCACCGGGATCGACCGTACCCAGGAGGAGCTCGGCGCCGAACTGGGCACCACCGAGATGGGCACCAACTCGGCCGAGGACACCACCCGGGTGCTCAACGCCGAGGTGAAGGGCTCCCCGTACCGGACCCGGATGTTCGTCGGCGCGCCCAGCCCGGCGCAGATGGACCGCCTCCAGGCCGACGTCGTCAAGGCCATCACCGACGGCCGCGGCGTGGTCGCCAACGTCGTCGGGGACGCCACCGACACCGACGGCTCCTGGCACTCCTACGGCGGCGGGCACTACATCGCCGTCGTGGGTTACAAGGACAACGGCCGCACGGTACGCATCGCCGACTCGGCGAACCCGGCCGACCCGTCGTACTGGGTCACCACCATCGACCTGGCCAACTGGATCGCCAGCCGGGGCTACTCCGCCTGACCCGGCACGCTGACCGCCACGGGCGCCGTCCCTCACGAGGGGGCGGCGCCCGTCGCGTCTTGCACGGCGCTACGCCCCCGTCGACGACTCTCGTCCCTGGCCGAGAACCGTGGGAGACTGCGGCCGTGGTGGATGAATCGGGTGGTCACGCCGGTCGACGGCCGGTCCTGCTGCTGTTGCACGGCCTGGGGGCCACCGGTGACGTGTGGTTGCCCTGGGCGCCGTACCTGGAGCAACACTGGCCCGGCCGGTGGCTGGCACCGGACCTCGCGGGCCACGGCTGGGCGTCGCCGCTGCCGTCGTACTCCTTCGCCGGCTTCGCCGAGCGGATCGCGCCGGCCCTCGCCCCCGACGACCGGCTCGTCGTGCTCGGGCACTCGCTGGGTGGCGTGGTGGGCCTCGCGTTGGCCGGGCGCGACGCCGGGATGCCGGTGGACGCGGTGGTCGGCTTGGGGATCAAGGCGCTCTGGTCACCCGCCGAACTGGAACGGGCCGCCGAACTGGCCGCCCGCCCGGTGAGCTGGTTCGCCAGCCGTACCGAGGCGGCCCGCCGCTACCTGCGCGTCTCCGGGCTGGCCGGCCTGCTCCCGCCGGACCATCCGGTGGTGGACGCCGGCCTCCGTCAGGTCGACGGCCGGTGGCGGCTCGCCATGGATCCGAACGCCTTCGCCGTCGGCGAGCCCGACCTGACCGGGCTGCTGACGGCGACCGACGTACCGGTGCTGCTGGCGCGCGGCGAGCACGACCCGATGGTCACCGACGCGCAGCTCAAGGAGTACGGCGTGCCGGTCGCCACGCTGCCCGGTCTCGGGCACAACGCGCACGTGGAGAACCCGGCGGCCGTGCTGGCGCTGCTCGACGCGTACCGCTGAGGTTTCTTGGGCCGTCAGCCCGGGTCAGGCGAGGGGGGAGAGCTGCGGCGAGCGTTCGGCCGCAGGCTCTTCCGTCGCCGCCAGCTCCCGGCGCGCGGCGGTCAGGAACGCCTCGGCGTACGACGTGGCGGGGAAGTCACCCAGGTAACGCCGGCGGGTGGCCCAGCGCTCCGCGGCCAGCGGGTCGGTGTCCAGCAGCGCGGTCAACACCTCGTCCACGTTGGACAGATCGCGGCGCAGCACGTAACCCGACGCGGCCAGCGGGAACCGCTCGGCGAACCGGTCGCCCTCGTCGCCCATGTCGGTGAGCGCGTACGGCTTGCTGGAGTAGAGGTAGTCCGAGATCACCCCGGACACGTCGGAGATCAGCGCGTCGGAGGAGTTGACGCACTCGGTCAGGCTCAGCTCGCGGGCCGCCGCGCCGACCACGTGCGGGCGTCCGCTGCGGGCCCGATCGGCGACGAGCACCTCGGTCAGCCGACCCAACTGCCGTGCCGAGGCCGGGTTCTGCGCCGTGTACGGGTGGGGCCGCAGGATCACCGTCGCGCCGCGCTCCAGCAGCCGCCGCAGCAGCCCTTCGGCGACCGGCAGCGAGCAGTAGTCGGCGTCGGCGTGGTGCCCGGTCCAGGTCGGGGTGTAGAGCACGGTCGGCGTCGGCAACCCCCGGGCCGGCTCGGGGCGTACCTCGATCGACTCCACCTGCGGGCGGCCCACCACCACGAACTTGTCCGCCGGGATCCGCACCCCGGCACGGGCGTACCTGTCGATCGCCGCCGGGCCGGCCACGAAGATCCGGTCGAAGATCCCGGACACCGGGTTGGCGCTCGGCGCCTTGTCGCTGTCGCCGTGGTGCAACTGGACGTGGGTGAGTTGGGTGAAGCGGATGCAGTGGCTGTTCTTCGCGCCGTGGTTGACGTAGAACGCCGCCCGCAGGCTCGGCACCAGCGCCTCGTCCATGGCCCGCAGGGTGGGGCAGTAGACCACCGGCGCGTCGGTGGCCGCGGCGATCGGGGCCAGGAACTCCGGCTCGCGCAGCACGACCACGAACGGCCGGCCGATTCGCTCCAGGTACGGCAGCCACATGGTGACCTGGTATTCCGAGCCGGGCGGCGCGGAGAAGTAGAGCAGGAACTCCGGTTGGTGCCGGCGCAGTGCCCGGGCCACCGGCCCGCCGCCGGCTCCCGGCCGGAACCGCCGCCGGGCCAGGTCCAGGGCGACGACTCCGGTGCCCGCGGCGACCAGCAGGCTCGCGACCAACGCCACGCCGGCCGGCAGGGTGAGCGCGGCGGCGAGCGCCAGGACGGCGAGCAGCCCGAGCAGGGCGGTGCCGAGCCGGTCGGCGATCAGTGGCGTCCAGGCCCGGACCGGCAGGTTGGCCGTGCGGATCTCCAGGTTGCCGGCGGTACGCAGGGGCCCCACCAGCAGCACCAGTCCCAGCAGCACCAGGGCGGTGGCGACGAGCGTGAGGTGGAGCCCGTCGTCCAACCGCCGGGAGTAACCGACCAGGATCGCGGCCGCGATCAGCGTCGTCTCCGCGACGAGGTCGGCGTTGGGCCGGATCCGCTGCTCGGCGGCCGAGGCGGCCAGCGCGGCGACGGCCAGCGTCAACCCCCAGCCGGTGGCGCCGGTGAGCGCCAGCACGGCAAAGGCCAGCACGGCCAGTCCGGTGCTCAGGCACCGGGCGGCCAGCTTTCGGACCAGGTCGCCGCGCATGTCGCTCCGTTCGTGGTTCCGCCGCCGGTCGGTGTCAGTTCGTCGGCGCCGCGCCGACCGGCGCGTCGACCTGACCGGGCTGGGCCGGCACGCTCGGCGTGGGACCGTCGCCAGGTGCCCGGCGTACGTCGATGACCTGGCCGGTCAGGTCGGAGATCAGCACGTCGAGTGACGACTGGGCGACGGCCTCGGCGGCGAGCAGGGTGTGCTCCGGCTCCTCGCCGAAGGCCCGCGTGCGCATCGGCGTGGCGGTGCGCTCCGGGTTGATGCAGTTGACGCGGACGCCGACGTCGGCCCACTCGTCGGCGAGCGCCTGGGTGAGGTTGACCAGGGCCGCCTTGGTGGCCGAGTACAGCGCGTAGCGGGCTCGCCCCCGGGTGTAGGAGCTGGACGTGTAGAGCAGCAGTTGGCCCTTGGTCTGCTGGAGGTAGGGCAGCGACTGCCGGGCGATGGTCACCGGGCCGACGAAGTTGACCTGGAGCACCCGGTCCATCGTCTCCTCGTCCATGTCGGCGAGGGCGCCCTTCTCCAGCACCCCGGCGGTGACCACCACGTGGTCGATCCGGCCGGTGGCCTCGAAGGCGGTCGTCAGCGCGGCCTCGACGTCGGCGGCCCGCTCCACGTGGGTGCCGGTGCTGGAACGGCTGAACGGGAAGACCTGCGCGCCGTAGCGTCGGGCCAGCTCGGCCAGTTCGTGGCCGATGCCGTAGCTGCCGCCGAACACGACGATGGTGCGGCCGGTCAGCTCCTCCGAGTAGCTGCGGTGGTCGGTCAGCCGGGGCGCCTGCGCCGCGGCGAGCTGGAAGAGCTTGTCCGCCAGGTGCACGTCGACCGGGTGGGTGACCTTGATGTTCTCGTCCGAGCCGTCGATCACCTTGATCGGGGTGCCGGGCAGGTAGCGCAGCACCACGCCGCAGTCGTCGGTGGCGGCGAAGTCCTGGTCGTTCTCGGCGATCCGGTACGCCTCCCGGATGGTGGGGGAGCGAAACGCCTGCGGGGTCTGCCCGCGGCGCAGCCGGGAGCGCACCGGGATGTCGGTGATGCAGTCGTTGTCGTCCACCTGGATGATCGTGTCGGCGGACGGGATGGCCACGTCCACTGCGTCGTACGTCCAGAGCGCGTTGACGCACTCGCGCACGATCCGCCCGCTGAGCAGTGGGCGTACCGCGTCGTGGAAGAGGATGTTGCAGTCCTCCGGGCCGACCGCGTCCAGCGCGATGCGGGTGGTGGCGTTGCGGGTGTCACCGCCCTCGATCACCTTGGTGACCTTGCGCAGGCCGGCCTTCTCGACGATCTGCCGGGCGTCGTCGACGTGGCCGGTCGCCATCAGCACGATGATCTCGTCGATCTCCGGCGCCGCCTCGAAGACCGCCAGGGTGTGCTCGATGATCGGCTTGCCGGCGATCTTGAGCAGCTGCTTGGGGATGCCGAGGCCCAGCCGGGTCCCGGTGCCGCCGGCCAGAACCACGGCCACCGTCCGCGAGGGCCGCCACGGCGTCGGGGTCTCCGCTGCGGCGTCCGGGCCAGTGGTCTGGTCCTGCGTCATTGCCGGATCCTCACTCTCTTCGGATGCGTTAACGGAAGGTTCCGCCCGAGCGGCGACGGAATGAACCTTAACGCGCGGAACGCGCCGCCCCAACGCGGGCGACGCGGTCCATGGCGCCGTGTCGATGCCGACTGTTCGCCGGCGATCTACTTGCTGTTCGCGAACGCCTCGTAGGCCCGGATGACCTCGTCGGTGGGGCCGTCCATCCGCAGGACGCCCGATTCCAGCCAGATCGTTCGTTCGCAGGTGTCCCGGACGGAGGAGAGCTGGTGGCTGACGAGGAACACCGTGCCCGCGCCCTCCCGCAGCTCCCGTACCCGCTGCTCGCTGCGCTTGCGGAAGCCCTTGTCGCCGGTGGCGAGCGCCTCGTCGATGAGCAGCACGTCGTGCTTCTTCGCGGCGGCGATGGAGAACCGCAGCCGGGCCGCCATCCCCGAGGAGTACGTCCGCATCGGCAGGCTGGCGAAGTCGCCCCGGTCGTTGATCCCGGAGAACTCGATGATGCCGGCGGCCTGCTGGGCCACGTCGTCTGGGTGCATGCCCATGGCCAGGCAACCGAGGGTGACGTTGCGCTCGCCGGAGAGGTCGTTGAGCAGGGCGGCGTTCACACCCAGCAGCGACGGTTGTCCCTGGGTGTGGATCGCGCCCCGGTTGACCGGCAGCAGGCCGGCGATGGCCCGCAGGATGGTGGACTTGCCGGAGCCGTTGCTGCCGATCAGCCCGATCGCCTCACCCCGGTACGCGGTGAAGGAGACACCCTTGACCGCGTGCACCTCCCGGATGTTCGGGGCGTGGGTGCGCTTGACCAGCCGGCGCAGCGCGGCCACCGGGGTGGTGCCACCGCCGGCGCCCTGGTGCACCCGGTAGATGATGTGCGCGTCGTCGACCACCACGGTCGGGATGCGCTCCTGCGTCGACGTCATCGTCGCGGTCGCCTCGGTAGGGGCCTCGAAGTGCTCAACCACGGCCGTACTCCTGTTCGCCGCGCCAGAAGTAGATGAAACCGCCCAAGCCGGCGAGCAGTGCCCACCCGCCGCCGACCAGCCAGAGCTGGGCCAGCGACTCGTTGAGCAGCGGTGTTTCCTCCAGCAGCGTGTACCGCGCTAGCTCGATGTAGACGAGCAGCGGGTTGTACTGCACGAGCGTCGTCGCCCAGCTCGGCAGCTGCTCGAAGAGGCTGACGCTGTAGAGGACGCCGGAGCCGTACATCCAGGTGCGCATGATGAACGGCATGACCTGCTTCAGGTCGCTCGACTTGCTGCCCAACCGCGCCGCCACGAGGACGACGCCGGCGTTGAACACCGCCTGCAGGAACAGGGCCGGCACCAGCAGCAGCCACTCCAGCGTGATCGGTTCCCCGGTGACCAGCACGATGCCGATCAGCACCACCATCGACGCCAGCAGTTGCTGGAACTGGGTCATCGTCGTGGACAGCGGCAGGCTGGCCCGGGGGAAGTGCAGCGCCCGGATCAGCCCCAGGTTGCTGCTGATCGACTGGGTGCCGGCCAGGACCGCGCTCTGGGTGAAGTTGAAGATGAACAACCCGGTGGTCAGGTAGGCGATGTAGTTCGGAATCTCGTTCTGACTCAGCACCACCCCGAAGATCAGGTAGTAGACCGCCGCGTTGGTCAGCGGGGTGAGCACCTGCCAGAGCTGGCCCAGCTTGGCGTTGCTGTACGAGGCGACCAGCTTGGCGTTGGCGTACGCGGCGATGAAGTGCCGGTAGGCCCACAATTGGCGGCTGTACTCGACGAGGGTCGGTCGCTCACCGGCGACCCGTAGCCCGTGCCGAGCGGCCAGCTGCGCCTGGGTCAGGCCCGTGTCGGGGTCGACCAGCGCGGTGGTGGCCATGGGAATGGCGCTCCGATCTTTCGTGCAGACGGGTGGCTCACGACGATGGAATCCTAGTGGGAGATGTGCGCGGGGCGCCGCCTCGTCGCTGCGAGGACAGTAGTCCGAAACACGTCGGGACGCAACCGTATCGTCGTTGCGCTACCCTGGGCACCGTGACCTGCGATAAGAGTCCCTGGTGACCACCGAGAAGAGGCGCGCCCCGGCCGGTGCGGCAGTGCTCCGTGGCGAGATCACCACGGCCATCCGGCGTGCGCTGACGCAGGAGCTCGCCGCGGTCGGCTACGGCCGGCTCTCGATCGAGGCGGTGGCGCGTCGCGCCGGTGTCAGCAAGACCGCGATCTACCGGCGGTGGAACTCCAAGCTCGACCTGGTGCTGGAGATCGTCGCCGCGGCGGCCCACGGCAAGCTGCCGGCCCTGGACACCGGCACCCTGCGCGGCGACCTCGCCCTGCTGTTCCAGGCGGTGGCACACGCGCTGCGCCACCCGCTGGCGTCGCAGATCATCCCGGACCTGCTGGCCGAGGCGGCGCGCAACCCCAGCATCGACGCGACCCTGCGGCAGGTGCTGCACGCCCGTCAGCAGGAGATCGGCGGTCGCCTGGTCGCCCGCGCCGTGCAGCGCGGCGAACTGCCCACCGACACCGACCCGGACGCGGCGGTCGACCTCATCGTGGGCCCGCTCTACTGGCGGCTGGCCATCGCCCGTCTCCCGCTCACCGACAGCTACCTCGACAACCTGGTCGAATCCGTGGCCACCGGGCTCGGCGCCGACAGCGCCCTATCCCGTCCCCGAACAGCCCCGATATCGGGTTGACCAGCCTCCGACACTCCGCCTCCCGCAGCGGCGGTCCCCCTGCCCGATTCCGCTACGCTGCCCCCTGACCCCCGGCCGGTCACCGGTCAGACATCCGCTTCTCGCCCCAACCCGCCGCCGGACGACAAGGACGCCCCGTGACGCAAGTCGAAGACGCTGTTGTGGCCTCAGCGGCAGGCAGCCAGAAGGACACCCCGAGCGCGGGTGCCCGACCCGGACGGGGCCGCGGTCTGATCGGGCGGTTCAACGCCGCGGTGGCGGCCGCACCCGTGGTGTACACCGACGCGGCGGTGGTGAGTTTCGCCATCTGGACGCTGCTCTACCACCTCAACCTCGGCCTCGACCTGCGCCCGTCCGTCGTCTTCCTCAGCTGGGTCGTCCTGCAGCCGGTCGCGGCGTACGCGGCCTGGCGGCTGCGCCGTCATGACCCGGTGGCACGGCAGGCCGACGACGAGACCGCCCCCGCCCCGACCGAGGTGCCCGCCGACCGCGCGGCGCTGCTGCGTCGGTACGCGCTGCCGGTCGGTGCCGCACTCGGCGCGGCGTTGTTCGCCGCCCTCGGTCGTGGCGCGGTGAGCTGGTGGTTGGCCGCCGGGCTCGGCCTGGTCTCGGTCGTCTCCGCCTGGCTGACCCTGCCGCGCCGCGGCGGGGCGACCGACGTGGTCGCCGCGCCGGCCGGCCAGCGGACCACCCCCGTGCAGGGGTACGTGGTCATCGTCGTGTCCCTGGCCGCCGCCTACTTCGCCACGTTGATCGACCGGGTGTCGCTCGACGATGTCTTCTACGTCGGCAAGTCGGTCTGGGTCGCCGACCGGGACAACATCCCGTTCAAGGACTTCCTGTTCACCGAGGGCGTGCTGCCGGGCGGTTCGGCGAACCCGCCGCTGCCCTCCTTCGAGGTGTTCATCGGGGCGCTCGCCCGCGCCCTGCACGTGCACACGGCGTCGGTGATGTGGTACCTGCTCCTGCCGGTGCTGGCGGTCTTCGCGGTCTTCGCGCTGTGGCGGCTCGTGCTGCGCTGGGCCCCGCGACGCCCGCTCGTCGCGTTCGGCGTCGCGGCGGCCTACATCCTGCTCGTGGCCTACTACGCCGACGCCCTGAACACCTACCACCTGCCCCGGCTGACCCAGGGCAAGAGCGTGTTCGTCCACGCGCTGATCCCACTCGCCTGGGTGTACCTCACCGACTACCTGGAGCACCGCTCGCGGCGGGCACTGCTCCTCCTCACCCTGCTCTCCGTCGCTGCTGTCGGCTACACCACCACCGCGGTCTTCCTGCTGCCGCTGCTCGCCGCGGCGGCCGGCGCGGTGCTGCTCGCCACGCGGCGCACGCGGGAGGCCATCGTGTGCTTCGCGGTCCTCTCGGTCTACCCCCTGCTGTCCGGCGTGCTCGTCCAGGTTCTGCGCGGTGGGGTGGAGGAGGCCGCCGCGACGTACTCCCCGCTGTTGCCGCTGCGGACCATCTACGAGCTGACGCTGTGGCTCGGCGTCCTCGGCGTGATCGGTGGGCTCGCCGTCTGGTGGTCGCCCCTCCTGCTCCGTCGCGGTGTGCCGCAGCAACTGGCCGCCGGCGCCGCGCTGGCGACCACGGTGCTGATGGTCCCCGGCCTGTTGAAGTTCGGCGGTGATCTCAGCGGGCTGACGGCCGTGCTCTGGCGGGTGCCGTGGATCCTGCCCGTGCCGGCGCTCGTCGGCGTCCTCGCGGTCATCCGCCTGCCCGGGCTGGCCCGGACGAGCCGGGTCCTCGCCTTCGCCCTTCCCGTCGTCCTGGTGTTCCTCTTCTTCACCCAGGGAAAGCCGATGTGGGAGGGGCAGGTGATCCAGACGACGCCGACCTGGCGGATGCCGGAGAACCGCAAGGCCGCCTCCTTCTGGATCGAGAAGCTGGACCACCCCGCCGGCCTGGTCCTCGCACCGTCGTCGGTGATGCGGTCGCTTCCGCAGGTCACCTCGGAGGTCCGCGTGGTGCTGCCCCGCGACCTGTATCTCACCGACTACGGACCCGAGACGCCGTTCGCGCAGGACAGGCTGCTGCTCGCGAGGTTCGCCGACGGCACGGAGCCTGTCTCCGTTCCTGCGGTCGCCGAGGCTATGGCCAGGGTCGGCGTGGGCATGGTGTGCCTGTGGAAGGGCAACACCGCCAGCGCGGCGGCGACCCCCGCCCTGGGGCTGACGCCCTTCGCGTCGCGCAAGGCGCCGGGCGCGATGGTCTGCTATCGCCCCGGCTCGCCCACCGGCGGATCCTGAGGCGGGTCGGGTTGGCGGTCGGTTTGGTCGGTTTTCCGTACGGATACCCGCTCGATACCATCAGGCGGTCTCACGTTAGGGTCGCAGGCACGTTCGTCCGCCGAGGGCTGCCGTGACGGGACGAGCGTCCACCAGGGGCTTCGGTCTCGGCTCCTGGTCCGCGCAGACCCAGCCCAACCCGATACGGAAATCGTAGGGAGCGAACTCGTTGTTCGGCACGTTCTCAGGTCGCATCGGAGTGGCCGCCAGCGCCGCGCTGCTGGTGCTGGCCTACCTGGTCATGCTCGTCGCGGGTGTCTTCGGCTGGGTGGGCCTGTTCGCCGTCGCCGGACTGGCCGCCGTGATCGGCGAGTTCGCCGCCGCCCGCTGGTCGCCGACGTCGCAGCTGTTGTTGGAGAAGGTGGGTCTGCACTGGTCGTACCGGCAGCTGACCCGGGACCTCGCGGCCGTGCTGCTCGTCGCCGCCGAGGTGCGGCTCAGCGGCGGTGAGCTGACCCTGCTGCTGGCGCTGCCGGCCCTGGTGTGGGTCGTGTCGGTCTTCGCCGGGGCGCTCTCCGTCATGATCGAGCGTCGTAACCCACTCTCGGCCATGGTGCGCAACATCGAGTTGGGTGAGCTGCGCTCCGCTCCCCAACTGCCGGGCTGGGTGGCGACGGTGGCCGGTGACCGGATGCCGCTGCTCAACCTGCTGCTGGTCCCGGCCGCCGTGGCCGCGGCGGTGCGGCACGACCTGACGCCGTTCTTCGCCGCCGCTGCATTGGCGGTCGTGGCGACCGGTGTGGTGGGCGCCATCACCGCGCTGACCTGGCTGCGCGGTCGGGGCCGGAGCACGGGGGAGGGCCCACTGCTGCCCGCCGTGCAGCGGTGGCTGGACAACTACCGGCCCGAGGTGGCGCTCTACTTCGCCGGGCCGGCCAAGGACGTCTACCAGGCCAACATGTGGCTCGCCCCGACCGAGGCGCTCCAGCAGCGCGCGGTGGTGCTGCTACGCAGCCGGGACGCGTTCCTCGATCTGGCCGACACCCGGCTGCCGGTGATCTGCGTACCGACGGGGGTCGACTTCATGAACCTCGATCTGCGCAACATCCGTGCGGCGCTCTACGCCGCGAACGTCGGCGCGAACATCCACATGCTGCGTGAGCCGAGCACCAAGCACGTCTTCGTGGGGCACGGCGACAGCGACAAGCAGGCGAGCGTCAACCCGTACAGCAAGGTGTACGACGAGGTCTGGGTCGCCGGCCTGGCCGGCCGGGAGCGTTACGCCCGAGCCGGTGTGGGTGTCCTCGACTCGGACATCGTCGAGATCGGCCGCCCGCAGCTCGCCGGTGTGCACACCTTCGGCGCCGAGTCGGTGGACCGGCCGTTCACCGTGCTCTACGCCCCCACCTGGGAGGGCTGGCTCGACGACGACCCGTACCACACCTCGCTGGTGCTGATGGGCGAGCGGATCGTCAAGGGACTGCTCGCCACGACGCCCCGGCTGCGCCTGATCTACAAGCCGCACCCGCTCACCGGGTCGCGGTCCCGGGCGGCCAGGAAGGTGCACGACCGGGTCGTGGCGGCCATCCGCGCCGCCGGCGGCGACCCGAGCGCGTCCTCCCTGGACGGCACCGCGCACCTGGTGGTCACCGGCCGCACCCCGGCGCTGTTCGACTGCTTCAACCAGACCGACCTGCTGATCAGCGACGTGTCCAGTGTGGTCTCCGACTTCGTGCAGAGCCAGCGGCCGTACGTGGTGGCCAACCCGTCCGGCCTGTCGGAGGACGACTTCCGCCGGGAGTACCCGACGGCTCGGGCCGCGTACCTGCTCTCCAAGGACTGCGGTGAGCTGGAGAAGATCGTGGCACTGACCCGGGCCGGCGACGACCCGATGACCGAGGCCCGCCGGGAGTTGAAGACCTACCTGCTCGGTCCGGCCGAGGCGAACCCGATGGACCGGTTCCAGGAGGAGATCTCCCGGCTCTGCCGCTGAGCGGCACGAAGCGGCTCTGCCGCTGAGCCCCCGTTGCGCCCGGTCCGACACCGCTCGGGCCGGGCGCGACCGGTTCAGCCCAGCAGGGCGGCCACCGCGTCGGCGGCCGGAGTGTCCGCCGGCAACGCCTGCGCCGTGACGACCGCCGCGACCGGCAGCGGGCCGTACACGTGTGGGAAGAGTTGCCCGCCGCGCGACGGTTCCCACCGCAGCGCGTCACCCAGTCGCTCCTCCTCGACGCTGAGCAGGGTCAACCCGGTCGCCCCGGCGAAGTGCCGCCGCGCCGTCTCCACCACCTGGTCACCGCCGGAGAGGTGGACGAAGCCGTCCTGCCGGTCCACGGCGGAGCCGGCGAAGGCGCCGGCGGCGAGGGCGTCGTCCCATTCCGTGGTCGACAACAGTTTGTAGATCACCACCGCAGCCTACGGGGACGCCGGCGGCACGCTCGCCCGGTTTTCGCCGGTACCGCCGCGCCCGTCGCCCCGGGCCGGGCATGCTCAGGTCACGGGCCGCGGAGGGATGGGCGATGCAGAGCTACGACGACGACTGGACCGACAGTCAGCGCGCGCTGTACGACGAGTGCTACCGGGCTGGCGGCGAGTGGGCCGAAGATCCGGACACTCCGTCCGATGACGTACAGCACGTGATCAACCTGGCCGAGGCGGACGACGACGCCTTCAACGACGCCGAGATCGACTACCCGCCTCTGGTCGACGCGGTCACCCAGGCCAGCGGGGTGACCGTCACCAGCGTGCCGGCCAGCCACGAGGACCCGGGTTTCCGCGGCTTCACCGACGGCGTCCGGGACGCCACCGCCGACGACGTCTTCGGCTTGTAGGTCCGACCCGACACGCGGCTTCCCGCCGGGCGTGCGCTTCTGCCACCATTCGCAGAACAGCGCTGCGACGAACGGGGGCACGGGTGCGGATCCTGCTGGTGGAGGACGACCGCCGGGTGGCCGCCGCGCTCTCCTCCGCCCTCACCCGCCGGGGCTACGAGGTCGAGCACGCCGCCACCGTCGCGGCCGCGCTCTCCGCCGCCCCATGTGACCTGGTGCTGCTCGATCTGACCCTGCCCGACGGCGACGGCACCGACCTGTGCCGGGAGTTGCGCCGGCGGAGCAGCCAGCTCGGCATCATCGCGGTGACCGCCCGCGGTGAGGAACGCGACCGGGTGCTGGGCCTGCGTCTCGGCGCCGACGACTACGTCGTCAAGCCGTTCTCGATGGTGGAGTTGCAGGCCCGGATCGAGGCGGTGCTGCGCCGGGCCGCGAACGCCACACCGGAGCGGCACGTCATTCAGGCCGGTTCAGTGCGCATCGACGTGGCCGCGCGGACGGTGGCCGTGGACGGCCGCGCCGTCACGTTGACCCGCAAGGAGTTCGACGTGCTGCTCTCGTTGGCCCGCCAACCGGGGGTGGCGGTGCCCCGCGACCGCATCCTGCTGGACGCCTGGGGCACCACCTGGGCCGACCGGCACACCGTCGAGGTGCACGTCGGGTCCCTGCGCGGCAAACTCGGCGACGCCCGCCTGGTGGAGACCGTCCGTGGCGTCGGCTACCGGCTGCGCGACGCGTGAGGGGCTGACGTGCGTCGTCGACTGGTGATCAGCTATCTGCTGCTGATGGTGCTCGTCCTCATCGCGTTGGAGACACCGCTGGCGGCCACCATGGCCAGCCGCGAAACCGAACAGGTCCGGGCCGACCGGCTCGCCGACGCGACCCGGTTCGCCTCGCTGGCCGGGCCCGCGCTGCGCGACGGTGGGCCGGGTCCGATCGAGTCGGAGCTGACCAGCTACGACGACCTGTACGGGATCGGCGCCGCGATCGTCGACCGGGACCGGAGCACCCTGTTCGCGTCGCCCCGGTACCAACCCGGCCCGGGGACCGCGGCGACGCTTGACATGGCGCTGGCCGGGCAGCAGACGAGCGCCCCGGAGTCGGTCTGGCCGTGGAGGACCGGCCCGGTGGTGGTGGCGGTGCCGATCAACGACGGTGGTGAGGTGCTCGGCGCGGTGGTGATCGTGACCCCGGCCAACCCGATCCGCCGGGAGGTCGCCGTGTGGTGGTCACTGCTCGCCCTGGCCGGCCTGCTCGCCGTGCTGGCCTGCGTGCTCACCGCGTTCGGGCTGGCGGGTTGGGTGCTGCGCCCGGTCACCGAGCTGGACGCGGTCACCCACGAGATCGCCGAGGGCGACCGGGGCGCCCGGGTGCAGCACCGCCTGGGTCCGCCGGAGCTGCGTCGCCTCGCGGCCAGCTTCAACCACATGGCCGACGTGGTCTCCGACGTGATGGACCGGCAGCGCGCCTTCGTCGCGCACGCCAGCCACCAACTGCGCAACCCGCTCACCGCGCTGCGGCTGCGGGTGGAGGAACTGGGTCCCAGCCTCAGCGACCCGGAGGGCCGCGCGGAGCACCGGCTGGCGCTGGAGGAGACCGATCGGCTGGCGTTGGTGCTCGACGCGCTGCTGACCCTCGCCCGCGCTGAACGGGAGGAGAACGAGAGGGTCACCGTGGACGCCGCCGCGGTGGCCGCGTCCCGGGTGTCCGCGTGGGCGCCGCTGGCCCGGCACCGTTCGGTCACGTTGCGGCTGACCAGCACCGACGCCCCGGCGTACGCGCAGACCGTGCCGACCGCCGTCGACCAGGCGCTGGACGCGCTCATCGACAACGCGGTGAAGTTCAGCGGGGCGGGCGGGGCGGTGACGGTGGCCGTGGCCCGCCGCGACGACGGGGTGGCCCTGGAGGTGCGCGACTCCGGCCCGGGCATGACGGGCAGTCAGCTCGGCCAGGCGACCGAGCGGTTCTGGCGGGCGCCGGACGCGCAGAACGTGGAGGGCGCGGGGCTCGGCCTGACCATCGCCGCCGTGCTGGTGGACGCGTCCGACGGGCGGCTCACCATGCGCCCGGGGGAGACGCGCGGGCTGGTCGCGGCCCTGTGGTTTCCCGCGCCGGACCGGGACCCGGCGACCGGGCCGGTGGACGGCGAGCCGGTGGACGGCGAGCCGGCCACCGACCGCCGGCCCACCCTGACTCGGTAGCACCGGCCGTCAGGGTTTGTCCTCCCGGTACCAGGCGGCGGCACCGGGGTGCAACGTCAGCGGCGCGGTGGCGATCGCCGAGCGAGGGCTCATCCGCCCCGCCGCGGGATGCGCGGCGGCCAGCTCGGCCCGCCCGTCCATCAGCAGGCGGGTCACCTCCCGGACCAACGGCTCCGGCAGGCTGGCGCTGACGATCAGAAAGTTCGGGTCGGCCACCGTGGTCACCGCGTCCACCCCGTACACCGAGCGGGGGATGTCCCGGGAGACGTACACCTGGCCGTAGCGTGAGCGCAGCCGCTCGGTCCAGTCGCTGAGGTCCACGATCCGGGTGGCACGCTGCCGGGCCAGGTTCTCGATGCCCCACACCGGCAGCCCACCGGAGAAGAAGAACGCGTCGATCTGCCCCGAGCGCAGCGCCTCCACCGAGTCGTCCAGCCCGAGCCGCGCACGGCGTACCGCGTCGCCACCGAGGTCGGCCACCTCCAGCAGCCTCGTCGTGGTGATCTCGGTGCCCGATCGGGGTGCGCCGACGGAGACCCGCCGGCCCCGCAGGTCGCCGAGTGTGCGCACCGGCCCTGCACTCGTGGTGACCAGGTGGAGTTGGTCGTCGTACACCCGGGCGACCGCCTTGACCGAGCTGCTTTCCTCGGCGTTCGCCGGCAGCACGTCGGCCTGGGTGAAGCCCAGCTCCGCGCTGCCGGACCGGACCAGTTGGACGTTCTCCGCGGAGGCGGCGGTGACCACCACGCGGGCGTCGACGTCGGGCAGTTCCCGGTTGAGGATGGTCGCGAGCGACTGCCCGAACGCGTAGTAGACGGCGGTGGGGCTGCCGGTGGCGATCCGGATCAGCACCTGCTCGGTGGGGGCGTCCTGGCAACCGGCGGTGCTCGTGGTCGCGGTCAGCAGCACCGTCAACAGGGCCGCCAGTCCCGCAGCATGACGCCGGGGCCGGCGGGACGAGGTACGTCTCACGCGGTGCACTGTGCGCCGTCGGACCGGTGCGCGCAAGCTCCGTGCCGACAGGTGTGCCGAGTGGGTGTGGACCGAGTGCCGGTCAGCAGGCCGGGCGCGCCGGCTCCAGCGCCGCGTTGCTCAGGATCCGCGCCCGGTCCGGACCGTCGGCCACGCTGACCAGAAAACAGCCGGTGCCCGCTCGAAGCCGGGCCGGGACGTCGAGCACGGCGGCGCTGCGAATCAGCACGGCAGCCAACTCCCGGTCGGTGAGCCGAACGCCGAGGATGTGTCGGCGGACGTGTCGGCCGGCGGCCAGCAGCGCCGACCGCCAGGCCGCCGCCGCGAGTCGGGTCACCAACTGCCGGCGGGCCGGCGAGGTGCCGGGGGGTGGGCCGCCCAGCAGCGCGCGCCGCCCCTGCCACCAGCCCGCCTCCAACAGCCGGACGTACGTGTCCTGCTGCTCCTGGGGCACCCAGAGCCGGTGCAGTTCGTAGCGGCGGCGCAGGCCCCCGACGGCGACCTCGTGCGTGACCGGAATATCCAGGCGGGCGAGCAACTGCCGCATCCGCTGCGCGGCGTCCTCCCGGTTGAACTCCACCCCCGGCGTGTGCGCCGGGTTCGGCCGGGCGGTGGTCGGCGGCGGTGTGCAGCGCAGCAGGCAGGCGGCCTCGAACGCGTCGCCGAGCGTCAGCCAGTCCAGCGGGGGCGGCGGCGCCGACGAGCGCGGCCGGTCGAGCAGGGCGGGTTCGCGGGTCAACGAAGGCTCCCTCGTCGGAGTCTGGGTGCCCCTACCGTGGCCCCTGCTTCGTCGTTACGGAACTCTTCCGGCCCAGCCTTGAGCAAATCTTGCGACTGCTCGCGCCGCTACAGGTCGCTGACCACCAGGTCCACCTGTCGCACCCGGCCGGGTGCGGTGGCCTGCTCCTCGACCGTGTACTTCAACTCCCGCAGCGTGCCGAGCAGCTCCGCCGCCGAGCGCGGTCTGGCGGCGGCGGCGAGGAGATCACGGACCAGCCGGCCCTTGGTCGCCTTGTTGAAGTGGCTGACCACCGAGCGGACCGGCACGCCGTCGACCTCCCGCTCGTGCAGCACCCGCACGCTGACGGTCCGTTCGGCCAGCTCTCCCCGCGGCGCCCAGGTGGCCGCGTACGCGCCGGAGCGCAGGTCCAGCACCGGACCCCGGCCGGCGGCGGCGTCCACCGCGGGCGTCAGCTCCCCACGCCAGTACGCCGACAACGCCCCGACGCCCGGCAGGCGGGCGCCGATCGGGCAGCGGTACGGGGGGATCCGGTCCGCGAGCCGGACCGCGCCCCACAGCCCGGAGCTGATCAGGATCGACCGACGGGCCGCCCGCTGCGCCGCGACCGGCAACGAGGTCAGCTCCAGCGCCTCGTAGAGCACCCCGGTGTAGAGCCGTTCCGCCGGCGCGGTGGCCGCCTCCCGCAGCCGGGCGTTGCGGCGCAGCTCGTCGCGCTGGCCCTCGCTGAGGCCGAGCGCCGCCCGCGCCGTCGCCTCGTCCGGCCCGGCGCTCAGCGCCACCAGCGCGTCCACCACCCGCTCCCGGGCCGGGTTCAGCTCGGGCAGCGAGAGCCGGTCCGGGGCCCAGCGCCGCCCGGTGCCGGCGTCGGCCTTGCCCTCCGAGGGCGGCAGCAGGATGAGCATCGGGTCTCCTCGACGGGCGGGACGGCGGCCCGGCCAGCGTACGACCCGCCCTCAGCGCCAGGGCCGCACCGGGGTCTCGGGGTGGTACACGCGATAGCCGCCCACCTCGCGCACCGGTGTGGCGTCGGCCCGGTCGGCGAGCAGTCGGCGCAGCCGCCGGTCCATCGGGGAGTCGACCTCCACGACATAGCCGGGGCGTGGAGCCCGTCCGACCTGCCGCCAGTACGGCCGGTAGCGGTTCTGCCCGGGGGACAGGTCCGCGTCGAGCACCCCGCACACCACCGTCTCGTCCGTGTTGAAGATCAGTCGGTTGCAGGTCCAGTAGTCCCCGTACACCTCGTGGGGTCCGTCGGCGCGCAGCGCGGCGGCCAACTCCCGGGCCTGGCGTTCCTCGGTCCGGGAGGCGGCGGTGCCGGTGGCCGCGAAGAGCACGGTGACCACGAGCGTGGTGGCGGTCAGAGCGACCAGCACGGCGGCGGACAGCGCGCCGGTGAACCGCCCCAGCACGCTGCTGGTGCCCCGCCAGGCGGTCAGCGCCGCCACCCAGAGCGGCCAGAGCACCGCCGGCAGCGACAGTTGCAGCACCGACAGGTAGCGGGCGTTGTCCAGTGGGCTGGTCGCGGCGAGCGGACTGCGGACGTACGACAACAAGGTCAACGCGGCACCGGCGACCAGCGCGAGTTGGACGACCGGCCCGACCCGCTGCCCGCGCGGGGTGGCGGCGGCCCGGCGGTACGCGAGCACCGCGAGCACCGCGCCGACCACCAGTAGCAGCGGATACACCACCCCGAACCACTGTTGCCAGCGTCCGCAGCCGTCCACCGGGCAGAGCCCGTGCGCCAGCGGCACCCCCTCCAGCAGGCCGCCCCGGAGCCGCTCCGACAACGGCGGCGACGGCCCCTCCTTGGTGCTGACCTCCCGGAACACGGTCCACGAGTCCTCACCCGGTCCGGCGCGCAGGTTGTCCAGGACCATCGGCGCGATCCCGACCACGACGCCCGCCACCAGCAGCAGCCCGGACCAGCCGAGAAGCTCGCGCCGCAGCGCCCACACCAGCGCCAGCCCGGCCACCGCCAGGTACGGCAGGATCAGCCAGTCCGACCAGGCGGCGAGCCCGACGAGCAGGCCGAACAGCGCGACGGCGAGCCGCCGACGGCGTACGGTGCCGGTCGCCAGCCCCACCGTGATCAGCAGCATCAGCAGCACCGCCGGCTTCACCTCCGGCCGTCCCCCGACGACGGTGAGCTGGTCGCGGACCACCCGCTCGCCACCGAGCGCGAGCAGGCCCACCACGACTGTGGCGAACCAGGGCGCGCAGAGCCGGCGGGTCAGCCGGTGGATCAGGTAGAGGAACAGCGCGTACAGCGCGAGCATCGGCAGCCGCAGCACCGGCCAGCTCGGCCCGGCCACCGCCACCAGCGGCGCGGCCAGGTACGACTCCAACATCCCCATGTAGTGCTGGCCGTACAGGAACACCGGGCGTTCCCGGCCCTGCCCGATGTGCAGCGCGGCGAGGCCGAAGGTGGCCTCGTCGCTGTTCGACACCGGCACCGTGTACAGCGTCAGGACCAGCCGGTAGACGACCCCGGCCAGCCCGAACAGCAGCGCGACGAGCGCCGGCCGGTCGAGTCGCGGGCGCCATCGCCCACGGTGCTGCTCTGGATGCGACACGACCAACGCCCCCGTCGTCGTCCCGACCGGAGTGTTTCACGACCGGCCGGGTCGCCGAGGTGGATCGGCGCAGCCGGAGTCGGCTCGCGTGGCCGCTGCCGTCGACGTGTGGCAGGGTTGGCGCGTGCCACCCACTCCCGCCGGTCAACTGGCCGTTCCGAACCTGCACCGGGCTGCGCGGATCGAGGACGCCGTGCACCAGCTCGTCCAGCGCCGGCTGCGGCGCACCGGCTGGCGGGTCAACATCGTCGCGTACACCGGTTATGGCGCCCCGGGCTGGGTGCGGGTGATGTGTCGGGTGCTGCTGGGCCGACCGGACACCCGGCAGCGGGGCCGACTCGACAAGGTCCGGGGCTGGCGCAGCTTCACCACCCTGCCCAACAAGCACGTCACGGTGACCATCGAGGCCGGCGGGGTACGGCACGAGACGCAGGCCGACCGCAGCGGCTTCGTCGACACTCTCGTCGAGGCCGACCTGCCACCCGGCTGGGGCACGGTCCGGCTCAGCGTTCCGGACGCCGAGCCGGTCGACGCGCCGGTGCGCATCCTCGACCCGGAGGTCAAGTTCGGCATCATCTCCGACATCGACGACACGGTGATGGTGACCGCGCTGCCCCGGCCGCTGCTCGCCGCGTGGAACACGTTCGTGCTCGACGAGCACGCCCGCAACGCCGTGCCCGGCATGGCCGTGCTCTACGAGCGGCTGGTCACCGCGCACCCCGGCGCGCCGGTCTTCTACCTCTCCACCGGCGCGTGGAACGTGGCACCCACCCTGACCCGCTTCCTGTCCCGGCACCTCTACCCGGCCGGGCCGCTGCTGCTCACCGACTGGGGGCCGACCGCCGACCGCTGGTTCCGCAGCGGAATGGAACACAAACGGTCCACCCTGGCCCGGCTGGCCCGCGAGTTCCCCGACGTGCGCTGGCTGCTGGTCGGCGACGACGGCCAGCACGACCAGGAGATCTACCGGGAGTTCGCCGCCGCCCACCCGGAGAACGTCGCCGGGGTGGCGATCCGGCGGCTCTCCCCGACGCAGTCCGTGCTGGCCGGCACCCTGCCCGCCCCGGCGGGTCGCCCGTCGTCGGGCCCGGTGGGGCAGAAGTGGCTGTCCGCCCCGGACGGCGCCGGCCTGTGGCAACTGCTGCGCGACGCCAACCTGGTCTGACCCCGCGCAGCCCCCGGGCGGTCAGCCCTGGCGCAGCCAGACGGCACCCAGCGGCGGCACCTGGAGGGCCGCCGAGGCGACCATGCCGTGCCAGGGCACGTCCTCGGCGCGTACCTGGCCCAGGTTGCCCACTCCGGAGCCGCCGTAGTGGTGGGCGTCGGTGTTGAGCACCTCGGTCCACGTGCCGCCGGCCGGCAGGCCGATCCGGTAGTCGTGCAGCGGCTCGGCGGAGAAGTTCGCCGCGCACACCAGGGTCGAGCCGTCCGGGGCGATCCGAACGAACGACACGGTGTTGTTGGCGACGTCGTCGCCGGCGATCCACCGGAACCCGGCCGGTTCGGTGTCCTGTGCCCAGAGCGCCGGGGTGTCCCGGTAGACCCGGTTGAGGTCGGCGACGAGACGCTGCACCCCGGCGCGGGCCGGGTCGTGCAGCAGGTACCAGTCCAGGCCGCGCTCCTCGCTCCACTCCCGGTCGTCGGCCAACTCGGAACCCATGAACAGCAGTTGCTTGCCCGGGTGCGCCCACATGTACGCCAGCAGCGCCCGCACGTTGGCCAGCCGCTGCCAGGTGTCGCCGGGCATCTTGCCGGCCAGCGAGCCCTTCCCGTGCACCACCTCGTCGTGGCTGATCGGCAGCACGTAGTTCTCGCTCCACGCGTACGCCAGGGAGAAGGTGAGCTGGTGGTGGTGGTGCTGGCGGTAGATCGGGTCCTTCGAGGTGTAGAGCAGGGTGTCGTGCATCCAGCCCATGTTCCACTTGAACCCGAAGCCCAGCCCGCCTTCGGTGGTGGAGCTGGTGACGCCCGGCCAGGCGGTGGACTCCTCGGCGATCATCACCACCCCGGCGTGGTGCTTGTAGACGGTCGCGGTCACCTCCTGCATGAGCGCGATGGCCTCCAGGTTCTCCCGGCCGCCGTACTGGTTCGGGGTCCACTGCCCGTGCTCCCGGGAGTAGTCCAGGTAGAGCATCGAGGCGACCGCGTCCACCCGCAGCCCGTCGACGTGGAACTGGTCGCACCAGTAGAGCGCGTTGGCGACCAGGAAGTTGCGGACCTCGTTGCGACCGAAGTCGAAGACGTACGTGCCCCAGTCCGGGTGCTCGCCCCGGCGCGGGTCGGGGTGCTCGTAGAGCGGGGTGCCGTCGAAGCGCGCGAGGGCCCACTCGTCCTTGGGGAAGTGCGCGGGCACCCAGTCGAGGAGCACGCCGATGCCGGCGGCGTGCAGCCGGTCGACCAGGTGCCGGAAGTCGTCCGGGTCACCGAAGCGGGAGGTCGGCGCGTAGTAGCCGGTCACCTGGTAGCCCCAGGAACCGCCGAACGGGTGCTCCATCACCGGCAGGAACTCCACGTGCGTGAAGCCCATCTCGGTGACGTACGCGGTGAGCTGGTCGGCCAGCTCGCGGTAGCCCAACCCGGGTCGCCACGAACCGAGGTGCACCTCGTAGACGCTCATCGGCTCCTGGTGCGGCTGCCGCTCGGCCCGTCGGGCCAGCCAGTCCGCGTCGTTCCACCGGTACGTCGAGTGGTGCACCACCGAGGCGGTCGCCGGCGGCACCTCCGCGTACGCGGCCAGGGGGTCGGCCTTGTCCCGCCACTGCCCGTCGGCGCCCAGCACCCGATACTTGTAGCGGGCCCCGACGCGGGCGTTGGGGACGAACAGCTCCCACACGCCGCTGGAGCCGAGCGAACGCATCGGCCAGCCGTCGTCCGGGGACCAGCCGGTGAAGTCGCCGACGACCCGCACGCCGCGGGCGTTGGGTGCCCACACGCTGAAGGCGACGCCCTCGTCGAATACCCGCGCGCCCAGCGCGTCCCACAGCCGCTCGTGCCGGCCCTCCCGGATCAGGTGCAGGTCCAGCTCACCGAGCGTCGGTGGATAGCGGTACGGGTCGTCGTGTGCGGTGCCGTCGACCTCCACCCGGTAGTCGAGCACCGTGCCGTCGACCTGGGTCTCGAAGACGCCCGCGTCGTGCACCCGCTTCATCGGGTGCCGTTCGTCGCCGACGAGCAGCACCACGTCACCGGCGCCCCGGCGCATCGTGCGGATCGTCGTCGAGCCCTCGGCGGGGTGTGCGCCGAGCAGCGCGTGCGGGTCGTGCGTCGCGCCGGTGATCAGCTGGTCCATCGGTCGTCCTTCGGGGCGGGGGCGGTCGGCGCGGTACCGCCGGAGAGTTCGGTGGGCACGTCGGTGACGGTGAGGTCCGCCGGTTCGACGCCGGCGGGCTCCGGCGCGCAGGGCGCGGCCGGGCGGCGGAGGGTCAGCACGTGCGCCGGTTGCAGGTACGGGTCGAGCCGCACCGCGTTGCGCTGCCCCCAGTCGTAGCTGGTGCCGGTCAGCTCGTCGTACACGGTGAACCGCTCGTGCCAGTCGAACCCCAGCTCCGGCATGTCCAGGGTCGTGTTACCCCACTGCACCACATGTGAGTCGAACGAGCAGATCACGATGACGGTGTTGCCGGTGTCCGGGTCGTGCTTGGACCAGCAGAGCAGCGCCGGGTTGTCGACCTCGTGGAAGCGCAGGTTGCGGAGCTGGTGCAGGGCCGGGTTGTCGCGGCGTACCCGGTTGAGGGTGGCCAGGAACGGCGCCAGCGATCGGCCCTGCGCCTCGGCGCCGGCCCAGTCGCGGGGGCGCAGCTCGAACTTCTCGTTGTCCAGGTATTCCTCCGCGCCCGGCCGGGCCACGTGCTCGAACAGCTCGTAGCCGGCGTACATGCCCCAGGAGGGGGAGAGCAGCGCGGCCAGCACCGCCCGGATCTTGAACATCGGCGGGCCGCCGTGCTGCAACGACTCGTGCAGGATGTCCGGGGTGTTCGGCCAGAAGTTCGGCCGCATGTGGTCGGCCGACGCGACCAGCTCCTCGCAGTACTCCCGCATCTGCGCGGCCGTCGTGCGCCAGGTGAAATAGGTGTACGACTGCGTGAAGCCGATCTTGCCCAGGCCGTGCATGATGGCCGGCCGGGTGAACGCCTCGGCCAGGAACAGTACGTCCGGGTCGACCTTCTTCACCTCGGCGATCAGCCAGCGCCAGAAGTCGAACGGCTTGGTGTGCGGGTTGTCCACCCGGAAGATCCGGATGCCCTCGCCCACCCAGTGCAGCACGACCCGCAGCACCTCGGCCCGGATGCCCTCCGGGTCGTTGTCGAAGTTGACCGGGTAGATGTCCTGGTACTTCTTCGGCGGGTTCTCCGCGTACGCGATGCTGCCGTCGGCTCGGGTGGTGAACCACTGCGGGTGCTCGGTGACCCACGGGTGGTCCGGCGCGCACTGCAACGCCAGGTCCATCGCCACCTCCAGGCCCTGCGCCGCCGCCGCCTCGACGAAGGCGCGGAAGTCCGCCGGCGTGCCCAGGTCGGGGTGGATCGTGTCGTGGCCGCCCTCGGCGGCGCCGATCGCCCACGGCGAGCCCACGTCGGTCGGCCCGGCGGTGAGCGCGTTGTTGCGGCCCTTGCGGTTGACCCGGCCGATCGGGTGGATCGGCGGCAGGTAGAGCACGTCGAAGCCCATCGCGGCCACGCCCGGCAGCCGGTCGGTGGCGGTGGCGAAGGTGCCGGACCGGCCCTGCGTCGCCCCCTCGGAGCGGGGGAAGAACTCGTACCAGGCCGAGTAGAGCGCCCGCTTGCGATCCACCCAGATCGAGTACGTGTCACCGGAGGTGACCAGCTCCCGCACCGGGTGCTCCCACAGCAGGTCGGTCAGCGCCAGGGCCGGGCCGACCCGCTGCGGCAGCGGCAGGTCGGTCTCGACGAGCGCGGTGAGCGCGTCGGCGATCCGGGGCCGCTCGGCGGTCGGAACGAGGGCCCGGGCGGCGGCGAGCACCCGCGCGCCCTCGGCCAGGTCGTTGGCCAGGTCCTCCGGCCCCTGCCCGGCGGCGATCTTCTTCGTCACCGCGTTCTGCCAGGTCAGGTACGGGTCCTGGAACGCCTCGACGGCGAAGGCCCAGGAGCCGACGGTGTCCGGCCGGATGGTGGCGTGCCACCGGTCCTGGCCGGGCTCGCCGGGGCGCATCCGGGTGAACGGCCTGGTGACGCCGTCCGGACCCATCCAGACCACGTTGCAGCCGAGCGCGTCGTGCCCCTCCCGGTAGGCGCGGGCCGACACCGGGACCGGTTCGTCGACCACCGCCTTGGCCGGGTACCGCCCGCACGAGACGACAGGGGAGACGTCTTCGATCGGGAACCGTCCAGTCACCCCGCCAACCTACTGCGCGAGATCCGTTCGCGCGCGGGCAAGCCCCGGACATCGGCGGCCTGGCGAGACTGATGGAAGCCATCAAGGCGGACCGCATACCTTCTAAGTGTCGCGTATCATATGTGACACGTGACAGGGGGTCGGGTATGCGGTTGAATAGCAAGGGCCAGGTCACCATTCCGGCGGCGCTGCGGGCCCAGTACAACCTGCACGAAGGCGACGAGGTCGATGTGGTCGAGGACGGCGGCGCCCTCCGCATCGTCCGAGTCCACGGTGCCGAAACCCGAGGCCAGCGTCTCGTCGGCCACATGCGGGGCCGGGGCAGCGCCAAGGAGACCGAGCACATGTCCACCGAGGAGCTGATGGAGTTGCTGCGTGGCGAGTGACCGGCTCCGCGCAGTGCCGTCGCGGCGGTCCGACGCGGTGACGACCCTGGTCGACAGCAACGTGCTGTTGGACATCCTGACCGACGACCCGAAGTGGGCAGACTGGTCCGGGAACGCCCTCGCCGAGGCCCGCGACGCCGGCAATCTGGTGATCAACCCCATCGTGTACGCCGAGGTATCGGTCCGCTTCGACCGCATCGAAGAGCTGGACGAGGCGTTGCCTGCCGGGGACCTCCTCCGTGAGGAGTTGCCCTACCTGGCGGGCTTCCTCGCCGGCAAGGCGTATGCGCGGTACCGGAAGCTGGGCGGTACGAAGCGCTCGCCGCTTGCCGACTTCTCCATCGGCGCGCACGCGGCTGTCTGCCGGTACAACCTGCTGACCCGTGACAGGTCGCGATACCGCACGTACTTCCCGACCCTGACGCTGATCACCCCGGACCACTGAGCGCCCTGGGTCATCGCTGGGCCATGCGGCCCGGCGCCGCAAGATCCACACGCGTTCCTTGAAAGCGCGGTATCGAGGCGACCCGGATACGGCGTTTTCCTGGAAAGCCGAGTGGGTCTAGGCCGGGCGAGGGGCGCGAACGGAGTCAGGCGGGCGGGTTCGGTGCCACGAACGACCCCTTGCCCTGGTGCACCTCGATCCAGCCCCGCTCATCCAAGATCCGCAGGGCCAGCCTGATCGGCGTCGCGCTGGCTCGGTACTGCTCGCCGAGTTCGGCGATGGACGGCAACTTGTCGCCGGGCTGGAGCGTGCCGGACTGGATCGAGCGGATCACGTCGTCGATGACCTGCTCGTATACGGGTTGTCTCGGCATGGCAGGGCCACCTCTCGTCAGCCGGGAGTCAGTCAGCGCGGTGGACGTGGGGGGATTGGCCGTCGTGACCGAGCACGGAGCCGACCAGCGCGTTCAGTCCCGTGTCCCACCGGTCGTCGGGCCAGTCGCGCAGGTGCTCGACCAGATCGCTGCGGACGGCGGCGAGCAGGGCGTGGGCCAGATAGTCAGCCGTCTGCGGGCCGCGTGCTCTCGCGACGAGGCCGGCGAGCAGGGCGTGCCAGTGGTCGTACGCCGCATTGCGGTATGGACTGCCGCTCCCGGCACCTTCGAGCGCCAGGGTGAGCACCCGGTTGTCGCGCTTGAAGCGCAGCATGGCCCGCAGCAGTTCGACGGCCTGGTCCACCGCCGGCCCGGTGGGTGACACCGTGAGCGCCTCCCGCAACCGCAGCGCCCGTTGCTCGTAGAGGGCGCGGATGAGCCCGATGCGGTCGCCGAAGCGCCGGAACAGGGTGCCCTTGCCGACGCCGGCCGCGGTGGCGATGTCGTCCATCGACACCTGATCGGGGTCGGTTGCGGAGTCGAAGAGCCGCCCGGCGGCGGCCAGCACCGACTCCCTGTTGCGTAGCGCATCGGCCCGCACCGGGGCCCCCTCTCGTCAAACGGACTAGCGGTCCGTATAGTTTAAGCGGACCGGCGGTCCGAATCTTATCGGGACCGCCCGGACGACGAGAGGAACGATCATGTCGAACCACCCCACCGCCGTGTTCCATCGCGCGATGGAACTGCTGCTCGCCAAGGACATGGCCGGGTTCATCGCGCTGTTTGCCGAGGATGCGGTGCTGGAGCTTCCGTTCGCACCGCCCGGCCAGCCGCGTCGGGTAGCCGGGCGCGCCGAGCTGCACGACTACCTGATCAACTATCCCGACCTGCTCGACGTCCGCGAGATCCGCGATCGAACCGTGCACGAGACCAGGGACCCCGAGGTCATCGTCGTCGAGTTCGTCGCCGCCGGTCTCGTCGTCGCGACGGGTCGGCCGTACGAGGTGCGCTACATCGCCGTCCTGACCATCCGGGACGGGCGGCTTGGGCACTATCGCGACTACTGGGATCCGATCGCCGCACAGGAACTGCTCGGTGGCGGCCTGGTGCGCTCATGATCCTGGTCATCGGTGGCACCGGGACCACCGGCCGCATCGTCGCCGCCACGCTCGCCGAGCGCGGTCACCCCACCCGGATCGCCAGCCGACGCCCCGCCAGCGGAGGAGTCCGCTTCGACTGGCGCGACCCGACCACCCACCCGGACGCGCTGGATGGCGTACGCGCGATCTACGCCATCCCCCCGGTCGGCGAGGTCGACCCGGCACCGATCATGCTGCCCTTCCTTGAGCAGGCACGCAGCGCCGGTGTCCGCCGGGTGGTGCTGCTCAGCTCCTCGGCCATCCCGCCCGCCGAGCACGGGTTGGGCCTGGTGCACGCACGGCTGGGTCAGCTGTTCGCGGAGTGGGCGGTGCTGCGGCCGTCCTGGTTCATGACGAACTTCGTGGGTGAGCAGCCGCACGCCGTGAGCGCCCGCGACCATGGCGAGATCGTCAGCGCCACGGGCACCGCCCGGGTCGGCTTCGTCGATCCCGCCGACATCGCCGAGGTGGCGGCGCGGGCTCTCACGGACCCGACGCCGCACAACACCGACCACATCATCACCGGACCGGAGGCGCTGAGCTATGACGCTGTCGCCGCCGTCCTCACCGAGGTCGGTGGCCGGCCGGTCCGGCACCGGGCGATCGACGCGGCGGAACTGGCCGCACGCCACAGCGCGAACGGCATACCGCCGGACTTCGCCCGCTTCCTCGCCAGCCTGGACACGGCGCTCGCGGCCGGCGCGGAGGACCGGACGACGTCGACCGTCGCAGACGTGACAGGTCGTCCGCCCCGATCCTTCCGGGACTTCTGCCGGGACCGCCGTCGGCCCAGTGTCGGATGTGGTGGCCGTCGCACCAGCGCGGCGGGCGATCACCGCCCGGAAACGCGCAGCCCTCCGGCGCCGGTGACGGTCCGGTCGGGGCGGCTCACCACACCGGAGGTGGCGTAGCCTCCCGCCATGACCGGACGGGTGAAGGTGGCGGTTGTCGGAGTCGGCAACAACACGTCGGCGTTGGTGCAGGGGCTGGCTCTGCACCGCCAGAGCGGCAGCCTGGTCGGGATCCGCCGGCCGGTGATCGACGGGCTCGGGGTGGACGACGTCGACGTCGTGGCGGCCTTCGCCACCTCCCCGGAGAAGATCGGTCGGGACCTGGCCGAGGCGATCTTCCTGGCGCCCAACAACTTTCCCCGGCTGCCGTGCGACCTGCCGAGGGCGGACGTGCCCGTCACGAAGGGTCTCATCGACGCGAGCGAGGTGTCGCGGGTGGCCGCGGCGCTGGCGGGCGCGGAGGTGCTGCTCTACTCGGCGCCCAGCGGCCGGCCGGAGACCGCCCAGGCGTACGCCGAGGCGGCCCACAGCGCGGGCGTCGCCTTCATCAACACCACCGCCGACCCGGTCGCCCGCGATCCGCAGCTGCTGGGCAGGTTCGAGGCGGCCGGTCTGCCGCTGCTCGGCGACGACCTGGCCAGCCAGTTCGGCACGTCGGTGCTGCACAACGCGTTGCTGCGGCTGCTGAAGGAGCGCGGCCTCACCATGGTCAGCTCGTACCAGGTCAACCTGGGCGGCACCGCGGACTTCCGCAACCTGGTCGAGAACCCCGACACCAAGATGCGGTCCAAGCTCAACGCCCTGCCGGAAGGCCGGGCCGCCGACAGTGTCGAGGTCGCTCCGCTCGGCTACCTGCCGCACCTGCGCTCGCAGAAGGTGGCGCACCTCAACCTTGAGGCACAGGGTTGGGGCGAGACCTCAGTGAGCCTCGACGTGAAACTGAAGGTGCACGACCCGAGTGGCGCCGCGGGCGTCAACATCGACCTGGTCCGCATCGCAGCCAACGCCCTGCGCAACGGGCGTGGTGGTCACTGCCCCGAGGCGACGTCGTTGCTCAAGTCGCCGCCGGGAACGGCGGTGTGAGACCGGCGGTGAGCAGCCGCCTGATCCGCTCGTACTCGGCGGCCATCTCGGGAGCGGTGAGGAAGTCGTCGAGGTCGGCCGGGACCTCCATGTCGATCTCCTCGACGGACCGGAGGGCCAGCTCGTAGAGCTCCTCACGCCGGCCCTCCTCCAGGTAGGTCGTCCAGTGTTCGAGCGCGGTGATGACGATCAGGAGCGCGTTGTCGAGGTCACCGTCAGCGCGGATGCCGGCGTCGATCCGTTCCAGCTGCGCGCGTAGCTCGGCCGCGCTGGCCGTCCGGACGTTCTCGCGGGCGCTGGCCAGTGCCTCCCACGCGTCCTCGTCCAGCTCGTGGTCCCAGACGGTGTCGAGCAGGTCCCCCTGCACCAACCGGGTGACCGTCTCCAGGCCGAAGGCGCGCAGCTCGTCCTCACCGGCCGCCATCACCAGCTGGAGGATCGCTGCTTCGAGTTCGTCGTACCGCATGCCGTCCGTCTCCCTCAGCCCGCGTCGCGGCCCGCGCCGACGGAGCGGTACACGTCGAGGGTCTGACCCGCGATGGCGTCCCAGGAGAAGTGGTCCACCGCGCGCTGTCGACCGGCCAGGCCGAACCGCCCGGTACGCGCCGGATCGGCGAGCAGCGCGTTGATCGCCGCCGCCAGGTCGGCGACGAATTTGCCCGGTTCCAACGGGGTCCCCGACCCGTCGCTGACCTGCTCGATCGGCACCAGCAGGCCCGTCTCGCCGTCGGCCACCACCTCGGGGATGCCGCCGGTCGCGGTCGCCACCACGGCCGTCTCGCAGGCCATCGCCTCCAGGTTGACGATGCCCATCGGCTCATAGATCGACGGGCAGACGAAGACGGTGGCGTGGGTGAGCACCTGGATCACCTCGGGCTTGGGCAGCATCTCGGCGACCCAGACCACGCCGGAGCGGTTGGCCCGCAACTCGGCGACCAGGCCCGCCACCTCGGCGGCGATATCGGCGGTGTCCGGTGCGCCGGCGAGCAGCACGAGCTGGGTGTCCGCCGGCAGCTCCCGCGCGGCCCGCAACAGGTAGGGCAGCCCCTTCTGTCGAGTGATCCTTCCCACGTAGACGACACTGGGTCGGGACGGGTCGACGCCGAGCCGGTCGAGCACGTCGGTCGCCCGATCGGGCGCGTACTGAATGGTGTCGATGCCGTTGTAGACCACCCGGACCCGGTCCGGGTCGATCTGCGGGTAGGCGGTGAGCACGTCGTTGCGCATCCCACCACTGACGGCGATAACGGCGTCGGCGGCCTCCATCGCGGTGCGCTCGATCCAGGAGGAGAGCGCGTAACCACCGCCGAGCTGCTCGGCCTTCCACGGCCGCAGCGGCTCCAGGCTGTGCGCGGTCACCACGTGCGGCACCCCGTGCAGCAGTTTCGCGGTGTGGCCGGCCAGGTTCGCGTACCAGGTGTGGCTGTGCACCACGTCGGCGCCGGCCGCGCCGGCGGCCATCTCCAGGTCCACGCCCATCGTGCGCAGCGCGGCGTTCGCGCCGGTCAGGCCGGGCGGTTCGGGGTACGCGGTGACGCCCGGCTCGGCGCGCGGCAGTCCGAAGCAGTGCACCCGGACGTCGGCACGGCGACGCAGCTCCCGGGCCAGGTACTCGACGTGCACCCCGGCGCCGCCGTAGACCTCCGGCGGGTACTCGCGGGTGAGCAGATCGACGCGCAGCGGGGTGGGTTCCGTCATGACCCCGCACCCTAATGCAGAAGACTCCCCGTACGAGTGGTGAAGTCCGACGCGGGTGGATAGCGTCGTGGCATGGCTGCCAAGGTGCTCGCGATCGTCCTGGCGGGTGGTGAGGGCAAGCGCCTGATGCCACTCACCACGGACCGGGCCAAGCCGGCCGTCCCGTTCGGCGGGATGTACCGCATGGTCGACTTCGTCCTTTCCAACCTGGCGAACGCCGGCTATCTCAAGATTGTCGTGCTGACCCAGTACAAGTCCCATTCCCTCGACCGTCACATCACCAAGACCTGGCGGATGTCCACGCTGCTCGGCAACTACGTCACCCCGGTGCCCGCGCAGCAGCGTCGTGGTCCGTGGTGGTTCGCCGGCTCGGCCGACGCCATCTACCAGAGCTTCAACCTCATCAACGACGAGCAGCCCGACTACGTGATCGTCTTCGGCGCCGACCACATCTACCGGATGGACCCGCGGCAGATGGTGGAGGACCACATCGCCTCCGGCGCCGCGGTCACCGTCGCCGGCATCCGCCAGCCGCTGTCGATGGCCGACCAGTTCGGCGTCATCGAGGTCGGCGAGGACGGCAAGCGGATCCGGGCGTTCCGCGAGAAGCCCACCGACGCGGTCGGTCTGCCGGACGCACCGGACGAGATCTACGCCTCGATGGGCAACTACGTCTTCACCACCCGTGCGCTCTGCGAGGCGGTCGAGCGCGACGCGGCGGACAAGTCCAGCAAGCACGACATGGGCGGCAGCATCATCCCGATGCTCGTCGAGCGGGGCGAGGCGAACGTCTACGACTTCCGCGACAACGAGGTGCCGGGCAGCGCCGACCGGGACCGCGGCTACTGGCGGGACGTGGGGACGCTCGACTCGTTCTACGACGCGCACATGGATCTGATCAACGTGCACCCCGTCTTCAACCTCTACAACTTCGACTGGCCGATCTACACCGAGCAGCCGCCGTGGCCGCCGGCGAAGTTCGTCCACCAGTGGGGTGAGCGCGTCGGCCGGGCGGTCGGCTCGATGGTCTCGCCCGGTGTGGTGATCTCCGGCTCGCTGGTGGAGAACTCGATCGTCTCGCCGAAGGTGCGGGTGCACTCCTGGGCGCACGTCGAGGGCTCGGTGCTGATGGAGGGTGTGGAGATCGGCCGGCACGCGGTCATCCGGCGGGCCATCCTGGACAAGAACGTGTTCGTCCCGGAGGGCGTCGAGATCGGCGTCGACCTGGAGAAGGACCGGCAGCGCTACACCGTCTCCGACAATGGCATCGTGGTGATCGGCAAGGGCCAGAAGGTCGAGCCGTGAGCGACAGGCACTCCCCGAGGAGGATTGCGCAGTGACCCACCCCCGTGCCGGCCAGCCCGCCGAGCCCGCCGACCTGGTCGACGTGCCGCGCCTGGTGACCGCCTACTACGCCGAGCATCCGGACCCCACGGACCCGGCCCAGCAGGTCTCCTTCGGCACCTCCGGCCACCGCGGCTCCAGCCTGCGCAACGCGTTCAACTCCGACCACATCCTGGCCGTCACCCAGGCGCTCTGCGACTACCGGCGGGAGCAGGGGCTGGACGGGCCGCTCTTCCTCGCCCGGGACACCCACGCGCTGTCCGCGCCGGCCGCCGTGGACGCCCTGGAGGTGCTCGCCGCCAACGACGTCACCGTGCTCGTCGACAGCCGCGACGGTTACACCCCCACCCCGGCACTGTCGCACGCGATCCTCACCCACAACCGCGGACGCACCAGCGGGCTCGCCGACGGGATCGTCATCACCCCGTCGCACAACCCGCCGGACGACGGCGGTTTCAAGTACAACCCCACGAACGGCGGGCCGGCCGACACGGACGTGACCCGGTGGATCCAGGACCGCGCCAACGCGATCCTGGCCGCCGGGCTCAAGGAGGTCCGCCGGATCACCCACGCGCGGGCGCGGGCCGCCGACACCACCGGGGAGTACGACTTCCTCGCCCACTACGTCGACGACCTGCCCTCGGCGATCGACATCGACGCCATCCGCGACGCCGGGATCCGGATCGGCGCGGACCCGCTGGGCGGGGCGAGCGTGGCGTACTGGGGTGAGATCGCCGAGCGGCACCGGCTGGACCTGACCGTGGTCAACCCGACGGTCGACCCGACCTGGCGGTTCATGACCCTGGACGGCGACGGCAAGATCCGGATGGACTGCTCCTCGCCCAACGCCATGGCGTCGCTGATCGCCGCCCGCGCCGACTACCAGATCTCCACCGGCAACGACGCCGACGCCGACCGGCACGGCATCGTCACCCCCGACGCGGGCCTGATGAACCCCAACCACTACCTGGCGGTGGCGATCGATCACCTGTTCCGGACCCGTACCGCATGGGGTCCGAACGCCGCGGTGGGCAAGACGCTCGTCTCCTCGTCGATGATCGACCGGGTCGCCGCGGACCTGGGGCGGCCGCTGCTGGAGGTGCCGGTCGGCTTCAAGTGGTTCGTGCCCGGGCTGCTCGACGGGGCGGTCGGCTTCGGCGGTGAGGAGAGCGCCGGGGCGTCGTTCCTGCGTCGCGACGGCTCCACCTGGACCACCGACAAGGACGGCCTCCTGCTCTGCCTGCTCGCCGCCGAGATCCTGGCCACCACCGGGCGCAGCCCGAGCGAGCACTGGGCGGAGTTGGCCGAGCGGTTCGGCGCGCCCTCGTACGCCCGGATCGACGCCCCGGCCACCCGGGAGCAGAAGGCCGTGCTCGGAAAGCTCTCCCCGGACCAGGTCACCGCGACCGAGCTCGCCGGTGAGCCGATCACCGCGACGTTGACGACCGCCCCCGGCAACAACGCCCCGATCGGCGGCCTCAAGGTCAGCACGAAGTCCGGCTGGTTCGCCGCGCGCCCGTCCGGCACCGAGGACGTCTACAAGATCTACGCCGAGTCCTTCCAGGGCCCCGACCACCTCAAGCAGATCCAAGAAGAAGCCAAAAACCTGGTAGACCAGGCCCTAACCCCCTAACCCCACCCCCACCCCTCCGGGCCGGCCCTGCCCAAGTTGATCAAGAGATTTGCGTCATGACACGCCGCGCGAGTGACGCAAACCTCTTGATCAACGGGGCCGAGGGTGGGGTGGGACAGGTGGTGGGGGGTGGGGGTTCGGGTTAGCAGGGTGGGGGGATTTCTTGTTGGGCTCGTCGTCGTAGTTCTTCGGGGAGCAGTTCGCGGAGCTGCTCCGGCAGGAACGGCAGGTCGAGCAGGGTCATCTTCAGCTGGTTGCGTTCCTGGTAGCGCAGCGGGTCGAACCGGACCACCAGGCCGGCGTTGCGGCGGTACGTGATGTCCACGGTCCCCTCCGTCGCGGCGTCGCGGAACACCAGCCCGTCCATCTCCACCACGACCGGCGACGAGTCGGGCCGGAGCTCCAACCGGATCTTCTCGTCCGGCGAGAGCACCACCGACCGGGAGATGCCGGCCATCGGCGCCGACGGCGTGATCACCACTGAGTCCGCGGCGGGGGAGATCAGTGGGCCACCGGCCGCGTAGCTGTACGCCGTCGAGCCGATCGGGGTGCTCACCACCACGGCGTCGCTGCGGTAGTAGCCGTACTGTTGGCCGTCGATGCCGAGGATGACGCTGACGAAGCCGGAGCCGGGCTGGCGGACCAACGCGATGTCGTTGAACGCCACGACGTCGTCACCGCAGACGTCGCAGGCGAGGCAGGCGTGCGACTCGACGGTGAAGTCCTTCGACAGCAGCCGGCTCAGCGCGTCGGGCAGCTCCGGCGGCTCGATCTCCACGAGAAACCCCAGATGACCCAGGTGTACGCCGAGCACCGGCTTCGGGTCGCGGACGGCGGAACGCAGCGCACCGAGCATGGTGCCGTCGCCGCCGATGCTGATCAACGCGTTGGAGCGGGTGGCGACCTCCTCGGCCGGCACCGGTTCGACGCAGGACGGTACGCGGTGCTGGTCCTCCTCGCGCACCATCAGCGTCTTGTGGTGGCGCGTCGCCCACCGTTCGATGATCCCGACCACCTCGGTGACATCCCGGGTGGGGTGCAGCACAAGTCCCAGCCCCGACACCCGTACAGCTCACCACATTCGCGGTGGCCGCACCCGGCGTACCGCGAAGGTGCGCCGACGGTCCGGCGGACCGTCGGCGCACCTCGCCACCGTCAGGGTCGGGGTTGACCGGTGAGGTGCCTCAGCGAGCGGGCGACCAGGTCATCGCGGGCCGCCGGGGGCAGCCCCTCCAGACCGAAGCCCAGATAGACCGTGTCGCCGGTGACCACCACCGAGCCCTCCTCGAACGCCTGCTGGCTGCGTGACCAGTCGTTGGCGTTGCCAGCGGAGCCGGGCGGTGGCCCGGCCACCGTCCAGCCGTCCAGGTCGACCGACTCGAACGAGGTCTCCGCCACGGTCGACCCGTCGACCAGGACCCGGGCGTCGTCCACGAAGACGCCGAGACCCTGGGTGGACCAGTCCGAGGCGTACGAGATCGACACCTCGACCTGCTTGCCGGCGTAAGCGGACAGGTCGACCACGAACTCCTTCCAGCCACTCGACGTGCCGGTCGCCGCGTTCCAGCCACCGGTGCTTCCGGTGGGGGAGCAGTCCGCGCCCTGGTAGTGCCCGAGGAACGGGTGCAACTGCTCCACCCAACCCGAGTTGCAGCTCTCCCCGGTGACCGTGCTGGTCTTGCCGTTGGCGTCCGGCAGGGTCGTCCAGTCGTCGGTGCCCACCTCGTGCGCCTCGACGAAGAGGAAGTCCCAGTTCTGCTCGATCTCGTACGAGGTGAAGAAGCGCAGTTCACCACTGCTCGCCCCGGTGAGGTCCACCGTGCGGGTGAGCCGCTTGTATGACTCGTCGGTCTGGCCGCTGTGCAGGTACCACTCTCCCGTACGCGGGTCGAACGGCGCGCCGCCCGGCCGGGTCCAGCCCACCGGCGCGGAGCTGGCGAACTGGGGGAACTGGTCCTGCGGCAGGAAGCTCGACGTGGTCAGGAACGACGCGGTGTGCGCCTGGTTCTCCGCCGAGCCGGGCGCGTTGAGTTGCCCGCTGAAGCCGGTGAACCCCGCATCGGTCCCAGCAACCGGGTACGGATCCCCCTCCGGGGAGGTTCCGCCGTCGCTGACATAGCTGAACGCTCCCAGCCAGTACTGCTGGAAGTCGTTGAACAGCGGCAGGCAGCTCAGATCCGAGGCGTCGGTGCACTCCGGCGGCGCGGCCGGGTTGTAGACGTACGACCCGTTGGCGCCCTGTGCGAACAGCGCGTACTGGCCGCTGACCAGCAGCTTTCCGCCCTCGTTGAGGTAGTCCCGGACGGCCAGCTCGGTGTCCAGCGCCGCCTTGGCCGTGGTGCCGGCCACCTGGCCGGGGGAACGCAGGATCACGTCGTCACCGGTCTCCCAGACCACCGCCTTGTAGTGCGACAGCACGCCCAGCGGGTGGGGCGCCTCGCGGCCCATCGTGTCGAAGTCGTACACGTCGCTGCTGCGCCCGGCGGCGCTCAGCGACGCCGCGACCTCGTCGGCGTACTTCGCGGTGGTGCCGGTCTGCGCCGGGCTGAGGCCGGTGACGTCCTCGATCGCGAGGACCAGCACGTCGCCGCCGATGTCGCTGTGCACCTGGTAGGTGAAGTGTTGGCTGGCCACCACCCCGGCACGGGGCTTGTTGCCGGTGAACCAGACCTCCACCCGGTCACCCGGCTTCGCGCCGGTGACCGTGCCGCGCAGCTCGGCGTAGTAGTCGTCGTGCGTGTCGCCGTACCGCTCGCCGCCGCGCCACTCGCGGACCGCGACGGTCTTCGGTCGCCCGCCGTTGACCGTGTAGTGCATCCGGACGTTCTTCAGCGCCCGGCGGGTGACTGAGGCAACCTGCTGGGTGCGCCCGTACGAGGTGTCGAACGCGTCCACCACGAAATCCGGGGTGCTCCGGCCGACCACCGAGACCGGCTCGTCCGGGTCCGCCGCCGACTTCGCCACGGCCAGCGCGAACGGCAGGTTCTTCTGCACCTCACCGGCGATGAGCGCCTCGTCGTCGGGGAAGATGAAGCCGCTGACGCAGTCCTCCGGGCGCCACTGGTCGTCCGGGTTCACCGCCGAGGCGGCCTCGCAGGTGGACATCTCCGGCGTGAAGCCCAAGGTGCCGTACTTGACGGTGGCGTGGCTGTCGGTGTCACCGTTGGTGGTGTACAGCTCGGCGGAGATGTCCGGGTCGTAGCCGGGCACCGCCGGGTGCGCGTCGTCACCGGCCATCGCCTCGTAGATCACGTCGTCCGGGCTGGGGGTGCTCACCTGCCAGCCGACGCCGTAGAGCAGCAACTCGGCCGCCGAGTGGTAGTTGACGAAGAACTCGAACCCGACCCGCTTGAAGAGCCGGTCCAGGGCTTTGGTCTCCGGCTCCGAGTTGGGGCTCGGGCCCCGGTAGGTCTCGCTGTTCGGCTCCGGTGACGAGCCCTCGTTGTCGTACCCCCACTTGTAGCTGAAGTTGCGGTTGAGGTCGACGCCGTCGCCCGAGCTGATCTGCCCGTCGCCGTTGTTGTCCCGCAGGTTCTTGCGCCACAGCCGGTTGCCGGGGGTGAAGGTGAAGTCGTAGCCGTCCGGGTTGGCGACCGGCAGGAACCACAGCTCGGTCGTATCCAGGAGTCGGGTGATCTCCCGGTCGCTGCCGTAGCTGGTAAGCACGTGGTGCATCAGCCGGCGGTTCATCTCCGGCGTGATCCACTCGCGGGCGTGCTGCGCACCGGCGTAGAGCACCGCCGGCCGCTTACCGTCCTCGACGGTCCGGGCGTTCTTGGTGACCTTGACGGCGAGGATCGGCTGGCCCTGCTGGCTGCGGCCGATCGTCTCCACCTTGGCCAGCTTGGGATACCGGGCTGCGGTGGCGTTCAGCTCGTCCCGGAGGCCGCCCGGCTCTCCGTAGGGGCGGAACGCCGTCCACCCGGCCGCGGCCTGCTCGCGCAGCGCCTGCGAGGCGTCCTTGCCGCGAACCTTCTTCACCGACAGGGGGACGCCCTTGTCGGTGAGCCGTTTGGCCTGCCGGCGGCTGAGCACCGTCTCGACGGTGGTCTGTCCGGCCGCGTCGGTCTTCGCGTCGTGGCCGAGGTCGACCCCCGCCGCGCGCAGTTGGTCCCGCTGTTTCGCGTCGACCGTGCCGACGTACACCTCCAAGCCGTCCCGGGTGTCCGGCTCGGCCGGCGGCCGCGCACTGGCGGGTGAGGTCAGTGCCAGTGCGCCGAGCAGGGTGAGCACGCCGGTGATCGCCAGTCGTCTCGGTCTCATCGCGCCTCCTTGTGTGAAGGACCTGTAGGCGCGAGCCTTCGGTGCGGGGTTATCGATGTCAATAGTTCGATGGTGGCGAGGTGGCTGCCCGTGTTGGTGTGGGTGCCGCCCGTGATCATGTGGTGGACTGGCTAGCGGAGTGTCGCCGAGATGATGTCCGCGATGCGGTCACCCGCCGCGCCGTCCCACATCGGTGGGGTGGGCCAGCCGGCGGGTCGAGGCGTGGCCACCGTGCTCGCCACGGTCTCGGCGAGCGTCGACCGGGTCACGAGGCGGTTGGTGCCGTGCGTGATCGTGATCGGGCGTTCGGTGTTGGGCCGCAGCGTCAGGCAGGGCACGCCGAGCATCGTCGTCTCCTCCTGCACGCCGCCGGAGTCGGTGACGACGACGGCCGCGCCGCGCACCAGGCTGACGAACTCGAGGTAACCCAGCGGGGCGACGACCCGCAGCGCGCGGTGCGAGAGCAGGCCCGCGCTTTCGAGGTGTCGCCGGCCGCGCGGGTGCAGCGGCAGGATGACGGGCAGTTGGTCGGCGACCGCGTGCATCGCCTTGACCAGGTCGACGACGTCCGTCGGATCGTCGACATTGCCCGGTCGGTGCAGCGTGGCCACCACGTACCGCTCGGGGAGTGAGAGCGCCGCCCGGATGCCGGCGACGTCGAAGCGGTCGAGATTGGCCAGCAGAGTGTCGATCATCGGGTTGCCGACCAGGTGGACCTTCTCTGCCGCGACGCCCTCGGTCGCGAGGTGCGACACGGCGTCGGGGCTGGTGGCGAACAGCAGGTCGGACACGTGGTCGACGACGATCCGGTTGATCTCCTCGGGCATGGACCGGTCGAAGCTGCGCAGCCCCGCCTCCACGTGCGCGACCGGAATGCCCAGCTTCGACGCGACGAGGGCGGCGGCGAGCGCGGAGTTGACGTCGCCGTAGACGACGGTGAGGGCCGGCCGGTCGGCGATCATCAGCTCTTCCAGGCCGGTCATGACGCTCGCGGTCTGGCGCGCGTGGCTGCCCGAACCGACCCCCAGGTTGAGGTCCGGCTCGGGCAGGCCCAGTTGCCGGAAGAAGACCTCGGACATCCGTTCGTCGTAGTGCTGTCCGGTGTGGACGAGGCGCTGCGCCACGCCGTGCCGCTCCAGCGCACGGATCACCGGTGCTGCCTTGGGGAAGTTGGGACGTGCGCCCGCGACGTGCAGAACGGTGTCGGCTGGCATGGCTCTCCTCGGAAATTCGGTACGAATCAACGGCGGCGCGCCAATAGTACAAGTTATCCAGTTTAAGGCATCTAATCGTCATAGAATGCTGAATGACGGATGCATTGCGGTGTGCGTCGCCCGGACCGGTGACCTGCTGCAAGCGATGTTCCTAATCCCCGAAGGCAGGCAGACCCGCGTGAAGCAGATCGTCCAATCGGTGTCCGGCGGAGAATTGCGCGTCGTCGACGTTCCCCAGCCGGAGCCCGGTGCCACCGAGGTGCTCGTCGCCACGCGCAGGTCCCTGCTCTCGGCGGGAACCGAGCGCGCCGTGCGCGAGCTGGCGTCGGCGAGCCTGCTGCGCAAGGCGCGGGCCCGGCCGGATCTGGTCCGCCAGGTCGTCAACCGGGCCCGCACCGGGGGAGTCCGCTCCACGATCGCCGCGGTGCGCAGCCGGCTCGACGAGGACATGCCGCTCGGCTACAGCGCCGCGGGTGTCGTCGTCACGGCCGGCGCCGCCACGGACGGCATCCGACCCGGGATGCGGGTGGCCACCGCGTCGGTGGGGCACGCCGAGTACCAGGTGGTGCCGGGTCTGCTCGCGGTACCCGTACCGGAGTCGGTGTCCGACCAGGCGGCCGCCTTCGGCGCGGTGGCGGCGATCGCGATGCAGGGCCTGCGGCAGGCCGAGGTGGGTCTGGGTGGCTCGGTCGCGGTCGTCGGTCTCGGCCTGGTGGGGCAGCTGACGGTACGACTGGCGCTCGCCTCGGGGCTGCACGTCATCGGCATCGACCTGCGCGACTGGACCGCTCAGTTGGCCGGCGAGTGCGGTGCCGTCGGCCTGGTCGAGGCGGGTGCGGCGACCACCGAGCAGATCATGGAACTGACCCGTGGTCGAGGTGTCGACGCGGTCCTGATCACGGCGGCGACACCCTCCTCGGAGCCGGTGGCGCGCAGCACCGAGATCGCCCGCGACCGCGCCCGACTGGTCGTGGTCGGCGACGTCGGTCTGGACCTCGACCGTCGACGCTTCTACGAGCGTGAGCTGGAGCTCCGGTTCGCGCGCAGCTACGGTCCCGGCCGCCACGACCGGGCCTACGAGGAGTGGGGCATCGACTATCCGATCGGCCACGTGCGCTGGACGGCACGGCGCAACATCGAGGCGTACCTCGACCTGGTGGCCAGCGGTCGGGTCGCGGTCGACGACCTGGTGACGCACGTCTTCGAGGTGGAGCGCGCGACGGCGGCCTACGAGGTGCTGGCCTCCGACCCGCGCTCCCTCGCGGTGCAGCTCAGCTACTCGGCTCCCGCGCAGCCGTCCCGGCAGACGATCACCCTCCGGCCGCGCCGCACCTCGACGTCAGCACGGGGCGGCCTGATCGGGGCCGGCACCTACGCCAAGGCGACGTTCCTGCCCGCGCTCAGGGCGGCGGGCTGGGGAGACGACCTGGTCGCCATCACGTCGGCCCGGGGCCTGTCCGCGCGACACGCGGCCGAGCGCAACGGCATCGCCGTGGTCGCACCGACAGTCGAGGACCTGCTGGTTCGCGACGATGTCGACGTGGTGTTCATCCTCAGTCGCCACGACTCGCACGCCCGCCTGGTGGCGCAGGCGCTCGACGCCGGCAAACACGTCTTCGTGGAGAAGCCGCTCGCGCTGACCCAGGACGAACTCGACGAGGTCCGGGCCGCCTACGACCGCAACTCCGGCCACCTGTTCGTCGGGTTCAACCGTCGACACGCGCCGATGGTCGAGCACGCCAAGTCGGTCGTGGCGGCCGGGTCCGGGCCGATCACCGTCGCCTACCGGGTCAACGCCGGGCAACTGCCCGCCGCCCACTGGTATCACGACCGACGCCAGGGTGGCCGCATCCGGGGCGAGGTGTGCCACTTCATCGACCTCGCGTCGTGGCTGGTGGGCGAGCAGCCGCGGGTCGTGCACGCGTACGGCAGCGGGCGCGGCGAGCCGGGTCTGGAGGAGGACGTGAGTGTCCTACTCGGATACCCGGACGGGTCCACGGCGACGATCACGTACTCCACCCGGGGGCACCGGCGTACGCCCAAGGAGCGCCTGGAGGTCCTCGGTCGCGGGCACACAGTGGTGATCGACGACTTCCGGCGTCTGGAGATCGACGGCCGGGAGGTGAAGCGGGTGCCCGGCGGCAAGGGACACCAGGAGTTGCTCGTCCGCACCCGAGCGGTGATCGCCGGGAACGTGCCCGACGACCGGGACCTCGACGCCTCCTTCGGCACGACGAGGGCCGCGCTGTCCGCGATCGCCGCCCTGGCCGGCATCCAGGAGCACCCGTCGCGGCTGCCCAGCCAGGTCGACCTGGAGAGCGTGCGGGCCGGCTGGAACTCGTGACACCCCGCGCCCGGCGGCCGGGCGCGCCGGGTCAGCGCCGGGCGGGCCGGGTCAGCGCGGCGCGTCGCCGTCGACGAGCGGCGCGAGCAGCCGACCGAGGGCGTGGGCCATCGCGGTACGTGACTGGTTCGCCCGGATCCAACTCCGGCCGGCGGCGCCCATCTTGGCCAGCTCGTCCGGGCTCGCCTGGGTGATCTGAGCGAGACCGTGGGCGAGGTGGCCCGGCGGGGTCACGTATCCGGAGTCCGCGCCCAGCACGAGGTCGCCGACGGTCCCCGGGCTGTTGGTGACGATCGGCAGCCCGGCGGCCATGTAGTCGAACACCTTGTTGGGGCTGACTCCGGCCCGGAACAGCTCGACGTCGGCGAGGACGTGCACGCCGACGTCCGCGGCGTGCAGGAGGTCGGGGATCTCCGACTTCGGCACCGGGTCGAGGAAGCGGACGTTGGGGATGGCGCGGGCCAACGACCGCAGGCGTGCCTTCTCCACGCCCGCGCCCACCAGTACGACGTCGATCTCGGGCACCGCCTCGGCGGCGGCCAGCAGCAGGTCGAGTCCGTTGGCCGGGCCGTGTGCGCCGGCGTAGACGGCGGTCCGGCGGGTGAACCGGTACCGCTCCCGCAGTTCGGCGCGGGGCCGGCTGGGTGCGAAGTCCTCGGGGTCCGCCGCGTTGGGGATGAAGGCGATCTTCTCGGGCGCCACGCCCTTGCCCTCGATCGCCGCCCGGACACCGGGCGCCATGATCACCACGCGGTCGGCGCGCCGGTACAGGAACACCTCAAGGCGCTCCAACGTCCGGTACGCCACCGACGTCTCCGACAGCGTGCCCATCTCGACGAGCACACGCGGCCACAGGTCCCGGACCTCCAGGACGAACGGCGTGCGCCGCAGTGTCGCCACGACGCAGCCGGAGAGGCCGGCCAGGAGGTGCGGCGACGAGGCGTAGACCACGTCGGGTCGAGGTTGGCGCAGGCTGGCCACCGTGGCCGTCACCGCGTAGCTGGCCCAGTTGAGCACCCGGCCCAGACCGTTGCCCCGGTACGGCGTCACGGCGACCAGGTGAAATCCCGGCTCCGCGCGTTGCGGCCGACCGGTGATCATGTTGCGGCGGCTCGCGATGATCACGTGCGTCCAGCCGGGCAGCCGGCTGAACAGCTCGACGTGCCGGGTGCCGCCCGGATGGCCCGGCGGCACGGCGAAGTGGTTGAGGACGAGGATTCTGCGGGGTTTCATCGTGGTGCTCGCACGTGGTGGACATCCCCTGATCCGAGGTGGGTGACGGTGAGGGAGGCGCCCGCGTCGCTCCAGGCCACCTGGTAGCGGAAGCCGTCGAGCGCGTCCGGTTCGGGTGGCGGCCCGGGTACCGCGCCGAGCCCCCACAGCGCGGTGTCGCCCCGACTCTGGGCCGCGAGCCACGTCGCCGGCTCCCAGCGCCCGTACGTTCGGCTGTGCCAGCCCGCGAAGGGCGTCGACCGTCCGCGTACCGCCTGGTGCCCGTCGAGTCCGAAGAGGCCGAGTTTGGTCCCGCCGAGGATGAGCGTGTCGTCGTCCACGACGACGTCGGGGTGCAGCGGCACGGTGAGCGACCAGGACCGGGCGGTCGCCGGCGGGTCGGCGAACTCGACGATCGCCACGTACTGCTCGGCCACCACGACCGCCCGGCCGACGCGCACCGGGTGCTCGCCGCGCGCGTACGCGTCGTGCCAGCCGAAGAGGACTGTGTGATCCGCCAGGACGAGCGGTGTGCCGAGGTGGCCATGGCCGGTGGTGAGCCAGCGGAACGCCCGGTGTGGGACGAGCTGGTCCTGCCCGTCCGGCCGGCGTACCGGGTGGGCGGCGGAGGTACGCAGCCCGTTGCGGATCTCCAGCGGGCCGTTGTAGGTGCCCGTGCCCGGGTCGGCGATCAGCCACCTGCCTTCGTGTTTGATCCAGACCGAGGTCAGGTCGGCGTGGCCGTGCGAGGGGCCGCCGTCCACCTTGAACCACACGCGCCACGGCCCACGGTCGACGCGCGCGATGCCTCCGGAGGTCGTCGCGGTCGACCGCTGGCGCGTGGTCGCGCCGAACTCCTCCGCGCTGGCCTCCGGGCCGGGCGGTGGCGCGTACCACGCCAGTTCGTCGAAGTCGGCGTACCACCGCGCGGGCAGCCGTTCGCCGCACAGCGCGAGCCCGAGCGCGGCGGAGCCGGCCACGTCGAGCGGGTCGCCGGAGGACGCGAGCACCCGTCCCTCGTCCCAGTCGCCGTACTGCGGGACGTCTCCGTCGAACACGCCGAGCCGGGCGAGGTGCAGGCTGGCGGCGTGCAGATCCCGGCGGACGCTGGGCGGCGCGCCGCCGAGCAGCACCCGCACGATGAGCATCTCGAGGACGAACCGGTGGTACGACAGCGAGTCCTCGATCATCCGGCCGTCGGCGCCGAAGTGTCGGCGTTGCTGGGCGGCGAACATCTTCGCGCCGGTACGCGCCCACCAGCGGGCGCGTCGCGCCGTGGGGAACATCCGGGCGAGCAGCATCAGCCCGAGCGCGTCGCCGAGCAGGTGGTTGTTGCGCATGCTGCTCAACGTGTAGGGCAGCTCGACCATCAGGTGCCGGGCGCTGGACAGCAGCAGCCGTTCCATGGCGGTCCCGACGTCGCCGGGTAGTCGGTCGCCGACGAGCGCGAGGATCTGGTTCCAGGCGATGGCGCGCAGGGCGAGTTCGAGGCTGGAGTACCAGTTGACGCCCCGCTCCGGCGGGGACTGCGTACACCAGGCCCGCAGCAACTCGTCGAGGCCGCCCTGCCACGGGCCGGTCGGGTCGAGGCGGGCCGCGCGGGCCAGGACCACCAGGTCGCGGTGGCGTGCCGCCTCCCAGGTGTGCTTCACGTCGGACAGGCGAGCCTCGGAGCGGATGTCGATGCGCCACCACGGGTCGTCCGCCGGCCACTGCCGTCCGGTCAGCGGGTCGGTGCTCCACGGTGCCGACACACCCGTCGCCACGCGGGCACCGAAGACCCGGAGACCGTCGTTCAGCACCTGGCCGGCGTCGTCCAGGCAGCGCTGCCGCGCGCCGTCGCCGATCGGCCGCACGCCGGTCAGCGGCACCGACGCGGCCGGGTGGTGCCGGTGCGCCTCGCCGCGGAACAGGACCGCGTGGAATCCGGTGCGCTTGGATGCCTCGTACGCCGCGCGCAGCGGTGCCGACAGGCCCAGCGCGCGCATGTCCACGGCGATCGCGCGGAGATCGGGTTTCACCTTCGACGTCCCCTTGGGCAATGGCGATTCCGTCGTTTCGTCCCGACCGGGACCGTGGGTGTAGGAAGCTGCAAGCGCAGATCAAATCGGGCATTTAGGACGCTCTTCGGTGGTACCCGGGTCGTGCTGGCGCGCGCCGGTCGGGGCGGGTCGTCGGACTGTCGTCTGTCCAACGCCGCCGGTGCCGCATCAGTGACGACACCGCCGGTGACGGCGTCCGCGGATGCCGCCGCAGGGACGAGAAGGAGTGGTCGTGACAGCGCAAACCCGGGCGCCGCTCGGCCCCCGTACGCCGATGCCGCCTCCGGCCGGTGCCGGATCACGACCCGGAGGTCGGGCCGTGGCCGTGGCCGGACAGGGTGGCCGGCGGACGAGGATGACGACTCTCGCCGTCGCGCTGCTGTGTGTCGCGGCCTTCCAGGCGTCGTCGGCGAACGCCTGGCTGACCGTCCTGCAAGCCGCCGTCGCGGCGATCCTGCTCAGTTGCCGCCTACCGCGCCCCCGACTGCCCGACGCACTGGCGGTCGCGGTCGCGGCCTGGGCGCAGCTCACCGTCGTCTGGTCCAGCGACGTCGCGCAGACGCGGAGCGTGGCCCTCGCGTACACCTCGGCCGCTCTGCTGTTCGTCGCGGTCCGCCACGTCGCCACGACGCCGACGCACCTGCTCGCGGTCGGGGGTTCCTACATTGTCGGATGCGCCATCGCCGCGTGGCACCTGATCATCGAGGCGCGCGGAGCCGGGGGACAGGCCAGCGCGATGGACATGGCGGTGCGCTTCGGCATCGAGGGCACGAACATCAACTTCACGGCCTACTCCAGCGTCACCGCGTTCGTCCTGGCGCTGGGCCTGTTGAAGATCCGCGGTCAACGGCGGCTCTTCACCATCGGTCTGATCACCGCGTTGCCGGTGCTGGCGTCCGGGATCTTCCTGAACCGGACCAAGGGCGCCCTGGTCGCCCTGCTGCTCGTGGTGGTGTACGCGCTGCTCAGCGAACTCAACGCCCGGGTGACCTGGGTGGCCGCGGTCGCCGTGGTGCCGACGCTGCTGGTGGCGGTGCCGCTCGGCCTGGGGCAGAGCGCGTTGACGTGGGCCGACGACCTCATCGGCTCGGCGGCGACCGGCGACGTGCTGAGCCGTGTCGAGTTGTGGCGGTACGCGTCCTCCTACTGGTGGGAGGCCCTCTGGGTGGGCGGCGGCGCGGGCACCTTCGAGCTCTGGAATCCGTTGGGCATCCGTCCGCACAACGCCGTGCTCGCCGTCGCCGTGGACCTGGGTCTGCTGGGCTTGCTGGGCGTCGCGGCCCTGTTCGGGGTGGTGCTCGCCCGGCGGGCGGCGCAGTGCCCGGTCGGGCTCCGGGTCGCCGGACTGTTCCTGGTGGGGGGATTTCCGCTCTGGCTGACCGGAGTGTGGGAGTTCGAGCGGGGGTCGTGGCTGGTGCTCGCCCTGCTGTCGATGCTGCCGGTCCAGGTCGCCGGCCGTCGCCGGGCGGACGAGGCGCAACGGCGAGCGACAGGGCGGCCGGGGCCGGTGGGGGTCCGCGCCACCGCGCGCCCGGCCGGGGCGACCGTCCTGGACTGGCCGGGGGCCATCACTCGGTGACCACCCGATCGTTGGCTCGTTCAGTGACTTCTGACAGCCAGCGATTGGACCGCGACGTCGCGGAGCGACCGTCCGCGCCGCCGGAACCCGGCTGGCACGACGGCGGACCGCGGACGGTCGCCGGGTGCTCAACAGTGTGGAGGGTCGGCGAGTGCAGCCTCGGAATGTTGGCCGGGTCGACGCGCGACCGTCCGGGGCCGGCCGCCCGGCCGGGAGCGGTCCGCGGTGACCACCGTCGACGGAATCAGCCGTGGCCGCCACCGCTCGCCGGTCGGCGACCTGCAACTCCTGGCCGCGCCGCGACCTGAGCACCGGGCACCCCCGACCGGGGCGGCGCTCCGCGCGGCACCGGCCGGTCGCACCGTCACCTGGCTGCCGCTGGTGCTGGCGCTGTCGTGGATGCTCGGCACGTTCGCCGTGTTCTGGTTGACGAGACTGGCCCGCGATGTCACCAACCCCTACCAACTCTCCGCCTTCGTGCTCGTGGCGACGGCGCTGTTCGCCGGTGGATACGTGGCCCAGATGGCCCGCCGTCCACCCTCGCTGGCCGCCGCGACACACTCCATCGGCCGCGTCCGGCTGGTGCGTCAACTGGTCCTGGCCAGCGCGGTCTACTACGTCGTCGTGAGCCTGACGCGGCTGACCCAGTTCGGCGCCACCGGCCCCAGCAGCGTGTGGGCGAACATCCAGGCCCCCGCCGCCGGCTACGTCAACAAGTTCGACGTCTATCAGCAGGGGTTCGGCAGCACGAGCCCGTGGATGACCGCGCTCTTTCCGCTCGGCGTGCTCAGCGTCGCTCTCGTACCGCTGCTGGTCGTGCACTGGCGCAGTCTGCCCGGCTGGCTGCGACTCGCCGGCGTGGGCGCAACGACCACGCACATCGCGTTCTACCTCTTCATCGGCACGATGAAGGGCCTCGGCGACGTCGTCATCATGCTCGCGGCCGGAATGTTGATCGCGTGGGCGTCGGTCCGGCACCGGCCGCGGACCCACTCGCGCCGGCGTCGGGCGCTCCTGCTCGTTGTCGCGGCGTTCGTGCTCCTGGCCACCTACATGATCCACAACCACGCGACACGGGCGGCCGAGTTCGGCACCACGGGCGACGTGGTGCGCGTCAACCCGTCGGTGGAACGGGTCGTGGGTAGACCGCTGGCCGAGGGCATCGCCGCGATGATCGGTTACCCGACGCACGGCTACCTCGGGTTGTCCTACAACCTGAAGGTGCCCTTCGAGTGGTCCCGTGGCCTCGGCAGCGCGCCGTCCGCCGCGATCTTCGCCGAGCAGACCCTCGACGTGGACCTCAGCGACCATCCGAGCTTCCCCGACCGGACGGAGAACGAGATGGGGTGGCCGGCGCGCATGTACTGGGCCACCATCTATCCCTGGCTCGCCTCGGACCTCACCTTCCCCGGTGCGGCGCTGTTCATGGGGCTGGTCGGGTGGCTCTTCGCCGGCTCGTGGCGTGCGGCGGTGTCGTCCCGCCGGGTGGTCCCGTCGCTGATCTTCGCGCAGCTCTGCATACTCGTCTTCTACGTGCCGGCGAACAACCAGCTCGGGATGGCGCCGGAATCCATCGTCGGGATGATCACGTTACTGACGCTGCACGTCATGCAGTCGCTCTCCGGCACGCGCCGACCGATCGCCGCCGACCCGGCTACCGCCGCGCGGTCTGCCGGCAGCCGGGGCATCATCTGACCATGGTCGGAAAGGGGACTGTTTCGGCCCCCGGACGGTAGTCGAGGTTGTCGCGACAATACCCCATGATTACGCTGTGCGATCAAAGCGTAACGGTAAGAGGGTCGGTTGGTGGCTCGCTGCGGCGGCGGCGGCGACGGCGGCCCTGGCCGGGCTCTGGGCTCTGGCGGCGTTCCTGGGCAATCAGGAGCCAGGGCGGGCCAGCGACGCGGCCCAGGTCCTCTCGTTGTTGGTGGCGTGTGCGGCACTGGCGGGGCCGCTGATCGTCTGGCTGGTCCGCCGAGGGCTTGCCGCGCCGCCGCAGGCATCGGAGCCGATTCTGCGGCGGCTGCGGCGGGCCGGATCCGTGCAGTGGTCAGCGGAGGTCGCGGCGCGGCAGTTGCATTCGCCCCGTCCGTTGCGGCTGCGTTGGCGCCCGACAGGTCGTGCGGTTCAGGTGTCGGCGGCCACCGTCGCCGGTAGCGCCACCGAATTCGAGGGTCAGCTCCTGCAGGACCCGCGCGACACCCGACCGCCGGCCACGGCGTTGGCGGCGGCCTTCCACGACCACCCGCAGCGGCAGCTGGTGATTCTGGGTGAGCCAGGGGCCGGAAAGACCACACTGGCGATCCTCTACACGTTGGCCGCGATCGACAACAGCGGGCCGGACGGCCCGGTGCCCGTCCTGCTGTCGGTAGCCGGATGGGACCCGGTTGAGCCGCTGCAATCGTGGCTCACCAACCGGATCATGCTCGACTACCCGCAACTGGCGGGGCGGTCCGACGAGTTGGCAGCACTCCTGGCCGACCGGCTGGTGGTACCGGTGCTGGACGGCTTGGACGAGATGCCCGGCCCGCGCCGTCCACACGCGCTGCGGGAACTGGACCGCGCTGCCGCCACCGGTCTGCGGATGGTGCTCACCTGCCGCAGCGACGAGTTCCAGCACACAGTTGACGAGGCGGGTGCCCTCGCCTTGGCAGCGGTGATCGACGTCGAGCCGGTGCGGATCGTCGACGCCGAGGTGTACCTGACCCAGCGCGAGGTGAGCGGAAGCCAGCGATGGCAACCCGTGCTGGAGGCAATGCGGCGGGACCCGGACGGCCCACTGGCCACGGCGCTCTCCACGCCGCTGATGATCGGCCTCGCTCGCCGCGTCTACCAGGCCCCACAATCCGCACCACAACAACTGGTCGCGCTAGCGACGGCGAAGGCTGTCGAGCGGCACCTTCTCGAAGGGTTCCTGCCCTCGGTCTATCCCGATCCGGCAGCGGCTAGGCGGGCCAGTCGCTGGCTGGCGTTCCTCGCCCATCATTGTCGGGACCGGATGCGGGATCCGAACCTGGAGTGGTGGCGGTTGGCCCGAGCGGCGCCCCGCGCCGCGCTGGTCACGCTGACAGTTGCCCTCTTCGGGGTGCTTGTCGGGATCCCCATGGCGGTGGCGCTGGTGATGGCCGGCGAACCTGTCGCAGAAGCAGTGTTCGTCGCGACCGTCGTCATTGTTCCGGTCGGCCTCGTGCTGGGCGTCCATGGTGCCCGAATAGCCCATGCACCCCCGTCGATGTCGGAGCGGAACGCGGGCGCGACAGTGTTGACCGGCGTGCTGCTGGACCTGAGGGCAATCGCCGTCCTCGTGCTGACTGGCGTTGTCATACCGCTCGCCCTCGTTGGCCTGATCTTGATGTGCGCCGAGATGGCGTATCGACCGGCCGCAATCGCACTGAACAACCTTCTGCTGGACCTGGTCGACCAACTCCGCAATGACGATGGCGTGCTGCTGTCAGGTACCAATCGCACTACTGCGCCATCTGTGGTTGCGGCGGGTGTCGCGCTGTTGGCAGTCGCCAACGCGCAGGCGGCCGGGCGGGCGAGCGCACCCCGGCTCAGCGCACCCCGGCTGCGGGATCTTCCATCGAGCCTCGCTGTCGGTCTCGGCGTCGCGCTGATCCTCGGCATCGGCGCCGCCGCGCTGATTGGGCTCGGCGGTGACAACGTGGAAGACATGGTCATCGGTGGGCTGCTGGTCACCGCGCTCGCGGGCATCCACATCGCGCTCGGGCGTTGGCTGGGCACCCCGGCAGAGCATGACGCGGCAGCCTCACCCGAGGCGCTGCTGCGGGGTGACCGCACGACGCTCCTCGTCGCGGTCGGCGGTGCCGGCGCGTCGATGGCGGGCGTCGGTGCTGCCCTCGCCTGGTTCATGAGCACCCCCGCGACGGTCACGATTGGCATCGCGGTGGTGTTCATGACACTCTCCGCAGTCCTGGTCCTGTTCGGATCCGGCGCACCCTGGCTGCCCTACACCCTCGCCCGACTGTGGCTCATGCTCCGGCGTCGGTTGCCCTGGCGACTGACCCGCTTCCTCAAGCAGGCACACGCGGCAGGTGTGCTGCGACAGGCAGGGCCTGCCTACCAGTTCCGCCACGACCTGCTACGGGGTTACCTCGCCGACACCTGGCAACCGTCGGCCGACGTGCCGAGGCAGCCGCGCGGACAGCGCGGTGCACCGGCTGGACCACTATCGGCGCGCCTCACCAGCCGCCACAGGCAGGTGCGCCTCGTTGGTGTGGGACTGGCCATCGCGCTCGCGCTGACCGTGGTCAGCCGCATCGAGCCGTCCATCGGGCCAGTGCGGATGGCCCCCCTAGCTCATGGGGTTGCGGCGCTGGCGATCAGTTCGGGCGGCACCGTCATCACTTCGGCGCACGTCGATCGCCGGGGTCTTGCCGTCGACCGTTACCGCCTCAAGACTGACGGACGGCCGCGCCGGCTCTGGTTGATGCCCGAGCCCACCGGGTTCTGCCTGACCATGAGCAACGACGGCTCGAAGGTCGCGACCTGTGCGCCTCTTTCCCACGATCCTCGCCGCGGCAGCTTGATGAATGTGGAAAGCGGCACCGTCAGCACCCTGCCCGGTGCCCCGCTGCGGGCCATGGCACTCGACCCGGACGGTCGATCCCTGGCCACCGTCGATGTCGACAACGCCCTACGGCTGTGGCCGCTGCACCCGGATGCCCCGCCGGTCATCGTCGCCGAGAACGTCGGTGACGTCTTGAGTGTGGCGGTGAGCGCCAACAGCCCAACCATCGTCACCGGCGACAGGTCCGGCCAGCTCGTGGTGCGAAACCTGGGCACCGGTGCGGTCCGCACGCTCGCCGGCGACGGAGGTCCGGTCTACGCTCTGGAGATCAGCCTGGACGGCCGGACCGTTCTCAGCACCGACGATCGCACCTACCGGGTGTGGGATGTCGCCGGGGGTGTCAGCCGCACCATCCCGGCCTGGCCCGGAGGCGGGGGGACCGCGCGGCTGAGCCCGGACGGTCGAACAATTGTCACCGTGGACCGGGTCCGGGACCGGTACCGACTCGACCTGGTGCGGCTGTGGTCGGCGACCACTGGACGTCGTCTCGCCGTCCTGCCGCGGGAGACGGACCCCGTCGACGCGCTTGCTTTCAGCGCCGACAGCCGCCACCTCGTCACCGCCCACTCCTACTGGGCAGCGGTGTGGGACGTGAAGAAGACGATCTCCGGCCGGCGCTGAGTCACGAGCAGGGACGCCGAGGTGCCGTGACGAATCCGTGCGCACCCGGGCACGCCACCGGATGGTTCCCTCCTGCTACCCGTGCGCGTCAACTCCACTGCCGGAAGAACCTGCCGAGCGGCTCCGCGTACGCCCGGTAGTCGAACGATTCGAGCGCCTGGCTGCGCGCGGCCTGGCGCATCACGCTGCGCTGCGCGGAACTCAACCCCGCCGCCGCGCGGAACGCCCCGGTGACCTCGGCGACCGAGTGGTCCCGGCAGACCAGGCCCTCCCGGTGGGGGCGCAGGTATCTGCCCATGTCGCTGGTGAGGTTGGCGATCACCGGTGTGCCGCTGGCGAGACTCTCGCAGAACTTCGTCGAGAAGCCCGCGTCCGCCGCCAACTCCGGCCTGCGGACGAGGACCGTGAAATCGGCGCCCTGTAGGGCGCTCGACACCTCGACCTGCGGTAGCCGCCCCAGACACCGCACCCCGTCCGGCAGCGGCCGACCGCCAAACAGCCGGCGCACCTCGTCCAGCGTCGGACCGTAGACGCGCAGCTCGACACTCGCGCCGTCGCGTTGGACGTTGCCCACCGCCTCGATGACGGTGCCCAGGAGATCCTTCCGGTTGCCGTGCGGATTTCCCGCGTAGGCGAGCGTGAGCGGAGGTGCGTCGCCCGCGGTCTGCCGTGCCTCCAGCGTCAGGCCCTTGACGTCGAGAGTGGGTGGCACCCGCAGGACCGGTCTGCCGCTGCGGCGGTAGTGGTCTTCCAGGTAGGAGCTGATCGCGATGATGCCGTCGCACCGCGGGTAGTAGTGGCGCAGGGCCAGCTTCATGCTGACGTGCAGCGGGCCGAGGTAGCCGCCCCGCACGTGGCGTCCGTTGAACCAGTCGACGACGTCGACGATCAGCGGCACCCGGTGCCGGCGACACCAGCGCTGGAGGTGGAACATGTACTGCGCCTGACCGCCGTGCACCAGCACGTGGGACGGCCTGGTCGGCTGGGCGTCGAGCCACCGGACCGTCCGCTGACCCCAGCGCACAAGCGTCTGCACCGAGCTGCCGAGCGGCCCCGCCGCCGGCGACGGCCGCTCCGCGAGACCGAGGTGGGAGACCGAGCCCGGTCCGTCGACGCCCGGCAGCGCCGTGCTGGTGAGCGGCTCCGGTCCGCCGCCGGCGACCACCACGTCGTAGCCGGCGGCGGCCAACGACGCCACCAGTCCGTAGACCCGTCGGGACCCCGCCTCCCCCCACGGGAAGAGGAACGGACCCACACAGGCAACCCATCCGGTACGTCTCATCGCAGCACCCATCTAGGTCAGTTGCCGGTCGGCGGCCCCGGCGGTGGTGGATCCGGTCCGTGCCGCCGAGCCCAACGTGGCGGCGAACCGCGCGGCCACGTTCTCCTTGGCGTGCTCCTGCCGTGCGAACGCGGTCCCGTTGCGGGCCAGCCGTTCCCGCAGGGCCGCGTCCCGGCAGAGGTCGGTCAGGCCGCGGACGAGCGCCGCCGTGTCGTCGGTGCCGACGATCACGCCCGCATCGGCCTCCTGGATGTGGTGCATCGACGCCACCTCGGCCGGCCCGTAGCCGAGGATCGGCCGGCCCGAGGCGAGGTACTGGGGGATCTTCGTCGAGACCGAGTAACGGGTGTAGCGGCGGATCTCCTCGTCGAAGGACTCGATGTGGACGAGCACGTCCGCGCCGTGCAGCGCGGCGGGCACCTCGTCGCTGGTCAGCGACGGCCCCAGCCGTACCCGCGCCAGCGACGCGAAGTGTGGCGCGTACCGGTTGAGGTCCTGCTCCGGAGCGTGGATGGTCAGCCGGACGGGCAGACCGGCCACGGCCACGTCGTCCAGTGCGGCGCCGATGTCGCGCAGCGACTCCCAGCGGTTGAGGTGCAGGGCGCCGACGTAGACCAGCTCCGTCGTCTCCCGCTGCTCCGCCGCGCCCCGGGGTGGGGCGAAGAAGGTCTCGTCGACGCAGTTCGCGAACGGGCTGAACGGAACGCCGTACCGCCGGGCGTACTCCTGGGCCATCGGCGCACTGATGACCATGCCGAGCGGCGCCCGGCGGATGAGTCTCGCGACCGTCTGCTGGACGGACCGGTCGGCCCGGCCGAAGAGCTCACCGTTGTCGTACAGGGTCGCCGGCCAGTCGTCGGTGAAGTGCGGCACGACCGGGACGCCACAGGTACGCGCCGCGAGCGCCGTGATCCTCGTCAGCCGCACACTGCCGAGCATCGAGTAGACGACATCCGGCCGGAAGCCACGCATCCACTCGATCAGCGCCGGGGGTACGCGGATCGGGCTGAGATCGGCGGTCGCCCGCAGTTGCGCGTAGACCTTGGCCAGGGTGGGCCGGCTCTCCGCCGCGGCGTGTACGGCGGCGATCGGCCGGCTCTGTTGCAACGGCGTGCGACCGTTCCAGCCCGACATCCGCATGGCGTAGTACTGGATCGGCAGGTAGTGGTCGCGCGGCGGAAAGTGGAAGAAGTTCTCGCACACGTCCGTGGTCGGCGTGATGTTCCCGGTGTGCACCTGGGCGAGGCGGTCCTTGGGCCAGCCGGAGAAGAGGTTCGACAGGGTCAGGGCGGTGCCGCTGACGCGGCTGAAGGGCGTGTGGCTCACCACCAGTACCCGTGGGAATTCCTCGTCGAACACCATCGGTGCCTCCACCTCTCTCATGCGGTCCGTATTCTCAGCGCCCGCCGGTAGCCGAAGATGGCCGCCGGGACAACGGTCACGGTGTAGATGACAACGGCGACGTACGGTGCCGCGGCCACCCCCCACCAGTGCACCCCGAGCAGTTTTCCGACAATTGACAGCGGTAGGTACAGCAGATAGCCGCACAACTGGGGGCGGACGACTCCGGCCGCGTTCTGCACCATGAACCGTGGTGAGATCGCGGCCAGCACGATCCACCAGCAGGCGAGGCCCAGCAGCAGTGAGCGGTTCCCGATCGAAATGGGAAGCCAGGCGGCGAGAATCTGCTCGCCGAACAGCACCAGAATGGTCGAGGGCAGGAGGGCGACAATCGTCGAGACGATCGTCATCCGGCGCACGGTGCGGCGAATCCAGTCGAGGTCGCCACGCGCCAGGGCCTCACCGTGCATCGGCCACAGTGGTTGGTTGACAAGTGTCACGAGCGCGCCGAGCTGGTTGAACAATCTGGCCGGCACCGCGTACGCGGTGACGCTGGCGAGGCCCAGCAGGTGCGCGATGATCAGTGGGTCGGCGTTGTCGGCCAGGACCATGATCAGGGTGACCAGGAAGAACATGCCGCCCAGGCCGAACAGCTCCCGGACTCCCCGACCGTCGACGAATCTCAGCCGGGGCGCCAGGTGCGGCAGCCGCCAGCCGAACGTCCAGACCGTGTTGGCGATGTTGACGAGCAACGGGCCGATGGCGATGCTGGCGATCACCGCTATCGGGGGCAGTTTCGCGTACACCGCGCCGAGCGCGAGGGGTAACGAGAGCGCGCTCGCCGTCGCCTGCCAGACGTTGCTGGCCGCCACCTGCTGATACGCGTACTGGACGCGGGCGACAAGCGACAGCGGAATGTTGAGCAGGAACGCGGTCAGGCACACCAGGGCGACGAGGTGGGCGTCGCGCGCCGCCGTCCCGGTCGCGTTGAACAGCAGCGGCCACGGGACGAACCCACCGAGCAGCCAGAGCAGGCCACACGTCGGGAGCGCCACCCCGCACACCGCCGCGTAGGCGCTGGAGACGTACCGCCGGGCCGCGTCCGAGTCGCCCTCCACCCGACACGGCGCGAGCCTCGTCATGAGCCCGAGGCCGACACCCAGGTCCGCGAAGGCGACCATCCCGGTGACGGCGAGCACCGCGGCCCAGAGCCCGTACAGGTCGGTGCCCAGGTAGGACAGGGTCACGGGGAGGAGGACGAGTGGTACGAGAGCGCTGACCGCCCGGCTCAGCGCCGCGGTGGCGATCCAGGACAGCAGCCGACGAGCGCGACTCGGGCCGGGGGGAGCGGCGTCGACCGAAGCGGGTGGCTCCAACGTCTGGACGGCGCGCCGCGACCTGGGCGATGCGTGCAGCGGCTCGTGCTGCTGAGACCTGCCGTCCCGGGTCCGCATCTGTCGGTCCTATCGCTTCGCGGCGAACGCCGGAGGGACGCGGCTGCCGCGTCGCGGCCTCGCGCCGGGGTTCCCCACGGTCATAACTGCCGGTGCGGGGATTTGGGTGCGGCTCTCGGCCACCGTCCGCCGCGCCGGTCAGCGGGACTGCAGGGGTACGCCCACCGGACCGCCCACCGTCGGGTCGATCGGCTGGGCGCAGAGCATCGCCAGGTGCTCGGTGAGCTTCGCCGCGTCGTCGTACGGGTCGAGCCCGCTCACCTCCATCGGGTCGAGCGCCGGCACGGCGACGTGGGACACCAGCGGGTGGAACGGTCGGGTGTCAACCTCGCCGGTGCCGAACAGGTCCTCGTGCAGCTTCTCGCCGGGACGAAGGCCGGTGTAGACGATCGGCACCCTGCTGGACGCCTGCTCGGCCATCTGCCGGGCCAGGTCGGCGATGCGGACGGGCTCACCCATGTCCAGCACCAGCGCCTCCCCGTCCCGGCCGATCTCGGCGGCCTGGAGCACCAGGTGGACCGCCTCCTGGACGGTCATCAGGTAGCGGGTGACGTCCGGGTGGGTGACGGTCAGCGGCCTGGCGTCCTCGATCTGTCGCTGGAAGGCCGTCACCACCGAGCCGCGACTGCTGAGCACGTTGCCGAACCGGACGCTGAGAAAGGTCCCCGGGAACCGGGACGCGGCGTGCGCGGTCAGTCGCTCGGTGATCCGCTTGGAGTACCCGAGCACACTGATCGGGTCGGCCGCCTTGTCGGTGGAGATGTTGACGAATTTGGCCACGTCCTGGCAGGCGTCCAGCACCGACAGGGTGCCCCAGACGTTCGTCTTGACCGCCTCGCCGGGGTAGCGCTGCAACAGGGTCAGGTGCTTGAGCGCCGCCGCGTGCAGGATGACCTCCGGACGGCGCTCTCGGATGATCCGGCGGAGGCCCTCGTCGTCGCGCAGGTCGGCGAGGATCAGCTCCGGGCTGTCCAGCATGGCGCGGCCGGAGAGCGACATCTGCAGGCCGTGCAGGGCCGACTCGTCCCGGTCCAGCATCATCAGCTCACCCGGATCGGCCTTCATCACCTGGCGGCAGAGCTCCGAGCCGATCGAACCGCCGGCACCGGTGACCAGGACCCGCCTCCCGGTCAGGCTGTTCGTCTTGAGCGGCAGGTCACCGATGACCTGGTGGCGGCCGAGCAGGTCGCCGATCTGCACGTCCCGGACGTCGGTGACGGTGATCCGGTGGTCGACCAGGTCCCGCACGGGGGGCAGCACCTTGAACACCGCCCCGGCGGTGAGCGTGGCCTCGCGGATCTGGCGGATCAGCGCCGCGTCGGCGTTGGCCACCGAGAAGATGACAGCCTTCGCGCCGGTACGGCGGATCACGGCATCGATGTCGCGCCGCCCGCCGAGCACCCGCACCCGCCGGATGCGCAGGTCGCGCTTGTCGGGATCGTCGTCGAGGGCACCCACTGGCAGGTACCGGCCGCGCGGGTCGCCGAGCATCGCCCGCAGCAGCTCCTGGCCGGCGTTGCCCATCCCGAACAGCAGCACCGGCGTCGACGACCGGACGTCGGGACGCATGGAGAGATCGCGCCGGTGCCGGTACGCGAACCGGGCGCCGAGCATCAGGAGCAGGGCGAGTGCGCCGCCGACCAACGGGGTGCTCGCCGGTACCGGCCGCTCACCTGACGACAGCAGGGCGAGCAGCACGATGGCCGCCGTCAGGATGGCGGTGCTGGCGACACCCTGGACCTCCTGCAGGCTGCCCAGCGGATGTCGTCCGGAGTAGAGCCGGCGTACCGCCGCCACGGCCACGTGCGCGACTGCCGCGAGCAGGCCGATCGCCGCGGCCCGGCCCAGTTGGCCCGCCGGGAGGTCGAACTCGAACCGGGTCCACACGGCTGCGGCGAAGCCGCTGACCCAGGCGGTGGTGTCGGTGGCGAGGAAGCCCGCGGTGCGGCGCCGAGCCCGGGCCCGCCGTGTCGAGCGGTCCGCGTGCTCCGTGTGCTCGGTCTCCTGCGACATGTGCTGGCTCCCTGACCCGTCTCCGACCGCAACCGCCGCCTACGGCGGAAGGGACTGAACGCCTTTTGTCCTTGTTACAGGTAGTCTCGTGTTTTTGCGTGATTTCGGGGGAATGCCGCACCGGCATCGCCTCCGCGCCGTCCGGTCGTCACACCGGGCGGGCTCCCGTCCGCAGGCTCAGGAACTCCTCGATCGCGACGGACACCCGGGCTATCTGCGGCTCGGTCAGGGCGCTTCCGCTGGGCAGCGTGAGCCCATCGGTGAACAGCCGCTCCGCCGCGCCGGTGAGCAGGCTCTCCGCGCCGTCGTGCATGGGTTGCAGGTGCATGGGCTTCCACACCGGCCGGGTCTCGATGTCCCGCTCGGCCAGGTGGGCCCCCAGGTCGTCGGCCCGCCAGCCGCACCGCTGCGGATCGACGGTGATGACGGTGAGCCAACAGTTGGACTCGCCGTCCTCCGCCCCGAGCAGCCCGACGCCCGGCACCGGGGCGAAGAGCTTGGCGTAGTGGTCGCGCAGGTGCCGGCGGCGGGCGATCATCGCGTCCAGCCGAAGCAACTGGGCTCGACCGAGCGCCGCGAGCAGGTTGCTGAGCCGGTAGTTGTACCCCGTCTCGCGGTGCTCGTAGTGCCGCGCCGGTTCGCGCGCCTGGCTGGCGAGGTGGCGGGCGCGGGTGAGCAGCGCGGCGTCGTCGGACACCAGCATCCCGCCGCCGGAGGTGGTCATGATCTTGTTGCCGTTGAAGGAGAGCACTCCGACGCGTCCGAAGGAGCCGGCAGCCTGCCCGCGGTGGCGGGCGCCCAGGGCCTCCGCGGCGTCCTCCACCACCGGGACGTCGGCGTCCGCGCAGACCGGGACCAGGGCTTGGTAGTCGGCGCAGCTGCCGAACATGTCGACGGGAACGACGGCGCCGACCCGCTCACCGCGCGACCGCAGCCGTCGCAGCACCTCGTCGACGAGGGCGACGTCCACGTTGCCGGTCCGGGGGTCGCAGTCGACGAAGACTGGCCGCGCCCCGATGTAGCGGGCCGCGTTGGCGGTGGCGACGAAGGTGAGCGTGGGCACGACGACCACGTCGCCAGGGCCGACACCGACACCGAGCAGGGCGAGGTGCAGAGCTGCCGTCCCGGAGTTGACGGCCACGGCTCCGACGGCGCCGACCCGCTCGGCGACGTCCTGCTCGAACGCCGCAAGGTCCGGGCCGACCGGGGCGACCCAGCCCGAGCGCAGGGCGGCGACCAGGTAGGACTCCTCGAGCGGCCCGATGTCGGGGGGCGACAGGTACACGGTGCCACTCATCGGGCACCGTCGTTCACGAGAGCACCAGGCATCGGCACGATCCCACCTCCAGCAGCGTCGGGAAACGCTCGGTACGCGTCCTGACGGGTTGAAACCGGATGACCACGCTGATAGGCGACAGTCGGCCAGCATTCCCCCGATCAACCCCGAAATTCGCAGACGGACACGGCCGGCTCGGCAGCCTTCTGCGCTCCGGGGGTCCGCGGCACGAGTCGTGAGCGTCGCAACGGCCGGTCGGGCGAGGGGAAAACTGGCCGGTCGGGCGGGGGAGGGGAGGCCCCTTCGGTGGGGGTATTGTGCGACCGCTCAGGTCGCCGGCGGGGTGCGCTCGCCGTCAGCGCGTCGTTGGTCGGGAGGTGGCCGACCGCACCGGCTGCGCCGGCAGCGCGGGCACGGGGCGTCGCAGGTGGCCGACGATCGCCTCGCAGAACACCGCCTCGATGTCGCACTCCTCTTCGACGTACTGCCACGCCTGGCCCGCCCGGACGTGGTAGCCGCTCGACCTCTCCGCGGTGACCGTGCCGAAGTGCAGGCACTGGAACTCGATCAGGTGGAAGCGGTCGCCGTCGTGGCCGATGTCCAGCGACGTGAGCGGGGTGCCGAGGATGTCGGCGACCTGCTCCGCGTAGGCGAGCAGCGCGTCACGGTCGACGCCCGCCAGGTCGTAAAAGTCGAAGTCGCCGCTGCCGCTGGCCCGGAAGTCGCCGGGGCGGTTACGCCGGTAGAGGGTGTAGTAGCGCGCACCCATCCGGAGCACCTTGAAGTCACCGCTCAGCCCCGGAATCAACGCCTGCACCAGGAACTTCTGTCGGTGCGTCGAGCGCGGGTGGTGGTCTCGGCGAAGCAGTCGCCGGCCATGCTCGCGGATGGTCTCGGCGTGGTCGTGGGTACGGCTGAAGGCGCGGGCGGTGCGCAGCAGTTCCGGTCGGTCGGCGGCGCGGGCCACGAACTGGGAACCGGCGCCGTAGGCGGACTTGAGCACCTTCGGCCACGGTCCGTCCAGCGCCGCGTCGGCGAGTTCCTCGTAGGTGCCGAAGGTGCGGGTGCCCAGCCGTTGGGCGTCGCGCGGGAAGAGTTGGGCGCGCAGCGCCTCCATCATCACCTTGTTGTGGTGCGCGCGCAGGTAGCGGTAGGCCGGAACGACCCGGGCGCCGGCGGTCTCCAACGCCAGCACCAGGTCCTCGATCCAGCTCTTGTAGTGCAGCCCGCGATCCTCCGAGGAGGTGTAGAGCACCGGGACCCCGCGCAGATCGTCGCTCAGGTCCAGGTCGGCGAAGCCGATGACCTCCGGTTCGAAACCGGCGCGGGTGAGTAGCCCGGTGATCCGGTCGAGGTCCATCGTGCACAGCCCGTATTGGGTACGGGCGGTGGAGTAGAACGTGCCGCGGTAGTCGCTCAGGATCAGGATTCTGGTCATCTCGGACTCTCTGCACGGACGGAGACTTCGAGGGATATGCAACTTTTGTGGGGTTTGGCGAGGCTACCATCGGCCCCTGGATCGACCTGGACGACCGGCGGAGATGCGGGAGGCGACATGCGCGTGGTGCCCGAGCGGGCCGGCGTCGGGACGGGAGTGTGATGCGCGTCCGCCTCGATCAACCTGGAAAGCTGCTCGGCCCGGTGATCGGGACGCTCGACCGTCTCCTGCGCGCGGGGGCACGGGTCCGACGGGCGATCCGGGGCCTTGCCCTCGCCGACCGCTTCGCCGCCCGGGGAGACAACTTCACGTTCGACCCGGACGGTGTGTACACCTGCGGGTCGATCGAGGTCGGCCACAACGTTGATCTCGGGTACCGACCGATCCTGATGGCGGCCCGGAGTCGGATCCGCATCGGTGACAACGTGATGTTCGGCCCCGAGGTGACGATCCGGGGTGGCAACCACCGCATCGACCAGGTCGGCGTACCGATGATCGCGGTCGACAAGGAGGCCGGCGACAACACCCACGACCGGGGTGTGACCATCGGCGACGACGTGTGGGTGGGCACCCGGGCGGTGATTTTGCACGGGGTGACGATCGGCCGGGGCGCGGTGATCGGAGCCGGTGCGGTGGTCACCCGGTCGGTGCCGGCGTACGCGGTGGCCGCCGGCAACCCGGCCCGGGTGATCCGCCTGCGGTGGCCGGTGGAGACCATTCGGGACCACGAGCGGCAGCTCTACCCGGCCGCGCGGCGGCTGACCGCCGCCGAGTTGGCCGGTCTCGCCGAGCTGCCGGTGCCCGAGCCGCGTCCGACGCCCGTGACGAAGTCGCTGACCACCGGCCTCCAGGCGCGATAGTCGAAGCAGTGGGACCGCTCGCGGGCGGCGCGACTCATCGCCCGCCAGGCCGGGTCGTCGAGCCGCAGCGCGCGCTCGATCCCGCGCCGGACGTCCTCCGCCGCCGCGCCGTCGAGGACGATGCCCTCGCGGCCGTCCACGAGGTATCGCCGGAGATCACTTGTCAGGTTGAGCAGCACCGGGCAACCGGCGGCGAGACTCTCCGGCACCTTGGAGGGGAAGCCCGCCTGCGCGTATCCGAGCGGCGGGCGGACCAGCACGGAGAAGTGTGCCCGGCGCAGCTCGGCGAGCACCCGGTCGCGGGGGACCCGGCCCAGGAAACTCACCTGGTCGTCGAGGTCGGCCGGCCCGGCCGCGTCCAGATCGGAGAGCCGGCTGGCCCGCTCCTTGCTGATCCCGGCGATCACCAGGTGCACCCTGGCCCGATCGGCGGGCGGGAGGAGACGGATGCCCTCCAGCACCACGGCCAACTGGTCCTTCGCACCCGCCGACCCGGCGTAGAGCAGTCGCAGCCCGTCGCCGAGCGCGGGTGGCGCGGGGTCGGCGTAGTCGGCGAGGTCCACCTGGGGCGGCACCACAAGGGTCGGCCGGCCCCGGCGCACGAAGTGCCGCTCCAGCCGCTCGGAGATGACGATGACCTGGTCGGCGAGTCGGCCGGCCCAGAAGGACGCCCAGCGGTGCCGGAGGAAGTACGGCGTCCGCCAGCCGCGGGGGAACTGTGCCCGGTCGTGCTGCTCCAGCACGTCCACCGTCACGGGGCACCGCACCGCCACTCGCAGCACCGCCCAGGTCGCCAGGTCCCAGAGCCCGAGCGGTAGGTGCACGCCGGCCAGGTCGCTCGGACGGACGCCCGCGCGGCGCAGCGCGGCCAGCACCCGCAGCGGGCGGAGTCGCCGGTGCGACCAGCGGCCGAGCGCCCCACCGCCCCCGCGGCGGCGGGGCAGCGTGATCAGGCGGACGTCGGGTGGCAGGTCCACGGGGGAGGGTGGGCACGACCCGTCGTCGGGCCAGTCGTTGACCACCAGGGCCACGCCCCCCGGCGGGGTGGCGGACCGGACCAGTTGCAGGAGCCGGTTGGACATCGCGTCGCCGTGCGGAAACCGGTACGCAGCCAGCGCCAGCACCGCGGGCGTCGCGGCGGGCCGCAGGGCGGGGATCAGGTCCGTGCTGGTGGTGGGCTCGCCCACGCTCCACCCCCTCCGGAGATCCAAGTGATTTGTGCCATTATGACTGCTTAGACTAGGCGGGCCGTCGGAATGAGGAGACATGCAGCGTGCAGCCGTGCGCGACATCCGGCAGCGCCCCGCGTCGGCCGGAGCGCCGTCGTGAGCCGACCGGTGGTGGTGCAGCACTCGGCTGGCGTCCCCGGCGCCAACGGCCCGCTGACCGCCGTGCAACGGGTGCTCGCCTCGCCCCTGGCCGACCGGTACGCGTTCGTCCGGATGCACCAGCACGCCGGCAACGGCAGCCTGAACCTGCCGCTCCTGCGGGAGTGGGTGCGGCTGCTGCGACGGGTCCGCCCGGATCTGGTGCACGTGCGGGGTCTGCAGAACGAGGGCTTCCACGGCGTGCTCGCCGCCCGCCTCGCCGGCTGCCCACGGGTCCTGGTCACCGTCCACGGCACCGTACGGGACCTGCGTCAGCCGGGTCGCCCCTGGCGGCGACGACTGCTCGTGCACGGGGCCGAGCCCCTGACGCTGCGGCTGGCCAGCCACGTCGGCACCGTCTGCGCGTACGCCGCCGGCCGGGACTTCCTGTCCGACCTGGGCGCGAAGTTCGTCGGGGTGATCCCCAACGGGGTGCCGCTGCCGACCCGTCCACACGCCGCCCGGGACCGGGTCCGCGCCGAGCTGGGCCTGCGCCCCGACGACGTCGCGATGATCGCGGTGTCCCGGCTGACCTGGGAGAAGGGGTACGGCGTCCTCGCCGACGCGGTACGCCGGCTGCCGCCGTCGGCCACCCGCCGGGTGCTGCTGGTCGCCGGCGACGGGCCGGACCGCGACGGCATCGCGGCGGCGCTGGCCGACGCCGGTCAGGTCGAGGTGCGCCTGCTCGGCAACCGTCTCGACGTACCGGACCTGCTCGCCGCGGCGGACCTCTTCGTCTTCCCGACCCTGCACGAGAACCTCTCCAACGCGCTGCTCGAAGCGATGGCGTACGGACTGCCGGTGGTCGCCTCGGCGGTGGGCGGCAACGTCGAGGTGCTGCGCTCCGGCGGCGGCCGGCTGGTGCCGGCCGATGACCCGGATGCCCTGGCCGCGGCACTGTCTCCGCTGCTCGACGACGCCGCCGAGCGGCGCCACGTGGGGGAGTTGGGTCGCAAGGTGGTGGCCGAGGACTACGGCCTCGACGTCATGCTCGGTCGCCTCGATCGGGTCTATCAGCAGATCCTCGGGGAGGGACGGTGACGCAGCGACGCGGCCCCCGGGTCACCCTGCTGGGCTTCACCGTGCCGGACGACCTGCTCACCGAGATCATCGCCCGGGACACCAACCTGCCGACCCAGACGCACACCTTCGCCTGGGGCCTGGTGCGGAGCCTGCGGGCCGCCGGCTGCCCGGTGCACCTGCTCTCCGCTGCCCCGGTGTCCACCTGGCCGGGCAACTGTCAGGTCCGCTTCCGGGCGGGCCGGTTCCGACAGGACGACGTGGACGGGCAGTTGCTGGCGTTCGTCAACCTGCTCGGCCTCAAGCACCTCACCCGGTTCGTGGCCGCCTGGCGTACCGGCGGTCGGGCGCTGCGCGAGCGGGACGCCGACGTCCTGCTGGTGCACGGCGTGCACTCGCCGTTCCTCTGGTTCGGTGTGCTGCGCCGCCGCGGCGTCCACGTGGTGCCGGTGCTCACCGACCCGCCGGGTGTCGCGCTGCCCGGCGACGGTCGGCTGGTCCGGTTGCTGCGCGGGCTCGACGTCGCGCTGGTCCGGGCCGCCCTCGCCCGCTGCTCGGGGGTGATCGCGCTGACCGCCGCGCTCGCCGAGGACTTCGCGCCCGGCCGGCCCCGGCTGGTGCTGGAGGGCATCTGGTCCGCCGACCCGCCGGAGCCGCGCGAGCGCGCCCGGGCGGTGCCGCCGCCCGGCGCGACCAGGGACATCGTGTACGCGGGGGGCCTGAGCCGTGCCTACGGCGTCGACCGGCTGGTCGAGGCGTTCCGCGGTCTGCCCGGGGACGACCTGCGGCTGTGCGTGTACGGCCGGGGCGAGCTGGCGGGTTGGCTGCGCGACCAGGCCGCCGTGGATCGGCGCATCCTGCCTCCGGAGTTGCTGCCCCGCCCGGAGTTGCTGCCGCGGCTGGCCCGGGCGGCCGTGCTGGTGAACCCGCGTCCGGTGGACCAGGACTTCGTCCGCTGGTCCTTCCCGTCGAAGATCATCGAATACCTGGCCACCGGCGTACCCGTGGTGAGCACCCGACTGCCGGGCATTCCCGGGGAGTACGCGCCGTGGCTGTCCTTCGCCGAGCCGGACACCGCCGCCGGGCTGCGGGCAGCCGTCGCACGGGTGCTGACGCTGCCGGCGGACGAGGCCCGGGCGCTGGGCACCGGCGGGGCCCGCTTCGTGCGAAACACGCGCAACCCGGTCGCACAGGGTCGCCGCGTGCGCGACTTCCTCGCCGGCCTGACCGGGCTGCCCGAGGGGCGCGCCACTCAGCCCCGGCCCCGCGCGGCGGCCTTGCTGAGCAGGTCCTCGATCTGGTCGACGCCGACCCGCAACGACATCCGGTCCAGGTAGAGCTGGCGACCCCGCCGGCCCATCGCGATCCGCTGCTCGGCCGGCACCCGGGCGGCGGCCGCGAACTGGTCGGCCAACGCCCGCCAGTCGTCCGGCGGGCAGACCAGACCCGCCCCGCCCGCGCCGACCAGCGCGGCGGCGTCGCCGTCGGCCGACATCAGCACCGGGGCGCCACAGGCCAGCGCGGCCTGCAACTTCGAGGGCACCGTCCCGCGTAGCCAGGGCAGGTCGCGCAGCATGACCAACTGGTAGTCGGCGGCGGCGTACAGCTCGGCCATCTCGGCGGCCGGACGGCGACCGACGAACCGCACGTTGTCCGCGTCCAACTCGTCGGCGAGTCGCCGGGCCTGTTCCGCGCCCAGCCCGGTGCCGACGAAGACCAGGTCCACCGCGTCCGGCGCCGCCGCGGCCGCGCGGATGGCGACATCGACGCCCTGCAACACACCCAGGTTGCCGGCGAACATCACCGTCACCCGCCCCCGGTGCCCGATCGTCGCTCGGGCCGAGTCGGTGCCGGCCACCGGCCGGAACAGCGCCTCGTCGGTCCAGTTGAAGACGGTGCGCACCGCGCCGGGGTCGACACCCCGCTCGATCACCTGTTCCGCCATGGCGGGCGCGATCACCGCGATGCCGGCGCAGGCGCGGTAGATGCGGCGCATCATGCCGGTCAGGACCCGGTCCATGGCCCGCCCGGCCAGCCCCGGTGGGGCCATCCCGGACGCGGTCACCGACTCCGGCCACAGGTCCTGCACGTGCAGCACCGCCGGGACGCCACGCAGCAACCGCAGCAGACCGGCGGCGGCGTACGCGGTGGGTGGCGGGTGGTAGACGTAGAGCGCGTCGACGCCGTGCAGATGGCGCGGGGCCGCCAGGGTGCTGGTGGCGGCGAAGGAGAGATAGCTCGCCGCCCGGCGCAGCCCGGATCGGTCGTGACTCGGGTACGCGGGCACCCGTCGAACGGTCACCCCGCGATCGGTGGCCCGGTGGTTCCAGCGTTGCCGCCAACCCGGGTAGGTCCGTCCGAGCGGCAGGCTCGGGAAGGTGGTCAGCACCCGCACCTCGTGGCCGCGTCGGGCCAACTCCGTCGCCAGTTGACCCGGCACGAAGGCGCTCTCCGGGGGGTACCACTGACTGATCAGTCCGATTCGCATGTGCCCGGCACTCCCGTTGACGTCGACTCGTCCACCTGGGCAGACAACTGACGGAGGGGAATGAAGGACACGCGGGTCGGTGTCCGCTTCGCGTGACTTGCGGCAACAGCGCTCGTTGTCACACTAGTGGCCCCAGCGGCGCTGCCACGGCCCCACCGAGCGGGCACCCCAGCGCCCGCCGCCCGGGGCCGAGCCGAACGGGGAGACGCGTTGAAGGTAGTCGTGACCGGCGGCGCCGGGTTCATCGGCGCCAACCTGGTACGGGCGCTCGACGAGGCACCCCAGGTGACCGACGTCGTGGTGGTCGACGACCTCTCCACCGGCCTGCTGGACAACCTGCACGACCAGCCCGTCCGGCTGCACCGGGGCTCCGTGCTCGACCCGGACCTGCTGGACGAGGCGTTCGCCGGGGCGGCCACCGTGGTGCACCTGGCCGCTCTCGGCTCCGTGCCGCGCTCGATCGACCGGCCGCTGCCCAGCCACCACGCCAACGCCACCGGGACGTTGATGGTGCTGGAGGCGGCTCGCCGGCACCACGTCCACCAGGTGATCCTCGCGTCCTCGTCGTCGGTCTACGGCGCCAACCCGGTGCTGCCCCGCCAGGAGGAGCTGCGCCCGATTCCGGTGTCCCCGTACGCGGTCTCCAAGCTCGCCGCCGAGGCGTACGCGCTCGCCTACGCCGCCTGCTACGACCTGGGTGTGCTGCCGTTGCGCTTCTTCAACGTCTACGGTCCCCGGCAGGCGGCGCACCACGCGTACGCCGCGGTGCTGCCCCGTTTCGTCACCGCCGCGCTCGCCGGCGAGCCACTGCGCGTGCACGGCGACGGTCGGCAGGCCCGCGACTTCACGTTCGTCGGCAGTGTCACCTCGGTTATCGTCGACGCCGTCGTCCGTCGGGTGTCCACCACCGACGCGGTGAACCTGGCCTTCGGCGCGCGGGTGTCCCTGCTCGACCTGATCGCCGAGCTGGAGGACATCATGGGCCGGCCGCTGCCGGTCGTGCACGAGGCGCCGCGCCCGGGCGACGTGCGGGACTCGCAGGCCGACTGCACCCGCCTGGGGGAGCTGTTCCCCGGGGTGCGGCCGGTGCCGCTGCGCACCGGCCTGGAGCGCACGGTGTCCTGGATGGCGGGTCACGTGCTCGCGAGTCAGTAGGGCCGTCGATGTCGTCCGGGGTCGTTGAGCGGACCCGACGCGCCCGCCGACCGGGCACGCGCCGTCGGCTTTCCGACCGTGGTCGCCGGCTCGTCTCCGGGGTGGCGACGGCGCTGCTCAGCCGGGCGGCGGGGCTCGTCGTGCCGATCGTCCTGGTGCCGGTGACGCTGCCCTACTTCGGCAACGACCTGTACGGCCTGTGGATGGCGGTGGCCGCGCTGGCCGGTATGGCGGCCTTCGCCGACCTGGGGCTGGGCAGCGGGCTGATGACGAAGCTCGCCCCCTGCTACGCCCACGGCGACACCGCGCAGGCCCGCCGCTACATCTCCAGCGCGTACCTGACCCTGTCGGGGCTCGCGCTCGCCCTCACCGGCCTGCTCTGGGTCTTCGCCGGTGCCGTGCCCTGGTCGGCGCTGTTCAACGTGACAGGTCAGGTCAGCCCGGAGCAGACCCGGACGATCTCGTTGATCTGTCTCACCGCGTTCGCGCTCAACATCCCACTCAGCCTGATCGCCCGCGTCCAGTACGCCTACCAGCAGGTCGGCCGGAGCAACGTCTGGCAGACGGCGGGCAGTCTGGCCGCCCTCGGCGCGGTGCTCGGCGTGGTCTGGGCCGGCTGGTCGCCGCTCCTGGTGGTCGCCCTGTCGGTGGCCGCGCCGCTGCTGGTCAACCTGCTCAACACGCTCTGGTTCTTCGGCCGGCAGGAGCCGCGGATCCGACCCACGCCGAGGGCCGTGCAGGCACACGCCGCCCTGGAGCTGACCCGGCTCAGTGGGCTGTTCTTCGTGCTGACCGTGGTCATCTCGTTCGCCACCAACGCCGACACGCTGATCATCGCGCACGCGCTCGGCCTGTCCGCCGTCGCCGGGTACGTGGTGCCCGCGAAGCTGCTGTCCCAACTCGGCCAGCTCGTCGTCCTGGTCAACGTGCCACTGTGGCCGGCCAACGGCGAGGCGTTGGCCCAGGGCCAGGTGGACTGGGTGCGCCGCACCACCCGCCGGATGACCGTGTTGTCGGTGCTCGCCGCCGGTCTGCCGGCCGCCGTGCTCGTCGCCTTCGGTGAGTGGCTGTTCGCGGCCTGGCTGCCGGTGCCGATGGGCGGCGACCGGTGGCTGCTGGCCGGGCTGGGCGTCTGGTGGCTGCTCCAGTCGGCGCTCTCGCCCCGGTTCATGGTGCAGAACGCCGGCGGCGTCCTCGTCCCGCAGTTGTGCGGCTGGGGGGCGTTCCTGGTGTTGTCGGTGCTCGGCAAGTGGTACGCCGCCGACCGCGTCGCCGTCGCCGCCGTGCCCTGGGTCGGCGCGGCCGGTTACGCGCTGACCGTCGTGCCGGCGGCGCTGTACGGATATCGCCGGACGCTGCGGCTGCACCGTGGCCCGATGATCGAGCGGAGTTTGGTGTCCGACCATGCGCGCTGACGAGTATCCCCGCGTGCTGGTGGTGAGCGCGGCCGTGTTCGATCGCTCCACCGGCACCGGCATCACCCTGTCGAACCTGTTCACCGGCTGGCCGGGGGACCGCCTCGCCCAGCTCTACGCCGAGGACCGCGCCCCGGGTCCGGACGCCGTCGGCACGTTCGCCCGGTTCGCGCCGCGCAACGCCCCGGTGGAGTACCACCTGTTCCGGCAGTGGGAACGCGTCCGCCGACCGGTCCGGGCCGTGGTGCTCGGCGCGACCGGTGCGCCAGGCGCCGCCGGTCCGACCGGCGTTGCGCGTGATCCCGGGCCGGGCCCGGTGCGTGCCCGGCTGCGCACCCAACTCCGTGCCTTCGTCGACCTCAGCCCGGTCCGTGTTCCCGACGACGTCCGTCGGTGGCTGCGGGAGCAGCGGCCGGACGTCATCTACACCACGCTGGGCAGCATCCGGATGATGCGCCTCGCCGTCGCCGCCGCGCAGGAGTGCCGGGTGCCCCTGGTGCCGCACTTCATGGACGACTGGCCCACCACGCTCCACACCGGCGGTCAGGTGCTGGGGCTGCCCCGGCTCGCGGTCCGTGCCGGCTTCCGGGACGTCCTGCGGCACGCCTCGTACGGAATGGGGATCAGCGTGGCGATGGCGCGGGAGTTCGAACGCCGTTACGGGTTGCCCTTCGCCGCCTTCGGCAACTGCGTGGACGCCGCGGACTTCGCCGACCCGGACCGGCCCGCGCCGGACCGCCCGGTCGGGGCGCCTGTCGAGGTGGTCTACGTGGGCGGGTTGCACCTGGACCGGTGGCGGTCACTGCGCCGCGTCGGCGAGGCGGTCGTTCGCCTGGCGGCCCAGGGGACACCGGCCCGGCTGACCGTGCACGCCCCGGCGACCGACCTCGCGCGGTACGCTGGCGCGTTCACCGGACTGTCCGCGGTGCGCCTGGGCCGATCGCTGGCCAGCGACGAGGTCGCCGGTGCGCTGCACCGTTCGGACGTGTTGGTGCACGTCGAGTCGTTCGCCGCGGAGCACCGCCGCTACACCCGCTACTCGCTGTCCACCAAGATCCCGCAGTACCTGGCAGCCGGCCGTCCCGTCGTCGGATTCGGCCCGGCCGAACTGGCCTCGATGGCGCACCTGGCGGCGGCCGACGCCGGCGCGGTGGTCGGAACCGACGACCCGGCGGCACTCGTGGGGGCGCTCACCCCGCTCTGCACCGACGCCGGGCTACGGGCTCGGCTCGGCGGGCGGGCGCTGGCGTACGCGGTGCGGCACCACCGCGCCGACCAGGTGGCGGCCCGCTTCGCCGAGGTGCTGCGGGAGGCGGCGACCCGTCCGGCCGACCGGCCACCGATGCCCCGGCCCGGGCGGGCCGGGGCGCTGGCGGACGCCGACTGACGCGCCGACCGCCGTGCCTGCCGGCCCGTCAGCGGTAGAGGCTGACCTGGACCGATCGGCCGTCGCCGGTGCTGACGAGCGCGGCCGGGGTCGGGCGGTGGCGGCGGGCGCGGGAGTGCCGGGGCGCCGCCGGCGGACCCCAGCTCCCCGGCAGGACGGTGACCAGCGCCAGCACCAGCCAGAAGGCGAGCGACGTCTCCCACTGGCCGGTCAGCCAGATCGGCAGCATGACGCCGGTGAACGCGCAGGCCAGCAGCAGCCCGGCTCGGCCGGTACGGGCCGCGACGACGAGCGCCGCGGCCATCGCGCCGAAGTAGAGCAGCACGCCGACCAGCCCCAGGTCGTTGCCGACGGTGAGCAGCAGGTTGTGTGGCCCGATCTCGTACGGGTTGGTGCTGAGAAAGACTCCCGCGCCGGATCCGTTCAGCGGTGACTCCGACCAGGTCGACAACGCGTATGGCCAGATCCAGAGGCGTCCGGAGATGTCGCCGGTGGGTCGTCCGTACAGGCCGTCGAGCCAGAGCAGCTCGGCCCTCGGCGTCAGCCCGAACGGCACCAGGACGATGAGCGTGGCGGCGAGCCCGGCGACGGTGACCCCGGTCAGTCGAGGCGCCACGCGGGTGGCCAGCGCGCCGGCGAGACCGCCCACGATGCCGATGGCCGCACCACGCGAGCCGGTGAGCAGCACGCCGTACCCGAGCAGCACGGCCAGGGCCAGCGGCGTGAGACGCAGGACCGGCCGGTGCGCGCCGGCCGCGGCGAGCACCAGGGCCAGCACCACGCCGGCGGCCAGGGTGTACGCCGTGCCGTTCACCTCCCGGCCGTCGATGCCGTAGCGCTCGGCGAAGAGAACCACCTGCCCCTGGGACCGGGCGCCGGTCGCCACCTCGACGGCGACCACCGCGCAGCCGAGCAGGAAGGTCCAGCCGACCAGCAGCAGGTCCCGGCGGCCCCGGACGACGTGCCGGCAGGCCACGAAGAGCAGGCTGACCGAGACGTACCGGTAGGCGGCGGGTCCGGTGATGTCGGGGTGGCTGGTCCAGAGCAGGCTGGCGGCGGCCCAGCCGGCGGTGAGCAGCGCGACGGTGTCGACCGGCCGCAGCCGGGGCAGCCGGCCGGTCAGCACGACGGCCAACACGGCGAGGATCGCCACGTAGTTGAACGACCACCACGGTGGCCGGGCCACCAGGTAGGCGGCGACACACAGGACCAGCACGGCGGGCAGGCTGCCGGTGGGCGCGGCCGGCGAGGGGCCGGGCTGTGCCGCGGGTCGCCGTCCGGGTCGGGCCAACGGGGCGGGCACCAGTTGGGCGCCGGCGGTGTGGTGGTGTCGCGGGGCGTGGGTCGGGTGGTGTCGCGGTGGCGCGTCGGCCAGCGTGTGCGCCCCGCGCCCGTCTGGACAGGCTCGGCGAGGCACGGAACCGTTTCTACCAGGTGCGACGGGGCGAAGTGGCCAAATCACTGCATACACCGACATGTTTTCGGAGTGCCCAATAGCTCGTTTGGCCCGTTTGCCGCCCAAACACGTATCTGCTGCTGGGGCCCCTCGTTGACCCGGGTGCCGCATCCGGCGGGGCTTCCGCCTGACCGCCGGAGACCGGCGCCCGCGCCACAGCGCGCAGCCGCTGTGCGCGCCGGGTCGACGGGTGAGAACCGCCCGTCGGGTGACGAACGGGAGAGTCAATGAGCGTGATGACCGCGGGCCGCCGGGTGCTGATCACCGGTGGGACCGGATCCTTTGGACAGACCATGGCGCGACGACTGCTCGACCGCGACGTCGCCGAGGTGCGGATCCTCAGCCGGGACGAGGCCAAACAGGACGCCATGCGGCGTTCCATCGGCGACGAGCGGATGCGCTACCACGTCGGCGACGTCCGGGACATCGACACGGTGCTGCGGGCCACCCGCGGCGTCGACTTCGTCTTCCACGCGGCGGCGCTCAAGCAGGTGCCGTCCTGCGAGTTCTTCCCCCTGGAAGCGGTGCGCACCAACATCCTCGGCAGCGGCAACGTGGTCGAGGCCGCCGCGCACAACGGCGTCAGCTCGGTCGTCGTGCTCAGCACCGACAAGGCCGTCTACCCGGTCAACGCGATGGGCATGAGCAAGGCGCTGATGGAGAAGGTCGCCCAGGCGTACGCCCGCAACAACCCGAACAGCGCCACCACCGTGTCCTGCGTCCGGTACGGCAACGTGATGTACTCGCGCGGCTCGGTGATCCCGCTCTTCATCGAGCAGATCAAGGCCGGCCGCGCGCCCACCGTCACCGACCCGGCCATGACCCGCTTCCTGATGTCGCTCGCCGACTCCGTCGACCTGGTCGAGCACGCCTTCCACCACGCCCGCCCCGGCGACGTGTTCATCCGCAAGGCCGCCGCCTGCACGATCAGCGACCTCGCCGAGGCCGTCTGTCAGTTGTTCGACGTGCCGTTCAAGCTGGACATCATCGGCGTACGGCACAGCGAGAAGTCGCACGAGACCCTCGCGAGCCGGGAGGAGTTGGCCCAGGCCGACGACTTCGGGGACTTCTACCGGGTGCCGCTGGACGCGCGCGACCTCAACTACGCGCTGTACGTCTCCGAGGGCGAGCTGGGCGAGCGGCCCGGCGAGGACTTCAACTCGGCGAACGCCACCCGGCTCGGCGTACCCGATGTGGTGCGGCTGCTCAGGTCGCTGCCGGAGATCCGGGCGGAGCTGGCGCTGCGGGACCCGGTGCTGGCGTGCTGAGCCTCGCCGTCACCGGCGCCGGCGGTTTCGTCGGCTGGCACGTGCGGGTCCTGCTGCGCGCGCTCGGCTGGCCCGAGCCGACCGTGCTGACCCGTACCGATCTGGCCGACCCGGCGGTGGTCGCCCGCAAGATCGCCGGGGTGGACCGGGTGCTGCACCTGGCTGGGGTCAACCGGGGGGAGCCCGCCGACGTGGCGGCCGGCAACGTCCAGCTCGCCGCGCAGCTCGCCAACGGCCTGCGCGCCTGCCCGGACCCACCCATCGGTGTGGTCTTCGCCAACTCGGTGCAGGCCGGCAACGGCACCCCCTACGGCGACGCCAAGGCCACCGCCGCCGGCATCCTCGCCGAGACCGGCGTACCCCTGGACGACGTGCTGCTGCCCAACCTGTACGGCGAGCACGGCCGACCCTGGTACAACTCGGCCGTCGCCACCTTCTGCCGGGTCCTCGCCGAGGGCGGCCGGCCGGAGGTGCACGCCGACCGACAGTTGGACCTGGTGCACGTCACCGACGCCGCCGCCCGGCTGGCCGGCGTCGCGGCGGCCGGCTCCTGGGACCCGGCGCTGCCGGCCCTGCGGATCGGGGTCCGCGACCTCGCCGACCAGCTCACCTCGTACGCCGGGGTCTACCGCACCGGCGAGATCCCGCCGCTGCGCGACCGGCACGACGTGCGGCTGTTCAACACCTACCGGTCGCACTGCTTCCCGGCGCACTACCCGTTGGCCCTGCCCTCCCGGGCCGACGCCCGGGGGGCCCTTGTCGAGACGGTCAAGGCGCACGGGGGAGCGGGGCAGACCTTCTGCTCCACCACCCGGCCCGGAATCACCCGGGGTGAGCACTTCCACCTCGCCAAGGTGGAGCGGTTCGTGGTGCTGCGCGGCACCGCCGAGATCAGCCTGCGCCGCGTCGGCGACACCGACGTCGTCCGATTTCCGGTCAGCGGCGACCAACCCGTGGTCGTCGACATGCCGACCATGTGGGCGCACAACATCACCAACACCGGCCCGGACGAGCTGCTCACCCTCTTCTGGACCAACGAGTTGTTCGACCCGGAACGGCCCGACACGTGGCCGGAGCCGGTCGGCGACGAACACCTGGTGCCGGTGGGCGCCCGGTGACCCACAGGCGGAGGGAGATGACATGACCAGGGTGATGACTGTCGTCGGCACCCGTCCCGAGATCATCCGACTGTCCCGGGTGCTCAGCCGGTTGGACGACACCGTCGACCACGTGCTCGTGCACACCGGGCAGAACTGGGACACCACCCTCTCCGACGTGTTCTTCAAGGAGCTGCGACTGCGCGAACCGGACCGGTTCCTGCGCGTCGACACCACCTCGTTGGGCCGGGTGCTCGGCGGCGTCCTGGTCGGCATGGAGGCGGCGATCGCCGAGCTGCGACCCGACGCGCTGCTCGTGCTCGGCGACACCAACAGCTGCATCGCGGCCCTGATGGCCCGGCGGATGCGGGTGCCGGTCTACCACATGGAGGCCGGCAACCGCTGCTTCGACCTCAACGTGCCGGAGGAGACGAACCGGCGACTCGTCGACCACGTCGCCGACTTCAACCTGGTCTACACCGAACACGCCAGGCGTAACCTGCTCGCCGAGGGCCTGCACCCGCGCCGGATCCTGCACACCGGCTCGCCGATGCGGGAGGTGCTGGAGCACTACCGGGCACCGATCGCCAGCTCGACCGTCCTCCGGCAACTGGAGTTGGACGAAGGCCGGTACTTCCTGGTCAGCGCACACCGGGAGGAGAACGTGGACCGGCCCGACCGGCTGCGGCGGCTGCTGGACTGCCTGGTCGCGGTCCGCGACCGCTGGGGCTACCCGGTGCTGGTCTCCACCCATCCGCGTACCCGCAAGCGGTTGGAGTCCCTCGCCCCGGACGCCACCGCGCTGGACGGCATCGCCTTTCACGACCCGTTCGGTCTGCTCGACTACGTGCACCTGCAGACGAAGGCGTTCTGCACCCTGTCCGACAGCGGGACGATAAGCGAGGAGGCCGCCATCCTCGGCTTCCCCGCGGTGACCCTGCGGGAGTCCATCGAACGCCCCGAGGCGCTCGACGCGGGCGGGATCATCATGACCGGTCTCGACCCGCGGGGGGTGGTCGAGGCGGTCGAGGTGACGGTGGCGCAGGTCGCCGCGGACGGCGTGCCCTGCCCGGCCGACTACCAGGTGCCGGACACCTCACGGCGGGTGGTCGACTTCATCCTCTCCACCGTGCGCCGGCACCACGACTGGGCCGGCATCCGGCACTGAGCCGCCACCATGGGCGGTCGGTGTCCCGGCGGGACCGGCCACCGGCCGCCCGACGGCGTGCTCAACGCCGCCGACCGGCCACGTCCTCGACGATGTCCGCCACCTCGGCCGCCGCCCGCAGGTCGTCGAACGAATTCAGGACGTGGCGGCGGGCCAACCGGCCGCACAGGCTGAGCCGGCCCGCGACCCACCCCTGGTACGCCGAGTCCAGCGCCGCCACCAGAGCCATCGGATCACCCGGCGGGACGACCCAACCGGACCGTTCGGTCACCGCCTCGGGCAGACCACCGGCCGCGCTGACGATGCTCGGCACACCCATCGCGCCAGCCTGTACCGCCGCGCCCGGGCCGTCACCGAGGGACGGGGACACGCTGACATCCGCGGCGGCGTAACAGGGCCGCACGTCTCCGACCGACTCCACCCAGGTGATCCCGGGGTCACCGGCGACGCCGAAACGGTCGACGAGCTGCCGCCGGTAGTCCTCACCGGCGGCCGTCCAGCCGCCTCCGACCAGCAGCAGGTGCGCGTCCGGGTGCCGGCGGCGAAACGTCTGCCAGGCGTCCAGCAGCACGTCGTGACCCTTGACCCCCCGACCCGAGTGGATGAACCACCTCGGCGGGTAGACGTGCGCGACCATCACCACCAGGAACACGCCCTGGTCGATGCCCAGCTCGGCGCGGAGCTTCGCCCGCTGGTCCGGGCCGGTGGCGTCCGGGCTGAACGCGTCGGTGTCCACCCCGTACACGGCGACCGGGCGACGCTGCGGCGGACACCCCAGCTCGCCGTAGCGGGCGGAGGCGTAGCGGCAGCCGCAGATCAGCACGTCGTCCAGCCGCCACAGCAACCGCTCCGCCGAGCGGACCAACCGGGATTCCAGGTACGCCGGGTTGGCCACCATGTGCACCCGGCGGACCGGCAGGCCCAGCGTGGACAGTCGCACCGCGTACGCCGAGGCGATCAGGTGGTACTGCACCACGTCCGGGCGCAACCGGCGCAGCAGCGCGCGCAGCAGCAACAGCCCGATGGGCGCGTACCGGCCCATGGTGAAGTCGTACGGGGAGCTGAGCACGTCGACGCCGCGGCGCTCCAACTCGTCGGTGAGCCGGCCGGCCCCGCGCGGCAGCACGACTGTCACCTCGTGCCCCCGGTGCCGCAACTCCTCGACCTGCGGCAGCAGCCACATCCCGCCGGTACTGGTCTTGACCAGCACCGCGATCCGGAGCTGGCGGACGCCGAGCGGCCGGCTCGCGCGGGGACCGACGCTCACCGGGCCGGGACTCCCTTGACCACCGCGCCGGCGGGTACGTCGCGGACCACGCAGGCCCCGGCGCCGACCGTGGCGCCCGCGCCGACCCGCAGCCTCTGCAACACCACGGCACCGGCCCCGATCAGCACCCCGTCGCCCAGGTGGCAGTCGCCGGAGACCGCACCCAACGGGTTGACCGACACGTGGTCGCCCAGCGCGCAGTCGTGCGCCACCGCGCTGTTCTGGTTGAGGTGCACGTGCCGGCCGAGCGTGACGTTCGTGGTGACCCGGGCGCCCGGAAACACGATCAGGCCTTCGCCGTACACGGTGTCCGGGCCGACGGTGGCGTCCGGGTGCACCAGCACCGCCGCCGGCAGCCGGTACGCGGTCAGCCGCTGATCCACCGAACGCCGCGCGGCCGGATCCCCGATGCCCAGCGCCAGGTGGGTGCCGGCGGGCTGCTCGCCCAGGCGGGCAGTGCCACCGAGGTAGGGCACCTCCAGCCGCTGCACCCGTTTCAGGTTGACCTCGCTGGGCTGGTCGTCGACGAAGCCCCGCACCCGCCAGACCGGGCCACCACGGGCGGCGGCGTTGACGGCCCGGACGATGCCGAGCACCTCGCGGCCGTGCCCGCCGCAGCCGACGATGACGATGTCCAGGCTCACCGGCGGCCCTCTGCCGGTCCGCGACCGCCGGCGGTGGCCAGCTCGGCCGGGCCGAGGAACTCGTGGGCGGTGGCCGCGCCGGCGGCGGTGATCCCCTCCCGGAGCAGGACTGTTCGTACCGTGCGCAGCAGGATCCGCACGTCCAGCACGAGCGAGCGGTGCCGCACGTAGTGCACGTCGAGAGCGAAACGCTCGTCCCAGCTCAGCGCGTTGCGCCCGTACGCCTGCTGGAGACCGGTGATGCCCGGGCGCACCTCGTGCCGGCGGAGCTGCTCCGGGCTGTAGCGGCTCAGGTACGCCGGCAGCAGGGGACGCGGCCCGACCAGGCTCATCTCGCCGCGCAGCACGTTCCACAGTTGGGGCAACTCGTCGAGACTTGTCGTCCGCAGCCAGCGGCCGAAGTTGGTGAGTCGGACGGCGTCGTTGGCCGGTGCCTCGTCCGCACTGCCAACGGTCATCGAACGGAACTTGACCAGGCGGAACAGTCGACCGTGCCGACCCGGGCGGGCCTGCCGGAACAGCACGGGCCGACCCATGGTGACAAGCACGGCCAGCGCCACCGCGGCGAGCACCGGCGTCGCGAGCAGCAGGCCGGTGGCGGCCAGGACCACGTCCAGCATCCGTTTGACGGTGTCGTAGGGCCGCCTCATCGGTGTCCGTCCAGAAACTCGGTGGTGGCGGCGAGCACGCGCTCGACCTGGTCGTCGGCGAGGGCGGAGCCGCTGGGCAGGGACAGGCTGGTGGCGAACAGGCGGTCGGCGGCACCGGTCTGGGCGACCTGCCGGTCGGCGTACACCGGTTGGCGGTGCATCGGTTTCCACATCGGGCGGCACTCCACGCCGTGGCCGGCCAGGTGCTCGGCGAGTTGGCCGGGTTGCCAGCCGGTGCGTTCCGGTTCGACCACCACGGAGGTCAACCAACAGTTCGAGCCGGGGTCACCGGCGCCGAGGATCCGGGTGCCGGGCACGCCGCTGAAGAGCCGGGCGTACCTGTCGCGCAGCGCCCGCCGTCGGGCGACCATGGCGTCGAGTCGGGTGAGCTGGGCGCGGCCGAGCGCGGCCAGCAACGTGCTGAGCCGGTAGTTGTAGCCCACGTCGCGGTGCTCGTAGTGCGACACCGGCTCGCGGGCCTGGGTGGCCAGGTGTCGGGCGCGGGCGACAAGCGCGGGGTCGTCGGAGACCAGCATGCCGCCGCCCGTGGTGGTCATCACCTTGTTGTGACTGAACGAGTAGATCCCGACCCGGCCGAACGTGCCGGCGCAACCCCCCCGGTAGGTCGAGCCGAGCGCCTGCGCCGCGTCCTCCACCACCGGGACACCGACGGCCGCGCAGAGCGGCAACAACCTGTCGTAGTCGGCGCACCGGCCGTTGATGTCCACAGTCAGTACGGCGGCGACTCGTCGGCCCGCGTCGACGAGACGACCGAGCAGGTCGGCGAGCAGGTCGACGTCGAGATTGCCGGTGGCGGCGTCGCAGTCCACGAAGACCGGTTCGGCGCCGGTGTAGGTGACCGCGTTGGCGGTGGCGGCGAAGGTGAGCGTGGGCACGACCACCACCGTCTCCGGTCCCGCGCCGACGGCGAGCAGTGCCAGGTGCAGGGCGGCCGTGCCGGAGGAGAGCCCCAGCGCGTAGCCGACGCCGACCCGCGCGGCGAGCTCCCGTTCGAACGCGCCCAGTTCCGGCCCGTCCGGGTCGAAGCGCCCGGCCCGGATGGCCCGCAGCAGGTAGGACTCCTCCAACTCGCCCACGTCGGGCGGGGACAGGAAGACCGGGTCGGCCACGCCTGGACCGCCGCTGCGCGCCACGGGCGGACGGTGGTGGATCAGCTCCACGGATGGCGCCTCCGATCGGACGATAGGAAAGACCACGATTGTTGTATCAGCCGATATGCGATCCCATGCGTGGTTTCGCCCACAGCGCGGCGAATCCAACCCTTCGGATTTCACGTTCGGCGGTCTCCCGGCCGGTGCGGTCACGCGCCGTCGACGACTGGCGACACGTCCACACCAGGGAGAACGAGTGCTGACACCCGGTGGTGATTGCCCCGGCGCCTACGGGGTGGGGAATGAGCCGGACGGCCCGCCGTCCAACAGCCGGGTGAGCAACGTCCGCAACGGGATCGACTCGCCGTCGCGGCCTCCCGCGCCGACCACCAACGGCGCCGGGCTGGGCTGCGGGTCGACCCCGAACAGCCGGGCGCGCACGCCGCCGGGCACCGTCAACAGGTGGAACCGGCCGGCCACGTCCACCGCCCGGGTGCCGGCCCGGTCGACGTACCATCCGGTCAGCCTGGTCCGGTAGCGCCCGCGCCCGTCGTAGCCCCGGGCGACCAGCCGGGTGGTGGGCAGCCCCCGACGGGTCGCCTCGGCCACGAACCAGGCCACCAACTCCGCCGCCTCCGCCTGCTCGGCGGCCCGTCGCCGGGCGTCCGCGTCGGCGTGTGCCCGCACCGCCTGCCGCTGCCGCTCCCGCCACTCGCGGTCGTCGTCCTCACCCACGAGCCGACGGTACGCGACCCGACTCAGTCGAGTACGGCCAGCAGCGTGTGCCGGGCGATGCCGGCCATCACCGGGTTGGTCTCGACGTAGTACGGCAGCGCGATGATCGCCTGCGCCAGCGCCCAGCCGCGCCCCCGCTCCCAGGTGGCGTCGTCCACGCCCAACGCCCGCCGGTACGTCTCCCGCGACCCGCGGTCCAACAGGTTCCACGCCGGCATCAGATCCACCGCGGGGTCGCCGATCTTCACCGACTCCAGGTCGATGACCGCGGCCAGCCGGCCGTCGCGGACCAGCAGGTTGCCCGGCATCAGGTCGGCGTGGATCCACCCGTCGGCCGGGTCGTCCCGGCGCGCGCTCCGGCACCGGTCCCACACCTCGGCGAGCGCGGCGGTGTCGGTGAGTTCGCCGCTGACGGCGAGGGCGTCCCGTACGTCGGCATCCTGCTCCGCAAGCGGTCCGCCCCGACCGAACCCCGGCCACGACCGTCCGCCGGTGTCGATGCCGCGCAGGGCGACCACGACAGCGGCCAGGTCACGGGCGAAGACGTCCGGCTCGCCGATCCGGTCGGGCTGGGCCGTCTCGCCGGGAATGAACCGGTACGCCGTCCACGACCCGGAGTACCCCTCGCCGGGCGCACCGAGGGCGAGCGGTTCGGGGACCCCGACCGGCAGGTGCGCCGCGAGCAGCACGGCGTGTTCCTGCTCCCGCCGCAGCTCGGCGCGCAGGTCGGGATCGGCGAAGGGCCGCAGCGGAAACCGCAGCACGATGTCCGGCCCGAGCCGGAACAGCGCGTTCACGGTGCCAGCCGAACGGAGGGGGCGCACCGGCAGTTCCCGCCAGCGCGGAAACTGTTCGGCCACCAGCGCGGCAACCACGTCCGCGCTCACGTCCACCTGGTCGGCATGCATCCGCACCGCGAGATCATCTCCCAGAACCCACGGACAAGCGACCCGATTACCGCCCGCCGCCGCCCGCCCGCCGCCTGCCGCCGCCCGCCCCCGGCCGCCCGCCCGGTGCCGGCGGCGGTCACGGATGGCCGCGCTCGGAGCGAACTCTTCGAACGCGACCTGTCGAACTGCCCCAGATCTGGGGCGTGCCCGCTTGGAATCGCCGACAACTCCAGATCTTGGACACTTTCCGTTCAAGCCGAACGGAAAGTGTCCAAGATCTACATCGAAACCGGGTCCTTACGGGCGTGTGGGTGGGTGGGTGGGTGGGTGAGTCAGGCGCGACGGTCGTTCGGGGAGCGGTTGTCCGACACCAGGTGGGCCGCGGCGGGGAACGCTTCGGTCACCGCACGCCCCGCCCCACTGGTGGGGCAGCTCGAAAGCGTCCGCCGATGGTCCGACGAATCGATCATCGCGCGTCCGGCCCCCGAGGCGGCGAAGATCACCGCCGCCATGGGGCATCCCGGTCGCCTCCTCGCGCCCGCTGTCGGATCAGGCCAATCCGGCGCGGCGCAGAGCCTCGGCCATCGCGTCGTTGGCCGGCGCCGGCGCGCCCTGCCGCTGCTGACCGCCCCGTGCGCCTTGGCCGCCGCGTCCACCGGACCCGCCCTGCCCACCGGACCCGCCGCGTCCACCGGACCCGCCCTGCCCACCGGACCCGCCCTGCCCACCGCGTCCACCCTGCGTTCCGCCACCCTGCGGTCCGCCACCCTGCGGTCCGCGTTGCGCCGGGCCGCCGCGGCCCTCCTGACTCGTCCGACCACCGCCACCGGTGGCGGCCGGCTCGTCCTCCAGGCGCAGGGTCAGCGAGATCCGCTTACGGGGTACGTCCACGTCGAGCACCCGGACCTTGACCACGTCGCCGGACTTGACCACCTCGCGGGGGTCCTTCACAAAGGTCCGGGACATCGCCGACACGTGCACCAGGCCGTCCTGGTGCACGCCGACGTCCACGAACGCACCGAACGCGGCCACGTTGGTGACCACACCCTCGAGCACCATGCCCGAGGTCAGGTCGCTGATCTTCTCCACGCCCTCGACGAAGGTGGCGGTGCGGAACTCCGGCCGCGGATCCCGGCCGGGCTTCTCCAGCTCGGCGAGGATGTCGGTGACGGTGGGCAGGCCGAACCGGTCGTCGACGAAGTCGGTGGCCCGCAGCCCGCGCAGGATGCCGCTCTTACCGATCACCGAGCGCAGGTCCTGCCCGGTGGTGGAGAGGATGCGGCGCACCACCGGGTACGCCTCGGGGTGCACGCTGGAGGAGTCCAGCGGGTCGGTGCCGTCCGGGATGCGCAGGAAGCCGGCGCACTGCTCGAACGCCTTCGGCCCGAGCCGCGCCACCTTCTTCAGATCGGTACGCGAGCGGAACGGCCCGTTGGCGTCCCGGTGCAGCACGATGTTCTCGGCCAGGCCGGCGCCGATCCCGGAGACCCGGGTCAGCAGCGGCGCGGAGGCGGTGTTGACGTCCACCCCGACCGCGTTCACGCAGTCCTCGACGACCGCGTCCAGCGACCGGGACAGCTTCACCTCGGACAGGTCGTGCTGGTACTGGCCGACGCCGATCGACCGTGGATCGATCTTGACCAGCTCGGCGAGCGGGTCCTGGAGGCGGCGGGCGATGGACACCGCGCCGCGCAGTGACACGTCCATCCCCGGCAGCTCCTGCGAGGCGTACGCGGAGGCGGAGTAGACCGACGCGCCAGCCTCGGAGACCATCACCTTGGTCAGGTTGAGCTGCGGGTGCCGCGCGATCAGGTCGCCGGCCAGCTTGTCGGTCTCCCGCGAGGCGGTGCCGTTGCCGATCGCGATCAGCTCCACCCCGTGCGCCCCGGCCAGCCGGGCGAGGGTCTCGACGGACGCGTCCCACTGCCGGCGCGGCTCGTGCGGGTAGATGGTGTCGGTGGCGAGCACCTTGCCGGTGGCGTCCACGACTGCCACCTTCACCCCGGTGCGCAGGCCGGGGTCCAGGCCCATCGTCGGACGGGTGCCGGCGGGGGCGGCCAGCAGCAGGTCACGGAGATTGGTGGCGAAGACGCGGACCGCCTCCTCCTCGGCCGCCTGCCACAACCGCATCCGCAGGTCCGCGCCCAGGTGGATGAGGATCCGGGTACGCCAGGCCCAGCGGACCGTGTCGGCCAGCCAGCGGTCGGCCGGGCGGCCCGCGTCGGAGACTCCGAACCGGCCCGCGATCGCCGCCTCGTACCGGGTCGGGCCGGTCGGTACGGCGTCCGCCTCGCCCGCCTCCTCCGACTCCATGGTCAGGTCGAGCACGCCCTCCTTCTCACCCCGGAACATCGCCAGGATGCGGTGCGAGGGCAGCTTCGGGTACGGCTCGGAGAAGTCGAAGTAGTCGGCGAACTTGGCGCCGGGCGCCTCCTGGCCCTCGCGTACCCGGGACACCAGACGGCCCCGCGACCACATCTGCTCGCGCAGCGTGCCGATCAGGTCGGCGTCCTCGGCGAACGTCTCGATCAGGATGGCGCGGGCGCCCTCCAGCGCGGCGGCGGCGTCGGCGACGCCCTTCTCCGCATCGACGAACCCGGCGGCGGTGGCCCGTGGGTCCTGGGTGGGGTCGGCCAGCAGCGTCTCGGCCAGCGGCGCGAGCCCGGCCTCGCGGGCGATCTGCGCCCGGGTCCGTCGCTTCGGCTTGTACGGCAGGTAGATGTCCTCCAGCCGGGACTTCGAGTCGGCCGCCATGATCTGCGCTTCCAGCGCCTCGTCCAACTTGCCCTGGCCGCGGATCGACTCCAGCACCGCCGCCCGCCGCTCGTCCAGCTCGCGCAGATAGCGCAGCCGCTCCTCCAGGGTGCGCAGCTGGGTGTCGTCGAGCAGGCCGGTGGCCTCCTTGCGGTAACGGGCGATGAACGGCACGGTGGCGCCGCCGTCGAGCAGTTCCACGGCCGCCCGCACCTGACGCTCGGCCACGCCGAGCTCGTCGGCGATCCGCTGATGAACAGACTGGGTCACGATCTCGATCCGCCTTCGGGAGTGGGTACGCCTGCATTCTGCCGGGCCGGCCGGGGCGCTGTCGCCGCGCCCGGCCGGGGCGGAGGACCGAACCTCCACGCCCGGCCGGGCGACTCCCGGACGGCCCCGTCGGGCCTGCGCTAGCGTTGCGATCATGGAAACACCTGCGGAGCCGCGCGCCCGTCGGCTCTTCGGCGGCAGCGCCCGCGCCCTCGGCGATCTCGCCGCCGACCCGTTCCGCGCCGACCGGGACCGGATCGTGGGCTCGCCGTTCTTCGCCCGCCTCGGCGGCGTCACCCAGGTCATCAGCCCGGTCGGTTCCGGCCTGCTGGTGCACAACCGGCTCACCCACAGCCTGAAGGTCGCCCAGGTGGGGCGGTCGATCGCCGAGCGGCTGACGGGCGAACAGCAGACGCGTGACCTGCTCGACAAGCTTGGTGGCTGCTCTCCCGACGTGGTGGAGGCCGCCGCGCTCGCCCACGACCTCGGCCACCCGCCGTTCGGCCACCTGGGGGAGCGGGTGCTGGACCGGCTGGCCCGTCAGCGCCTCGGCCTCACTGACGGGTTCGAGGGCAACGCCCAGTCGTACCGGATCGTCACCAGCACCGAGATCCGGGGCGCCGCCACCACCGGGTTGGACCTGACCGCCGCGGTCCGCGCCGCGATGTTGAAGTACCCGTGGACCCGCCTGGACCACCCCGACCCGCACCCCCGCACGATGGACCCGCCGCCACGTGGCGCCACCCCGCCGCCGGACGACCCGGAGAGCGGCTCGTCGAAGTTCGGCGCGTACCGCACCGAGCTGGACGACCTGCGGCAGGCGCGGGAGCCGTTCGCCGGCCGGATCCCGGACTGGCAGCAGACCGTGGAGGCGTCGGTGATGGACACCGCCGACGACATCGCGTACGCCATCCACGACGTGGAGGACTTCTACCGGGTCGGCGTGCTCCAGCAGGGGTCGGTCTCCGCGGAGCTGATGGCCTGGCAGCGCGAGAGCGGGCAGCTGCGGGCGATCACCGACTCGGCGCTGGCCCTCGCGGCGCGACGACCCGGTGCGGCGATCGAGCGGCTCCGTCGGCAGTTGCACCGCAAGGACGCCTGGATCGCCGACGACGACGCCTTCGCCGCCGCCGTCGAGCACGTCCGCGAGGAACTGGTCGACGGGCTGCTGGCGATGCCGTTCGACGGCTCGATCGAGGCCGAGCAGTACGTGGCGCGGTTCTCCGCCCGTTGGTCCACCCGCTTCGTCGAGGCGATCACGGTGACCGACCAGCCGTCGGTGCGCTCCGGGTACGTGCTGCTGGGCTGCGCGCAGTGGCACGAGGTGCAGGTGCTCAAGTTCGTCCACCACCGGTTCGTGCTGGCCCGCCCGGATCTCGCCCTGCACCAGCGCGGCCAGGCCCGGCTGCTGGGCACCCTGGTCGAGGCGCTCTGGGAGTGGCTGCTCGACCCGGAGGAGGAGTCCCGGTTGCCCCGCCGGCTGCACGACCTGGTCGAGTTGGCCGAGGCGGAGCTGCATCCGCGTACCCCGGACCGGATCGGTCGGGCCCGGGGCCGGGCCATCGTGGATTTCGTCGCGCAGCTCACCGACGGTCAGGCGGTGGCCATGCTGGACGCGCTCTCCGGCCGTTCGGGTGCGCTCTGGACCGACGCGTTCGTGCTCTGAGTGGCCTGCCCGCTCAGGCGATGCCTGTCGTGGCCCGGTTCAGGCGACGGCCTGCCACCACCCGTCGACGGCGGGCGGATCGTCGACCACGACCCGCTCACCCGGGCGAGGCACGGCGAGCCGCACGTCGCGGGCCTTAGCCTCGGCCCACAGCCGGTTGACCGGCTCGGACCAGTCGTGCAGGGCCAGGTTGAACGTCGCCCAGTGCACCGGGACGAGCAGGCCACCGCGCAGGTCGAGGTGGGCGGCGACGGCCTCCTCGGGGAACATGTGGATCGTCGGCCAGGCGCTGTCGTACGCGCCGATCTGCATCAGCGTCACGTCGAACGGGCCGTGCTCGGCGCCGATCTCCGCGTACCCCTCGAAGTAGCCGGAGTCGCCGGTGTAGAAGACCGTGCGGCGCGCCCCGGCCACCACCCAGGAGCTCCAGAGCGTGCCGTCGCGGCGCAACCCCCGACCGGAGAAGTGCTGGGCGGCGGTGGCGGTGATCTCCAGCCCGGCGACCTGGTGCGACTCGGACCAGTCCAGTTCGATGATCCGCTCGGCCGGTACGCCCCAGCGGTCCAGGTGCGCGCCCACGCCCAGCGGCACCAGGAACGGCGCGGACTGCCCCGCCAGCAGCGCTCGCACGGTGGCCATGTCGAGGTGGTCGTAGTGGTCGTGCGAGATGAGGATGGCGTCCAGCGGGGGCAGCTCGTCGATGCCCACCGGCGGCTCGTGCAGCCGGCGCGGACCGACCAGGCCCGACGGTGAGCAGCGGTCGCTCCAGATGGGGTCGAGCAGCACCCGCCGGCCCTCGATCTCGATGAGCGTCGAGGCGTGGCCGTACCAGACGATGTTGAGCTCGTCGGCTGTGTCGGCGGCCCCCGGCGCGCCGGTGGGGCGCAGCAGCGGCACCGGCGCGGTGGGACGCCGCTTCTGCTTGCCGAAGATCAGCTCGCGGAGCAGGTTGCGCCCCGGCTCGGTGACCATCGTGCGGGTGCCGGCCCGGTTGTGGAAGGTGCCCTCGCGGAACTGGGGCGAGCGGGCCGCCCGTTCGGCCCGGGCTCCGCCGAGCCGGCCACCGAGGGCCGCCGGCACATCCCGGGCGACCCAGGCCAGGCCGGCCAGCGCGGCCAGTCCCGCCGCGCCCCGCATTCGCCGACCGAGCGACCGTTCGACGTCCGTGCTCCGCGCTCGTGCCATTGCCGTCCCTCCGCCGTGTCCGCCCTACACGGTAGTCACCCGCGCCGAAGCATGCCGCGGCGGTCGCCACGCCGGGCCGGCCGCCAGCAGCGGCGACCGACCCGGACCTGCGCGATGGTTGCCCTAGCCGCCGTTGCTGGGACGGCGGGCGGTGATCCGGAACGTCTTGCCGACGCCCGCGATCCGGTCGACCGCGGCCAGGAACTTGGGACCCATGGCGGCGCGGGCCTGCACCGCCGGGTGGGTGGCGCCGAAGTTGTCCGGGTCGGCCTGCCCGTCGGCGAAGAGCGCGTACGTGAGCACCGCCGCGCCGGAGCGGTCGAAGATCACGCCGGCCTCGTGCCGGGCGTCGCCGTACCAGCCGGCCTTGGTGGCGATCCGCGCCCGATCGTCGGAGGACATCGTGCGCCGGATGCCGTCGGTGAACGCCACCGGCGAACGCAGGATGCCCAGCAGGTACGTCGTCGAGGCGGGGGAGAGCAGCGTGCCGCCGACCAGGGCGCGCAGCAGGTCGTGCGTCTCCCGGGGGGTGCTGGTGCCGAGGAAGAATCGGTTCGGGTTGGCCACCGGCTCGACCTGGGTGTTCGGGAAGCCCTTGGCGACCAGGATGGAATTGATCTCGGCGGCCGGGGCGACCAGCCCGCACAGTCGCACCGCGGTGTCGTCCGAGACGGTCAGCAGGTTGGCCAGCACGTGCCCGATGGTCACCTTGCTGGGGTACGCGCCGTCCAGGCTGAAGATGCCGTCACCGCCGGGCACGACGATCGCCGCGGTCACCTCGACCTGCTGGTCCAGGGTAAGCAGCCCCCGGTCGACCTTGTCGAGCACCGCGGTGGCAACCGCGATCTTGTTGACGCTGTACGCCTCGATCCGCCGGTCCGCGTCGGCCGTCACCGCGACCACCGGCGCGCCGGCCGGGTCGGCGACGCTGATGTACGCCTGCCAGTTGCCACCGACCTCGGCGCTGTGCCTGGTGAACGCGGAGGCGATCCGCCGGGCGGCCCGGGCGGGCGTGGTCGGTGTGGCCTCGTTGGTGCTCGCCGGAGTCGCGGCGCTCGCGGGCGACGCGGCGCCCAACACCGTCCCGGCGGTAGCCATCGTTCCCAAGCCGAGTGCCGTTCTGCGATTGAGTCGCATGGTCGATCGTCTCCCCCATAGTGGAGCGCCAGAGCGCTTGCTGGGCCACCACCCTAGGCGAGTTGATCGACGCACGACGACTCCAAGCAGTCTCGAACAGTCCCGGACAGTCCCGGACAGATCAGCCGAGGCGTCGGCGCAGCGCGGCACCGACCGCACTCACCGGCCCGGACACGAGTTGCCGCAGGTCGGGCAGGTGACCACCGCGCACCGACTCACCGGCCGGGTTCGCGACGAAGACGCTACCGTCGGTCGCGGCCACCGGCCGTCCACTCAGGCCGGCCAGTCGCATCAGCGGCTCCACCAGGATGTCGTAGACGCCCGGCAGCACGGTGAACCCGGCTCGCAGCACCCCGTTGAGTCGGCCCACCGAGACCTCGCGGCGCGGCCGGTCCGCACAGTCCACGATGGCGCGGGCCACCCGGTGCACCCAGACGTCGATTCGGCCGAACCGATCGATGGCCGCGTCCGCGAGCGCCTCCAACGCGCCCGGCTCGGTGACGTCGGTCGGCACGGTCAGCACGTCGACGTCGGCGCACTCCGCGCGTACCTCGGCCAGGGTGGTGGTGGCCCGGGCGGCGAGGACGAGGCGGTCGCCGCGCTCGGCGAACGCCCGGGCTGTCGCCCGGCCGATCCCGCTGCTCGCGCCGACGACCACCACCACCCGACTCACGGCACCTGCTGTAATCGTGACTGCGGGGCTCGCAACCCCGGCTCACTCCTCGCACTCATGGTTCGAGCACGACCTTGATGCAGCCGTCCTCCTTCTTCTGGAACATCTCGTACGCCTGCGGCGCGCGGGCCAGCGGCACCCGGTGGGTACGCAGGTCCTGCACGCCCAGCGGGTCGTCGTCACCGGCGAGCAGCGGCAGGATCTCGTCGGTCCACCGGCGCACGTGGCACTGGCCCATCCGCAGTTGGATGCCCCGGTCGAACATCTCCATCAGCGGCATCGGATCCACCTCACCGCCGTAGACCCCGGAGATCGACACGGTGCCGCCGCGGCGGACCGCCTTGAGCGCGGCGTGCAGGACGGACAGCCGGTCCATGGCGGCCTTGTCGGTCATCACCTGGGCCAGCTTGTCCGGCAGCAGCCCGACGGCGGCGTGGGCCAGCTTGCCGCCCGGCGAGCCGTGTGCCTCCATGCCGACGGCGTCGATCACCGCGTCCGGGCCGCGCCCGTCGACCAGGTCGATGAGCGCGCCCGGCACGTCGGACAGTTCACGGACGTCGAGCACCTCGATGCCGTGCCGGCGGGCCAGCTCCAGCCGCTCGGGCACCAGGTCCAGCCCGATCACCCGGCCGGCGCCGAGGTGGCGGCCGATCCGGGCGCAGAACTGCCCGACCGGACCCAAGCCGAAGACGGCCAGGGTGCCACCGGGCGGGGTGTCCGCGTACTTCACCGCCTGCCACGCGGTGGGCAGGATGTCGGACAGGTAGAGGTAGCGCTCGTCGGCGCCGGTCGGCGGGACGACGATCGGGCCGAAGTGGGCCTGCGGGACGCGCAGGTACTCGGCCTGCCCACCGGGCACCGAACCGTAGAGCGAGGTGTAGCCGAACAGCGAGGCGCCCTTGCCCTCGCTGGTCACCTGGGTGGTCTCGCACTGGGCGTAGAGCTGGCGTTGGCACATCCAGCAACTCCCGCAGGAGATGTTGAAAGGCACCACCACCCGGTCGCCCGGCTTCAGCCCGGTCACCTCCGACCCGACCTCCTGGACGATGCCCATCGGTTCGTGGCCCAGGACGTCACCGGGCTTCAGGTACGGCCCGAGCACCTCGTACAGGTGCAGGTCGGAGCCGCAGATCGCGGTCGAAGTGATCTTCACGATCGCGTCGGTGGGCTCCTCGATCCGAGGGTCCGGCACCTCCTCGACCCGTACGTCCCGCTTGCCCTGCCAGGTCAGTGCCTTCATGTCCCTCATCCCTTCTCACCGCCGTCTCCGAAGACTGCTACCCGGGCTCGGGCACTTGAACCTGCTGTGCTCTCCGATGTCCGGGTTGTTCTCGGCTCTGCCTGTCGGTGAGTGAGTGCGGTCGGGGTTGAGGTCAACCGTTCTTCTGGCTGGGCGCCTGGGAGGCTGCCGGTGGAGTGGGTGGATGCGGTCGAGGGCTGGGGGCGACTGTCCCCGGCTCCGGGCGGTCAGGCTTGATCCCTCCGCCGGGAACGGTCGCCCCCAGCCCCGTGGGTGGCCGCTGTCTGTCCGCTCCGTGCGTCGCCCCGAGAACCCCGGCCCGTCCAGGCCGGCCGCTCGTGCGCAACGTGCCCCAACCCGTGACTCCGAGCCGTGAACTCCGACCCGTGAGGTGACCGTTGCTTGCGTGCTACGAGCGGTCTGCAGGTTCCGGGCAGCACGGATCGATGTGTCCGACTTGCCCCTTATCTCGGGCCACTGCGTGACTTTCGTGGGCCGAGATCGAGTTGATCGACTCGTGTTCCTTGAAGTCGCGGTGTCGGAGGCGCTGTGACAGCCCGACTTCATGACATTCGAGTGGATCACGCAGTCGTCGCCCCAGCCCCACCGCGACCAGAAACCGCACGCCGAGCCCAAGGACCGCACGCCGAGCCAGAGACAAACGCCGGACCGCCGTACCTCCGAAAACAGCGCAGGGGTACGGCGGTCCGGCGTCGTGCGGTGGCCTCAGGAGCCGGGGGTGTTGCCGGCGCCCTTGGCGGTGGCCGCGAGGTAGTCGCGGTTGAGGCGGCCGATGGTGTTCAGCGGGATGCCCTTCGGGCAGGCCGGGGTGCACTCGCCGGCGTTGGTGCAGCCGCCGAAGCCGGCCTCGTCGTGCGCGTCGACCATGCCGATGACCCGGGTGTGGCGCTCCGGCTGGCCCTGCGGCAGCAGGGAGAGTTGGGTGAGCTTGGCGGCGGTGAAGAGCATGCCGGAGCCGTTCGGGCAGGCCGCCACGCACGCCCCGCAGCCGATGCAGGCCGCCGACTCGAAGGCGGCGTCCGCGTTGGCCTTGGCGACCGGGGTGGAGTGCGCCTCGGGCGCGCTGCCGGTCGGGGCGGTGATGTAACCGCCGGCGGCGATGATCTTGTCGAACGCGCCCCGGTTGACCACCAGGTCCTTGATGACCGGGAAGGCGCTGGCCCGCCACGGCTCGATGTCGATCGTCTCGCCGTCGGTGAACTGTCGCATGTGCAGCTGGCAGGCGGTCGTGCCGCGCTGCGGCCCGTGCGCGTCACCGTTGATCATCAGGCCGCACATGCCGCAGATGCCCTCGCGGCAGTCGTGGTCGAAGGCGACCGGGTCCTCGCCGGCGAGGATGAGCCGCTCGTTGAGCACGTCGAGCATCTCCAGGAACGACATGTCCGGGGACACGTCGTCGACCGGGTAGGTCACCATCCGACCCTTGTCCTCAGGGCCCTTCTGGCGCCAGATGCGCAGGGTCAGGTTCACTTGTAGCTCCGCTGCGTGGGGTGGACGTATTCGAACTTCAGGTCTTCCTTGTGCAGCACGGAGGGCTCACCGGTGGCGGTGAACTCCCAGGCCGCCACGTACGCGAACTTCTCGTCGTCGCGCTGCGCCTCACCGTCGGGGGTCTGGTGCTCGGCCCGGAAGTGGCCGCCGCAGGACTCCTCGCGGTGCAGGGCGTCGATGCACATCAGCTCGGCCAGCTCGAAGAAGTCGGCGACGCGGCCGGCCTTCTCCAGCGACTGGTTGAGTTCCTCGCCGGTGCCGGACACCTTGACGCGCTGCCAGAACTGCTCGCGCAGGGCACGGATCTCGTCGATCGCCTTGCGCAGACCGGCCTCGCCGCGCTCCATGCCGCAGTGTTCCCACATGATCTGGCCCAGCTCCCGGTGGAACGAGTCCACGGTCCGGTCGCCGTTGACCGCGAGCAGCCGCTGGACGCGGTTCTCGACCTCGGTACGCGCCTCGACGGCCGCCGGGTGGCTGGCGTCGACCTTCTCCAACCCGCCCGACGCCAGGTAGTTGGCGATCGTGGTGGGCAGCACGAAGTAGCCGTCGGCGAGGCCCTGCATCAGCGCCGAGGCGCCGAGTCGGTTCGCGCCGTGGTCGGAGAAGTTCGCCTCGCCGATCACGAACAGGCCGGGGATGTTCGACTGGAGGTCGTAGTCGACCCACAGGCCGCCCATCGTGTAGTGCACGGCGGGGTAGATGCGCATCGGCACCTCGTACGGGTCCTCACCGGTGATCCGCTCGTACATCTCGAAGAGGTTGCCGTACTTGGCCTCGATGGCCTTGCGGCCCAGCCGGCCGATGGCGTCGGCGAAGTCGAGGTAGACGCCGAGCTTCGTCGGGCCGACCCCCCGGCCCTCGTCGCAGACGTTCTTGGCGGCGCGGGAGGCGATGTCGCGGGGGACCAGGTTGCCGAAGGAGGGGTAGATCCGCTCCAGGTAGTAGTCCCGCTCGTCCTCGGGAATCTCCCGAGGGTTGCGGTCGTCACCCTTGGTCTTCGGCACCCAGACCCGGCCGTCGTTGCGCAGCGACTCGCTCATCAGGGTCAGCTTCGACTGGTGGTCGCCGGAGACCGGGATGCAGGTCGGGTGGATCTGCGTGTAGCAGGGGTTGGCGAAGTAAGCGCCCTTGCGGTGCGCGCGCCAGGTGGCGGTGACGTTGCAGCCCTTGGCGTTCGTGGAGAGGTAGAAGACGTTGCCGTACCCGCCGGAGGCGAGCACCACGGCGTCGGCCATCTCGGTGCTGATCTCGCCGGTGACCAGGTCCCGGACCACGATGCCGCGGGCCTTGCCGTCGACGAGGACCAGTTCCAGCATCTCGTGCCGGGCGTTCATCTCGACGTTGCCGAGGCCGATCTGCCGCTCCAGGGCCTGGTACGCGCCGAGCAGGAGCTGCTGGCCCGTCTGGCCCCGGGCGTAGAAGGTGCGCTGCACCTGGGCGCCACCGAAGGAGCGGGTGTCGAGCAGACCGCCGTACTCGCGGGCGAACGGCACCCCCTGGGCGACGCACTGGTCGATGATGTTGACCGACACCTCGGCGAGCCGGTGCACGTTCGACTCCCGGGAGCGGAAGTCGCCGCCCTTGACGGTGTCGTAGAACAGCCGGTGCACGGAGTCGCCGTCGTTGCGGTAGTTCTTCGCCGCGTTGATCCCGCCCTGCGCCGCGATGGAGTGCGCCCGGCGCGGGCTGTCCTGGTAGCAGTAGGACCTGACGTGGTAGCCCTGCTCGGCCAGGGTCGCGGCGGCGGAGCCGCCGGCCAGGCCGGTGCCGACCACGATCACGGTCATCTTGCGGCGGTTGGCGGGGTTGACCAGCTTGGCCTCGAAGCGCCGGGTCTCCCAACGCTTCTCGACCGGGCCGCCGGGAGCCCTGGTGTCGGCGATCGGGTCGCCCTCGGTGAAGAGTTCCATGTCAGGACACCAATCCGGTGAGTACGGCGAACGGGACCACCAGGTATCCGGCGCAGAGCAGCACGGCGAAGACCAGCGCGGCGGTGCGCGCCCGGCGCTCGCCGCGCGGTGTCTGCTGGCCGAGGCTGCGGAACGCGCTGAACGCGCCGTGGCGCAGGTGGAAGCCGACCGCGAGGATGGCGAGGGTGTAGAAGAGCGTGACGTACCAGCGCTCGGGCGCGAAGTCGGCGACGACGTTGCCGTACGGCTTGCTGGCGTCGCCGACCGGGTTCAGCGTGCCGGTGGTCAGGTCCAGCAGGTGGTAGATCACGAAGAGCAGGATGATCACGCCACCCCAGCGCATGGTGCGGGCGGCGTAGCTGCCATTGACCTTCTTGCGGTGGGCGTATTTGACCGGGCGGGCGGCGCGTGCGCGTCGGGCCAGCACGGTGGCGGCCACGATGTGGGCGACGACCGCCACCACCAGCACGGTGCGCAGGATCCACAGGAACCAGACGCCGGGCAGCAGTGGCTTGCCGATGTCGCGCAGCCAGTGCGCGTAGTGGTCGAACGAGGTCTCCCCCGTGAACACCTTCAGGTTTCCGAACATGTGCGCGATGAGGAACAGCGCCAGCAGGATGCCCGTCACCGCCATGACGGCCTTGAGGCCGACGTTCGAGCGGATGGGCGACCGAGTTTTCGTGATTACCACAGGACTGACGCTAGGAGCACTTCCATCAGTCGTCCAATGCATCAAACTCGCAGTGTTGATAGCCGTAGGCTATGTAGATGCAGCTCCATCAGCTCCGGTACTTCGTTGCGGTGGCCAGAGTACGACATTTCACCCAAGCCGCCGACCTCGTGGGCATTACTCAGCCTTCTCTCAGTAAGCAAATTCACGCTCTGGAGGCCGACCTCGGGGCGCCGTTGTTCGAGCGGGTAAGGGGAAACATCGCGCTCACGGCGGCGGGCGAGGTGCTGCTGCCACTGGCCACCCGGATCCTCGCCGACGTGGTGACCGCCACCCGGGAGGTGCAGGAGCTGGTCGGGCTGCGCCGGGGTCGCGTCCGGCTCGGGGCCACCCCGAGCCTGGCCACCTCACTCGCCCCACCGGTGCTGCGCCGGTTCCGCGACGCCCACCCCACCATCGACCTGCGCGTCGAGGAGAGTGGCTCCCAGGACCTCGTCCGCGACCTGCTGCGTGGCGACCTCGACCTGGCGCTGATCATCATGCCGGCCCAGGGCGCCGACCCGGGCCTGCGCGTCGACCCGATCCTGCGGGAGAGCCTGGTGGTGGCCTCGGTGGGGGAGGTGCCGACCGCCTCGGTGACCGGCGACCTGCACATCACCGACCTGCGCGACCAGCCGATGGTGATGTTCCGGGAGGGGTACGACCTGCGCGACGCCACCATCCAGGCGTGCCGCGACGCGGGCTTCGAACCGACCTTCGCGGTGGACGGCGGGGAGATGGACGCGGTGCTGAGCTTCGTGGAGGCGGGACTCGGCATCGCGTTGGTGCCGGGCATCGTGCTGGCGCGTCGCCCGGCCGTGCGGGCCACTCCGCTGGCTCCGCCCGGTGTGCGCCGGACGATCGCGGTCGCCCGGCGTCGCGACGTCGTGCCGACCCACGCCGGTCGGGAGCTCCGGCGGATCCTGCTCGACTACATCCAGTCGGCGATCGACGGTGACGACCTGCCGCCGGGCGTGGATCCGCTCTGATCGGGTCCGGTAATCGACCCGATGGGTTAAATAATGCTTAAGGCGTAGATATCAGCGTTGGTGCCGACACTGGTCCCCTAAGGTGGTTCCTTGCGGGCAAAAGCCCCATTCGTCTCAGCGCGCCGACGGCCATTCTCGCCGGCAGGGAGGCCATCCATGAGGATCCTGGTTACCGGCGGTGCTGGCTTCATCGGATCGCACTTCGCGCGGAGTCTGCTCGGCGGGCGCTACACCGGGTTCGAGCACTGCGACGTGACCGTCCTCGACAAGCTGACCTACGCCAGTGACCGGGCCAACCTGCCGGCCGCGCACCCCCGCCTGACGTTCGTCCGCGGGGACATCTGCGACCGCCAGTTGCTCGCCGAGGTGGTGCCGGGGCATGACGCCGTGGTGCACTTCGCCGCCGAATCCCACGTCGACCGATCCATCGACGACCCGGCGCCGTTCTTCGAGACCAACGTGATGGGTTCGCACCACCTGCTTGCCGCGTGCGCACGCGGCGGCGTCGGCCGGGTCGTGCACGTCTCCACCGACGAGGTGTACGGCTCGATCAGCGCCGGTTCCTGGAACGAGAGTTGCGTGCTGCAGCCCAACTCCCCGTACGCGGCGTCGAAGGCCGCGAGCGACTGCGTGGTCCGGTCCTACTGGCGCACCTACGACGTGGACGTGTCGATCACCCGCTGCGCCAACAACTACGGCCCGTACCAGCACGTGGAGAAGGTCATCCCGCGTTTCGTCACCAGCCTGCTCACCGGTCAGGACATCACCCTGCACGGTGACGGCAGCGCGGCGCGCGAGTGGCTGCACGTGGACGACCACTGCCGGGCCATCGCGCTGGTGCTGGCCAAGGGCCGGGCCGGCGAGGTCTACAACATCGGTGGTGACCTCGAACTCACCAACCGTGCCCTCGCCGAGCGGATCCTGCGGCTGGGCGGCGCCGGCTGGGAACGGGTTCGGCACGTGCCCGACCGCAAGGTGCAGGACCAGCGTTACTCGCTGGACTACCGCAAGATCACCGACGAACTCGGCTTCGAGCCGCAGATCCGGTTCGAGGACGGGCTGAGTGAGGTCTTCCACTGGTACCGGGAGAACCGGGCCTGGTGGTCGGCCACCGCCGCGCCGCCGCGTGGCACGGCGCTGACCAGCACCGTGCGGACCGCCGCGGGCGCCCGCGGGCTCTCCATCCAGGCGCGCTGAGCGCAGCGGCCGGTGTCAGCGGCCCTCGGCGTCGTCCATCGCGCGGTAGATCCGCTGTTCCGAGACGGGGTACGGGGTACCCAGCGCCTGGGCGAAGACGTTCACCCGCAACTCCTCGATCATCCAGCGGATCTGCCGCACGGCGGTCGCCTGTCGGCGCGCCGGCGGTAGCGCGGCGAGCAGGTCGTCGTACTCCTTCTGCACCACCGCGACGCGGTCCTGCTGCTGGCGGTCGCGCTGCGGGTTGCCGCCGAGGCGGTCCAGTCGACGCTCGATGGCGGTGAGGTAGCGCAGCAGGTCGGGCAGCCGGGCGTACCCGGCCTCGGTGATGAACCCGGCGTGCACCAGACCGGCGAGCTGCTTGCGGATGTCGGCGAGCGCGGCCACCACGGCGAGGTTGCGGGTGGCGCCGAGCCGCTGTTCCACGGCGTACGCGGCGGCGAGCACCCGGCGGACCCGGTCCATCACCTCGACCACGGTGTCGACCAGGTCGGCCCGGACCTTCTCGCGCAGCGCCGCGAACCCCTCGGCGTCCCAGGCCGGTCCGCCGGCGTCGCCGATCAGCCGGTCGATCGCCGCGCCGGCCGCGTCCTCGATCAGTTGCTGCACGCCGCCGTGCGGGTTGCGACTGAGCGCCAGCTTCGCCTCGTTGTTCAACCGCCCCTGAAGAAACCGGGCCGGGGAGGGCACGGTCAGCCGCAGCAGCCGTCGGGTACCGGCCCAGTGCGCCGCCTCCGCCTCGGCGGGGGAGTCGAACACCTTCACCCCGACCGTGGCGCCCTCGTCGACGAGCGCCGGGTAGGCGGTCACCGCGTATCCGGCGCGCACCTGCTCGATGGTCCTCGGCAGGGCGCCGAGGCTCCACTCCCGCAGCCCGGTACGGGCGATCTCCGGCGCGGCGGCCGCCACCACCTGGCGTACCTCCTGACGGAGTTGACGTTGCAGGGCCGGCAGATCCTTGCCCTCGGCGACCGGCTTGTCGTCGTCGCCGAGCACCCGGAAGGTCACCCGGAGGTGGGCGGGAAGCTTGTCCGGCTCCCAGGCGTCGCGGGGCACGGTGACCCCGGTCATCCGGCGCAGCTCACGGGTGAGCGCGTCCAGCATTGACGTCTCGCCGGGGGTGATCGCCGCCAGGGCGGCGCGGGCGTAGTCCGGCACCGGTACGAAGTTGCGGCGGATCGCCTTGGGCAGCGATCGGATCAGCGCGATCACCGTCTCCTCGCGCAGCCCCGGCACCTGCCAGTCGAAGCTCTCCGCCGGCACCTGGTTGAGCAGGGGCAGCGGGATGTCCACGGTGACGCCGTCGTCCGGCGTGCCCGGCTCGAACCGGTACGTCAGCGGCAGGCGCACCCCGTCGGCCTGCCACTCGTCCGGGTAGTCGTCCTCGTCCACCCCCGGCCGGCCGTCGTTGACCAGTACGTCACGGGTGAAGGTGAGCAGGTCGGGCTGCTCCCGGCGGGTCTTCTTCCACCAGCTGTCGAAGTGCCGGCCGGAGGACACGTCGGCGGGGATCCGCTGGTCGTAGAAGCCGAAGATGGTCTCGTCGTCGACCAGGATGTCCCGGCGTCGCGCCCGGCTCTCCAACTCCTCGATCTCGGCGAGCAGCCGCTTGTTGTCCGCCCAGAACTGGTGGTGGGTCTGCCAGTCGCCCTCGACGAGGGCGTGCCGGATGAACAGCTCGCGGCTCAGCACCGGGTCGATCCGCCCGAAGTTGACCTTGCGGGAGGTGACGAGCGGGACGCCGTACAGGGTGACCTTCTCGTAGGCCATCACCGCGGCCTGCTTCTTCTCCCAGTGCGGCTCGCTGTAGCTGCGCTTGACCAGGTGCTGCGCCAGCGGCTCGACCCACTCCGGCTCGACCCGGCCGGCGATGCGGCCCCACAGTCGGGAGGTCTCCACCAACTCGGCGGCCATCACCCACCGCGGCGGCTTCTTGAACAGCGCCGACCCGGGGAAGATCCCGAACTTCGCGCCCCGCGCCCCCAGGTACTCGTGTTTCTGGGCGTCCTTCAGCCCGACGTGTGACAGCAGGCCGGGCAGCAGCGACTGGTGCACCTTCGGGGTGTCGATCTCCTCCGGCAGGTCCGCGCCGCCGCGCCGGCTCGCACCCCGGCCGGCGTCCGCGTCGTCGGCGGTGTCGCGCGCCGGTCGCCCGCCGCGCCGATCACCCTCCTGCGGCGGGGTACGCAGCACCTGACGCAACTGGCCGACGATGTCCTGCCACTCGCGGATCCGCAGGTAGTTGAGGTATTCCGCCTTGCACATCCGGCGGAACGCGCTGGCGGACAGCTCCCGCTGCTGCTCGCGCAGGTAGCGCCACAGGTTGAGGTAGGCGACGAAGTCCGACTCGGAGTCGGCGAACCGGGCGTGCGCCTGGTCGGCCTGGGCCTGCTTCTCCGCCGGCCGCTCGCGCGGGTCCTGGATGGAGAGCGCGGCGGCGATCACCAGCACCTCGGTGGCGCAGCCGTTGCGTTCGCCCTCGACCACCATCCGGGCCAGCCGCGGGTCGACGGGCAACTGGGCCAGCCGACGGCCCAGCGCGGTGAGCCGCTTCGCCGGGTCGGCCTCGGTCGGGTCCAACGCGCCCAGCTCGTGCAGCAGGTTGACGCCGTCGGTGATGTTGCGCTTGTCCGGCGGGTCGATGAACGGGAACGCGGCCAGGTCGCCGAGCCCGATCGCGGTCATCTGGAGGATGACCGACGCCAGGTTGGTGCGCAGGATCTCCGGGTCGGTGAACTCGGGCCGGGATCCGAAGTCCTGCTCGTCGTAGAGGCGGATGCAGATGCCGTCCGAGGTACGCCCACAGCGACCCTTGCGCTGGTTGGCCGACGCCTGGGACACCGGCTCGATCGGCAGCCGCTGCACCTTGAGCCGGCTGGAGTAGCGGGAGATTCGGGCGGTGCCCGGGTCCACCACGTACTTGATGCCGGGCACGGTCAGCGAGGTCTCCGCGACGTTCGTGGCGAGTACCACCCGACGCGAGGTGTGCGCGGCGAAGACGCGGTGCTGCTCGGCGCTGGAGAGCCGCGCGTACAGCGGCAGGATCTCGGTGCCGAGCAGGGAGCGCTTGGTCTGCACCAGTTTGGCGAGCGCGTCCGCGGTGTCCCGGATCTCGCGCTCACCGCTGAGGAAGACCAGGATGTCGCCGGGACCCTCGCCGGCCAGCTCCTCGACGGCGTCGCCGATGGCCTGGATCTGGTCGCGGACGTTCTCCTCGTCGCCGTCGCCGTCCTCCTCGCCCTCGGCGAGTTCGAGCAGCGGCCGGTAGCGCACCTCCACCGGGTAGGTGCGCCCGGAGACCTCGACCACCGGTGCGGGCACGCCCTCCGGTTCGTCGGCCGTAGGTGGCCCGGCGAAGTGTCGGGCGAACCGGTCGGTCTCGATGGTCGCCGAGGTGATGATCACCTTGAGGTCGGGTCGGCGGGGTAGCAGCTCCCGCAGGTACCCGAGGATGAAGTCGATGTTGAGGCTGCGCTCGTGCGCCTCGTCGATGATCAAAGTGTCGTACTGGCGCAGCATCCGGTCGGTCTGCAACTCGGCCAGCAGGATGCCGTCGGTCATCAGCTTGACCAGGCTGCGCTCGCTGACCTGGTCGCTGAAGCGCACCTTGTAGCCGACCACGTCACCCAGCTCGGTGCCCAGCTCCTCGGCGATCCGGTCGGCCACCGTCCGGGCCGCCAACCGCCGGGGCTGGGTGTGCCCGATCAGGCCGTGCACCCCGCGCCCCAACTCCAGGCAGATCTTGGGCAGCTGGGTGGTCTTGCCGGAGCCGGTCTCACCCGCGACGATCACCACCTGGTGGTCGCGGATGGCGGCGGCGAGGTCGTCCTTGCGCTCACTGACCGGCAACCCCGCCGGGTACGTGATCACCGGCATCGCCGCTCGGCGGGTGGCGAGCCGCTGTTCGGCCCGGACCAGGTCGGCGGTGATCTCGGCGAGTGCCGCCTCCCGGCGCTGCGGGTCGCGCAGCTTGCGGGCACCGTCCAGCCGCCGCTGGAGCCGGCGCTGGTCGCGGAACATCAGAGGGAGTAGGCGGCGGTGCAGCTCGCGAACCGGGTCGGTCGCGACGGAGGCGATTGGATTCTGCATGTCGTGCCCAAGGATAGGCAGCCCGACGGCGTACCGCCCCTGGGTTACCGCGCGGCCGGTCCGTCGACGTCCGGGGGCGGCACCTAGAGTGGGCGCTCGACGTCGAGCGCTGGGGGCTGAGATGGAGCTGCGGGACACCGACCGTGCCTTGGTGCAGGCCGCCACCGCGGTCGCCAAGCTGCGCTGCCGCAGCCAGCACCACACCGTCGCGTCGGCCGCCCGGACCGCCGACGGGCGGGTCTTCACCGGCGTGAACGTCCAGCACGCCACCGGCGGGTGCTGCGCCGAACTCGTGGTGATCGGCACGGCCGCCACGCAGGGCGTCACCGACCTGGAGACAATCGTCACGGTCGCCGACCGGGGTCGCGACGTCAGCGAGCCGTGCGGCGACTGCCGGCAGGTGCTGCGCGAGTACTTTCCGGCGCTGCGGGTGATCGTCGGCCCGGTGGACGATCTGCGGGCGATCCCGCTCGGGGAGCTGCCGGCGGAGGCCGAAAGCGGCACTGCCGGCTGACGAACGCGGCGTCCTGACCGGCACGGCGTCAGTCGCCGGAGGCCGCCTCCAGCATCGAGCGCGGCATCGGCACGCCCTCGAACCGCACGTTGCCCTCGGGGACCAGCCAGCTCGCCACCTGAGCGACCAGGCGTCCGGCGCGAACGGCCGGATCGTTGGCGTAGAGAGTGCGCGCCTCGTCCGGGGCGATGGAGAGCACGACGAAGCCCCGTAACTGGTCGTCGTCGGGGTGCAGGAACGGCCCGGTCGCGAGCACGAGCCCCTGCTCGACGAGCCCCGCCTGGTGGGCCAGGTGCGCGTCCCGCAACCGGTCGATCGCGTCCTGCGGCAACTCCGGCGGGTCCGCCGGTCGGACCAGCAGGACGACCGTGTGCTGGTCGAATCGCATGCCCACACCCTAGGACGCGACCGGTGCGGTTTGTCCCTCTTATGGGTCTGATCCGCCTTCTGCCCCTCCGGTGGCACTCCGCGAAACCCATTCTTCTTCTGTCCGGTCGGCAGCAACTGGAGGTGCGCCATGGTCACCAGACGACGGCTGTTCGCGGCTGGTGCCGCCGGCGGCGCCGCGCTGCTGGGTCCGGCGGGTTGGACGACGTCCGGCCGGGCGGCCACCGCGCTGGCGCCGCTGGACGCCCGTGACATCCCGAAGTACGTCACGCCACTGCGGATCCCTCCGGCCATGCCGGCGGTGGCGACCGACCCGGAGCGCGACACGTACGAGATCGCGGTGCGACAGTTCCGCCAGCAGATCCTGCCGCCGTCGTGGCCGCGCACCACCGTGTGGGGTTACGGCTCCACCGCCCACCCCGGCAGCTTCGGCTACCCGGCGCCCACCATCGTGGCGCGGGTGGGTCGACCGGTCCGGGTGACCTGGTCGAACCAGCTCGTCGACGACCGGGGCGACTACCTGCCGCACCTGCTGCCGGTGGACCCCACCCTGCACTGGGCCAACCCGGCTGGTGGCACCGAGCACCGGGACCGCCATGGGCAGTGGGACGGCAGCCCGCAGGGGTATCGCGGGCCGGTGCCCCAGGTGGTGCATCTGCACGGCGCGCACAGCGCCCAGGAGAGCGACGGGCACTCCGAGGCGTGGTACCTGCCGGTGGCTCGCAACCTGCCGCCCGACTTCGCCGTGTCCGGCAGCGCGTACCGCGAGTTCCGGTCCCGCTTCGCCGAACACTCCGGCCTGCGCTGGGCGCCGGGTTCGGCCACCTTCGAGTACGCCAACGACCAGCGGCCCTGCACCCTCTGGTACCACGACCACACGCTTGGGCTCACCCGGACGAACGTCTATGCCGGGCCGGCCGGGTTCTACCTGCTCGGTGGCGGTGGGGACGACCTGCCGGACGGGGTGCTGCCCGGCCCGGCGCCGACCCGGGACGATCCGCCGAACGCCTCCCACCACGACATCCCGCTGATGATCCAGGACCGCAGTTTCACCGCCGACGGCGAGCTGCGCTACCCGCGGCGGTACTCCGGCGACGGCGACGGGCCGCCGACCTGGGTGCCCGGGTTCTCCGCCTCCACCATGGTGGTCAACGGTCGTACCTGGCCCACGCTCACGGTGCGGCGCCGGCGTTACCGCTTCCGGCTGCTCAACGCCTGTAACAGCCGGTTCCTGCTGCTCAGCGTGGCCGCCAACGCCACCGCGCGGCCGGCCCGTCCAGTGCTCCCGGTCTGGCAGATCGGCGGCGACGGCGGCTTCCTGCCCGAGCCGGTGCCGCACGAGCGCGTGGCACTCGGCCCGGCCCAGCGGGTCGACGCGATCGTCGACTTCACCGACGTGCCGGCCGGCACCGAGCTGTACCTCGTCAACGAGGGACCCGACGGGATGTACGACGGCGGTCGGCCCGGAGTGGACTTCCCGCCGGCCGACCCGCACACCACCGGGCAGGTGCTGCGCTTCGTGGTCGCCGACGCGGCCGGCGTCGACCCGAGCGTGCCACCGGAGCAGCTGCGGCTGCCGTCGCCGCCGCGGCTCGGAACGGCCCAGCGGGTACGCCGGCTGTCGCTCAACGAGCGGATGTCCGGCGGCAAAATGATCATGTTGCTCGGCGTCCTTGACGAGCGTGGTCGGGGCCTGCCGCTGCGCTGGAGCGACCCGGTGACCGAGCAACCCACCCTCGGCGACACCGAAGAGTGGGAGGTGCGCAACTTCACCCGGCACGTGCACCCGGTCCACCTGCACCAGGTTCAGTTCGAGCTGCTCGGGCGCGGACACTCGGGCCAGGTACGGCCGGACCCGGGGGAGCGCGGCCGGATGGACACGGTGCTCGCGTACCCGTGGGAGGTCACCCGGATCAGGGCGCGCTTCGACCTGCCCGGTCGCTACGCCTGGCACTGCCACCTGCTGGAGCACGAGGACAACGAGATGATGCGGCCGCTGACCGTGCTGCCGCGCGGTGGCGCGGCGGCCGGGGACGGTGGCTCGTCGGGCGGGCCAGCATCGCCGGAGGGCGGGCCCGAGGCGCCCGGAACGGCATCGACCGACGCCGGTTAGGTCCCTTTCCGCAGCTCGGCTAAGGTTAGGCGAACCTAAGCCCGATCGTGCAGGAGATTCGTGACCGCCCTCGCCAGCCGGCCGACCCGGAGTCCGGCCAGCACCCGCACCGGGCGCCGGGTGGCTGTCACCGTCGGGGCCGCCCTGGTGTTGTTGCTCGCCGTGCTGGCCAGCTTCGCGCTCGGCAGTCGGGACCTCGGCGTCGACCAGGTCTGGCACGCCCTCGTGGCACCGGACGGCGGCGAGGCCAGCACCATCGTGCGCGAGTTGCGGATGCCGCGTACCGCGCTCGGCCTCGCCGTCGGTCTCGCCCTCGCGGTGGCCGGCGTGTTGTTCCAGGCGCTCACCCGCAACCCGCTCGCCGAGCCGCGCATCCTCGGCATCAGCGCGGGCGCGTCGTTCGGTGTGGTGCTCGCCATCTCCGTCTTCGGCGTCAGCACGCTCGCCGGGTACGTCTGGTTCGGCATCGCCGGGGCACTGATCGCCGGGCTGCTGGTCTTCGCCATCGCCACCCACGCCCGCGAGGGCGCCAGCCCGGTCACCCTCGCGCTTGTCGGCGCGGCCCTCGACGCCAGCCTGGCCTCCGGGGTGTACGCGCTGCTCAGCATCGACGCCCGCACCTTCGAGGAGTACCGGTTCTGGGTGGTCGGCGGGCTGGCCGGCCGCGACCTCTCGGTCGCCGCGCAGGTGCTGCCCTTCGTCCTCGCCGGGCTGGTGCTCGCCGCCCTGGTGGCCCGGGGCCTGGACGCGCTGGCCCTCGGCGACGACGTGGCCCGCGGCCTCGGCCACCGCATCGGCCTGGTCCGCCTCGGCGGTGGCCTCGCCGCCGTGCTGCTGACCGGCGCGGCGGTGGCGGCAGCCGGACCGGTCGCCTTCGTCGGGCTGGCCGTGCCGCACCTGGCCCGCGCCCTGGTCGGCGCGGACCACCGCTGGACCCTCGCCGTCTCCGCCCTGCTCGGCCCGGCGCTGCTGCTCGGCGCCGACGTCGTCGGCCGGCTCGTCGCCCCACCCGGCGAGATACCGGCCGGGATCGTCACCGCGCTGATCGGGGCGCCGCTGCTGGCCGTCCTGGTCCGCCGCGCCCGGGTGGTGACCGCGTGACCACCACCCAGCGCCCCGCGGGCTCGCCCGCCCCGGCCGGCGTGTCACCCACCACGTCACCCACCAACGGCGATGCCCGGCTGGTCGGCCGGTCGCTGCTGCGGCTCGGCCCGGTCAGCCTGGTGATCCGCCGTCGCGCGCTGCTGGTTGCCGCCGTGCTGACCGTGCTGCTCCTGCTGACCGTCGTGCTCAGCCTCTCCCTGGGCACCCCGTACGTCGCCCCGGCCGACGTGTTGCGCGCCCTCGCCGGCTCCGGAACCCCGTACGACCTCGTGGTCTTTGATCTTCGGTTGCCGCGGGTCGTGCTGGCGGCGACGGCCGGCGCGGCCTTCGGCATCGCCGGCACCCTGATCCAGAGCGTGGCCCGCAACCCGCTCGCCAGCCCGGACGTCATCGGCATCACCCAGGGCGCCGGTCTTGCCGCGACGGTGGCCCTGACCAGCGGCATGGCGGCGGTGCTGGTGGCACCCACCGCGCTGGTGGGCGGGCTGCTCGCGGCGGTGCTGCTGTTCGCCCTGGGCGCCCGGCACGGGCTGGCCGCGCAGCGGTTCGTCCTCGCCGGCGTGGCGGTGGCGTTCGCCTTCCGGGCACTGACCGAGGTGGTCATGCTCACCGCCGACCCGATCGACGGGCTGCGCGCGCAGATCTGGCTGATCGGCACCCTGGCCGGCAAGGGCTGGACCGAGGCCGCCTGGATCGCCGGCACCCTGCTGGTGCTGCTGCCGGTGCTGGCCTGGGCCGGTTGGGCGCTGAACAGCACCGCCCTGGACGACGACACCGCCCGCGGCGTCGGGCTGCGTCCGGTGGCCCGCCGGATCGGCCTGGCCGGCGCCGGCGTCCTCGTCGCCGCGATGGTCACCGCCCAGGTCGGCGCGGTCGACTTCGTCGCGCTGGTCGCGCCCCAGGTGGCCCGTCGACTGGTCCGCGCCGAACGGCCACCGCTGGTCTGCGCCGCGCTGCTCGGCGCGCTGCTGCTGGTGCTGGCCGACCTGGCCGGCCGACGCCTGCTCGCACCCACCCAACTGCCCGCCGGTGTGCTGACCGCCGCGATCGGCGGCCCGTACCTGATCTTCCTGCTGCTGCGCGGACGGCGGCGGTCGTCGTGACGCCTCAAGGAGTCGTGTGATGCTCTCCACCCGCGACCTGGTCGCCGGCTACGACGAGCGGACCGTGCTCGACGGCCTCGACCTGGATCTGCCCGCCGACGCGTTCACCGTGATCGTCGGCCCGAACGCGTGCGGTAAGTCCACCCTGTTGCGCACCATGGCCCGGCTGCTCAGCCCGCGCCGGGGCACGGTCCTGCTGGACGGCACCGCGATCCGCGAGCTGCCTACCCGGGAGGTGGCCCGCCGCCTCGGCGTCCTGCCGCAGAGCCCGCTGGTGCCCGAGGGCGTCACCGTGGCTGACCTGGTCGGGCGCGGCCGGCAGCCCTACCAGCGTTGGTGGCGGCAGTGGTCGCCGGAGGACGGCGCGGCCGTCGACCAGGCGATGACCCTGGCCGACGTGACCGACCTGGCCCACCGGCCGGTGGACAGCCTCTCCGGCGGGCAGCGGCAGCGGGTGTGGATCGCCATGACGCTGGCCCAGGACACCGACGCCCTGCTGCTGGACGAGCCGACCACCTTCCTCGACCTGGCCCACCAGGTGGAGGTGCTGGATCTCCTGCACCGGCTACGGGTCGAGCGGGGCCGCACCGTGGTCGCCGTGCTGCACGACCTGAACCAGGCCGCCCGCTACGCCGACCACCTGGTCGCGATGCGCGACGGTGCCGTGGTGGCCGCCGGAGGGCCCCGGGAGATCCTCACCGCCGACCTGGTCCGCGACGTCTTCGGGCTGGCCTGCGTGGTCGTGCCCTGCCCGGTCACCGGCGCGCCGCTGGTGGTGCCCGCCTACACCGGCGGCAACTCCGCCCCCGTACCGGTGACCCGACCCGTTACCGGCGATGCGGCCAACCCGCTAGCCGACTCGTACCCCTCGAAAGGACTCTGATGCGTCGTCTCGTCGTCGCTCTCGCCGCGACCGTCACCCTCGGCGTCGGTCTCACCGCCTGCGGTGCGAGCGACCCGGTCGCCGGCTCCACCACCGGGGACACCCGGGAGATCACCCACGCCATGGGCACCACCAAGGTCCCGGCCGAGCCCAAGCGTGTCGTCGTGCTCGACACCGACAAGATCGACACAGCGCTCTCGCTGGGCGTCACGCCCGTCGGCGCCGCCACGGCCGGTGAGGCCAAGAGCTGGCCGACCTACTTCGGCGCGGACAGGCTCGCCAGCATCAAGACGGTCGGGGTGCTCGCCGAGCCCGACCTGGAGGCGATCAACGCACTCAAGCCCGACCTCATCCTCGGCAGCAAGTTCCGCCAGGAGAAGTTCTACGACGAACTGTCCGCCATCGCGCCGACCGTGTTCACCGACAAGGTGGGCATCACCTGGAAGGACAACTTCCTCCTCGACGGCCGGGCGCTCGGGCGTGAGCAGCAGGCCAAGGACCTGCTCGGCGCGTACGAGAAGCGGGCCAAGGACTTCGGCGCCACCCTCGGCGACGCCGCCGCCCGCAAGGTGTCGATCGTGCGGTTCCTGCCCGGCAACATCCGGGTGTACGGCCCGGACTCCTTCTCCGGCATCGTCCTCGGCGACGCCGGGCTCGGACGCCCTGAGCGGCAGTTGCTCGCCAACAAGGAGGACAAGCGCTTCGACCTGGTCAGCCCCGAGCGGGTCAACGAGGTCGACGGTGACGTCATCTTCGTGACCGCGTACGGCGACAAGGCCGCCGCCGAGCAGGCCAAGGTCGCGGGCGGGACCCTCTGGAAGGGCCTCAGCGCCGTCAAGGCCGGCAAGGCGTACGCCGTCTCCGACGAGGTCTGGATGACCGGCATCGGCGTCGGCGCCGCCAACAAGATCCTCGACGACCTGGCCAGGTACCTCCCCGCCGCCTGACGAGCCCGCCCCGGCGACGGGCGCTCGGCACGCCCTCCCGCTCATGATCGTGCTCGATCCATGAAGTAGTGGTCTCCCTCGACGGCGAGGCCACTACTTTCATGTTCGAGCGCGATCACGGTCACCGGGGGAAGCGGGAGCGGGCCCGTAGCGCCGTTCGGACCTCGGCCAGGAACCCGTCGAAGTCGTCCCGGAGGCGCTTGGCGGTCACGTGCAGCACGATCCAGTCGCCACCGAGCAGGCGGTTGAGGCGTTTGCGGTCCCGATGGAACTGTTCGGGGTCGTCGTGCCAGAGCCCGTCGTACTCCACCGCTACCTTGAACCGCGGCCAGGCGAGGTCGAGCCGGGCCACGAACCGGCCCTGCTCGGCAACGACCCACTGCGTCTCCGGTCTCGGCAGGCCGGCGAGCACGAGCCGCACCCGTGTGCGGGACTCCTGGGGGGACTCCGCGCCCGCGTCGGCCAGCTCGACAGCGCGTAGCAGCGGCCGCCAGCCGCGCCGACCGGCCCGACCCAGCGCGTACTCGCGCAGGGCTGGCACGGTCGTCAGCCTGCTGGCCAGCATGGCGTCGATGACGACCACCGCCTCGATCACGTCGAGCCAACGGGCCAGGTCCCAGCAGGTACGCGCCGGGCTGGTCACGCTGACCCCGGCCCGGTCCACGATGTCGGCGGGGTCGGTCTCTTCGTGGTGCACCCGGATGCCGGCGGTCGGGCCGATCCGGGTGGCGGCGGGAACGAGGACGTCGACCGGCTCGGCGGCGTCCGGCTTCGTGCAGCCGTACAGGCCGGCGGCCGCACGCCCCGCGACGGCCGCACCGGGCGGGACCAACAACCGTCCGACGGCGGCGCATCTGATGGTGTGGGTGACGGTGACCTGGGCGTCGGCGTAGACGTCGCGAAAGAGCGGCCGCCACGCCGAGCTGCGGAGGTCGTTGCGGGTCAGCAGGCCCCGCGAGACGGCGGTCGAGCCACGGAAGACCCGACCTCGCAACTGCGGCGGCCGACGAGGAGCTTTCGGCATGGGTCTCAGGCTGACCGAAACCCCTGCCGGCGCGCTGCCCCTGTGGATAACCACCGTCACCGCGCCGCCGTCGGCGCCGCAGGGTTATCCCCATGATCGTGCTCGAACATGGGTGTAGTGGCCTCCCGGACGGCGGAGGCCACTACATCAAGGATCGAGCACGATCATGCCCGGCGACGGCGACGGCGACGGCGACGGCGACGGCGACGGCGACGGCGACGGCGGCGGCGGCGTCGGCGGCGTCGGCGGCGTCGGGTTAGGCGGCGTCGGGTTAGGCGGCGGTGGACCAGATCGCGCGGAAGGCGGCGGCTTCGCCGGACAGCCAATGTTCGATCTGGTCGGGCTTGGCGTTGCCGGGCATGCGGTGGGCCTGACCACGGCGGACGTCGACCAGGACCGGCTCGCCGTGCGGGAGCACCGCGTCCATGTGACGGGCCATCAGGTGCAGGGTGGCGAGCACCGACTCCTCGCTCGGTGGGCTCTCGTCGAAGTGCAGGCGGACCGCTTCGGCGCGACCGTCGGCGTGGCGTACCCCGAAGTGGGGGTTGATCTTGACGGGCAGGTCGCCCAGCATGGCCAGGGCGTCGCGGGTCTGGGCGAGATCCATGGCGGCCGGCTCGCCGAGGGAGTGCAGCCAGGCCATGGCCCCGGGGACGAGCGCCTGGTAGAGCGGGCGCCAGCGTGGCTTGACCACGTCGACCACCCCGGTCAGGTGGGTGCCGCCGGTGTGGAAGGCGATGTCGGCCTTGAGCGCCTTGACGAACTGACCGTGCGGGTTGAAGCCGGACCGGTTGGCGCGCTGCTTGCGCAGCCCGCCCACGAAGGTCGCCTTGGTGGGGCCGGTGCGGTCGACGTAGCGGGTGAATCCGAGCAGTGTGGCGTAGGGGGTGAGGGGCATGGAGGTGGGCGCGGTCACGGGCGTCCTCCCAGGTCAGGATCTTTATTAGTACATACATTCTAATCGACGGGTCTGACATTGCCCAGCGAAAGTGTGGCCCCTCGTGCCCTCGAAAGTGCCGGATCCGCGCCGGATTTTTGTCACTGATTAAAAGCGTATGACCGGTATGGAACGTTATTGTGCTCTGTGGCCAATACCTGGGCACCCACGGTGCTCAACCCCCGGCGCGGTGCGGCGACGCGGTTCGTCCGACCCGGCGGCTCTGCACCGGACCGGAACCGCTACCTGGACCTGCTGCGGACGCTGGCACTGCTCCGGGTCGTGATCTACCACGTCACCGGCTGGATCTGGCTGAGCCTGCTGGTGCCGGCCATGGGGCTGATGTTCGGCATCGCCGGCTCGTTGATGGCGGCGTCACTGGATCGGTACGGCCCGAGGGCGGTGGTGCGGCGACTGCGCCGGCTGCTGCTGCCGTTCTGGGCGTTCGGCGCGATCACCCTGATCGTGCTGTCCGGCGGGTGGCGGCCGCTGCCGTCCGGCCTGTCCGGCTGGGGCGAACTGCTCTGGTGGGTCCTGCCCCTGCGGGTGCCGCCGGTGGTCGGACCGTCCTGGGCGTGGGCCTTTCAGATCGGGCTCTGGTACATCGTCACCTACCTGTGGCTGGTGCTGCTCTCGCCGGCCCTGCTGTGGGCGTTCCGCCGTTGGCCCTGGCCCAGCATCGCGGTGGCCACCGCGATGCCGGTAGGGATGCACCTCGCCGCAGTAGATGCCGGCTACTTCGTCGCCGCCTACCTGTCGTGCTGGCTGCTGGGCTTCGCCCACCACGATCGACTGCTGCACCGCGTGCCCTGGCGCTGGTACGGCTGCCTCGTCGCCGTCCTGGCCGGAGCCGGCGGGACGTGGGTCGTGACCGCCATCGTGACGGGCCGGGCCGCCGACCTCAACCACATCGCGGGCGGCACCACGCTGTGGTCGATGGCCCTCGTCGCCGTGCTGCTGAGGATCCGGCCCCGACTCGTCGGCCCGTCGACCCTGCGGAGGATCCTCCAGGTGGTCAACGCGCGCGCGGTCACCATCTACCTCTGGCACATCCCGGCCAGTCTCGGGATGTTCCTGCTGCTCGCCCCGCTGCTTCCGTACAACTCGGCCGCCTCCGTCACGCTGCGGCTGACCGGGGTGTGCCTACTGACCGCCGGAGCGGTGCTGCTGTTCGGCTGGATCGAGGACGTGGCCGCCCGGCGTACGCCGGCGCTCCTGCGCCCCGGGCTGGTCCGCCCCCGACGGGCCGTCGAGGGCGGAAACGTCAGAGCTGGCCGACGTCCGTGATCCGGACGACCGCGGCGCCGACCTCGTCGGAGGCCACCAGGTCGATCTCGGCGCTGATGCCCCAGTCGTGGTCGCCGTTGGGGTCGTCAAAGCTCTGCCGGACGGTCCACCGCTCCCGCCCCTGCTCGATCATGAGCAGTGCCGGCCCACGCGCGTCGGGACCGACGCCGATCGAGTCGTACTCCTCGAAGTACGGCGCGAGCGCGTCGGCCCACGCGTCGTAGTCCCAACCGTCGCCGCCGTCCAACTCGGCGAGCAGGTCCCAGCGACGCAGCGCGGCCAGCTCCACCCGGCGGAACAGCGCGTTGCGCACCAGCACCCGGAACGCCCGCGCGTTGCGGGTCACCGCGGGCGGCCGGTCGGTCAGGGAGGCGTGCGCCAGGGCCACCTCGGCCACGTCCGACGGGTTGCGCAGCCGCTCCCACTCGTCGATCAGGCTGGAGTCGACCTGGCGGACCAGCTCACCCAACCACTCGATGAGGTCGATCAGTTCCTCGGTCTTGGCGTCCTCGGGCACGGTCTGGCGCAGCGTCTTGTACGCGTCGGCCAGGTAGCGCAGGACCAGGCCCTCCGAGCGGGTCAGTCCGTAGAACTGCACGTACTCGGTGAAGGTCATCGCCCGCTCGAACATGTCGCGGACGACGGCCTTGGGGGAGAGCTGGTGGTCGGCGACCCACGGGTGGCCCTGCCGGTACATCTCGTACGCGGCCTCCAGCAGCTCCGCCAGGGGCTTCGGGTGGGTCACGTCGTCGAGCAGTTCCAGGCGGGCCTCGTACTCGATGCCCTCGGCCTTCATCGCGGCGACCGCCTCGCCGCGCGCCTTGAACTGCTGCGCGGACAGGATCTGCCGGGGGTCGTCGAGGATCGACTCAATCACGCTCAGCACGTCGAGCGCGTACGACGGGGACTCGGCGTCGAGCAGCTCGATGGTGGCCAGCGCGAGGGGGGAGAGCGGCTGGTTGAGCGCGAAGTCGAGCTGGAGGTCGACGGTGAGCCGGATCCGCCGGCCGGTCTCGTCCGGCTCGGGCAGCTCCTCCACGACCCCACCGGCGCGCAACGCCCGGTAGATGGCGATCGCCCGGCGGATGTGCCGGCGCTGGGCGGTGGGCTCCTCGTGGTTGTCGGTGAGCAGGTGCCGCATCGCGGTGAACGCGTCCCCGGGCCGGCCGATGACGTTGAGCAGCATCGAGTGACTGACCTGGAAGCTGGAGGTCAGCGGCTCCGGCTCGGCGTCGACGAGTCGGTCGAAGGTGGGCTGGCCCCAACCGATCGAGCCCTCCGGCGGCTTCTTGCGGACCACCTTGCGCCGCTTCTTCGGGTCGTCGCCGGCCTTGGCGAGGGCCTTGGAGTTGTCGATGACGTGCTCGGGGGCCTGCACCACGACCCGGCCGATGGTGTCGTAGCCGGCACGACCGGCCCGTCCGGCGATCTGGTGGAACTCCCGGTTCTTGAGCAGCCGGGTGCGGACCCCGTCGTACTTGGACAGGCCGGTGAACAGCACCGTCCGGATCGGCACGTTGATGCCGACGCCGAGGGTGTCGGTGCCGCAGATGACCTTGAGCAGGCCGGCCTGGGCGAGGGTCTCCACCAGGCGGCGGTACTTGGGCAGCATGCCGGCGTGGTGTACGCCGATGCCGTGCCGGACCAGCCGGGAGAGCGTCTTGCCGAAGCCGGAGGTGAACCGGAAGGCACCGATCGCCTCGGCGATCATGTCCTTCTCGGCCCGGGAGCAGACGTTGACGCTCATCAGCGCCTGGGCGCGTTCCAGTGCGGCGACCTGGGTGAAGTGCACCACGTACACCGGGGCCTGCTTGGTCTCCAGCAGCTCCTCAAGTGTCTCGTGCAGCGGCGTCATGGCGTACGAGAAGATCAGCGGGACCGGCCGCTCCGCCGTGCGTACGACGGCGGTCGCCCGCCCGGTACGCCGGGTCAGGTCGTCGACGAACCGGGTGGTGTCCCCCAGGGTGGCGGACATCAGGATGAACTGGGCCTGCGGCAGCTCGATGATCGGCACCTGCCAGGCCCAGCCCCGGTCGGGCTCGGCGTAGAAGTGGAACTCGTCCATGATCACCTGGCCGACGTCGGCCTTCGTGCCCTCGCGCAGCGCCAGGTTGGCCAGGATCTCCGCCGTGCAGCAGATGATCGGGGCGTCGGCGTTGACGCTGGCGTCGCCGGTGAGCATGCCGACGTTCTCGGCGCCGAAGACCTCGCAGAGCGCGAAGAACTTCTCCGACACCAGGGCCTTGATCGGCGCGGTGTAGAAGGTCGTCCGGCTGTCGGCGAGGGCTGCGAAGTGCGCGGCGATGGCCACCAGGCTCTTACCCGAGCCGGTGGGCGTGTTCATGATCAGGTTGGCGCCGGAGACGATCTCGATGACCGCCTCCTCCTGATGGGGGTAGAGGTCGAGGCCGCGCTCCTTCGCCCAGCCGGCGAACGCGTCGAACAGGGTGTCGGGGTCGGCGCTTGTCGGCAGCGCGGCGGTGAGCGTCATATCCCCTCCATGGTGCCTGGATCATGCCCCGCTACGCCAACCCGGCGTCCACCGGACCCCCGTCCGGGCCGGTGGGTGCGGGTCGGCAGGACGGGCGAGCGCGTCACCGTCGGCGGTAGAGCAGGTCGGCCACCGGTCGGCCGGCCGTGATCGCCCGCCGCTCGAACTTCGTCACCGGCCGGTGCGCCGGACGCGGCGCGAAGCCGCCGTACGCGTCCACCAGCTCCGGGTCCGCGTCGAGGGTCTCCCGCATCGCCTCGGCGTACTCGGCCCAGTCGGTCGCGCAGTGCAGCGTGCCGCCGGGCCGCAGCCGGGACCGCAGCAGCGCCACGTGCGCCGGCTGGATGATCCGCCGCTTGTGGTGGCGGGACTTCGGCCACGGGTCCGGGAAGAAGATGTGCACCGCGTCCAACGCGCCCTCGGTCAGGCCGTTGACCAGGGACAACGCGTCGCCCTGCGCCACCCGCACGTTGCGCAGGCCGCCGCGCTCCACCAGGTCGAGCAGGTTGGCGATTCCCGGCGTGTGCACCTCGACCGCCAGATAATCTCGATCCGGGTCGGCGGCAGCCATCGCGGCGGTGCTGTCACCCATGCCCGAACCGATCTCCAGCACCACCGGCGCCCGACGACCGAACAGGTCGGCCAGGTTGACGGGCGCGACCGGTCCGTCCGGAACATCCAGGCCGTACGCGGGCCAGAGCCGGCTCAGCGCATCGGTCTGCCGGTCGCTCATCCGACCCCGGCGGGGGTGGAACGTTCGGATCGTCCGGCTCACGGGCGGGACGGCGGGGTCGTGCTCGGTGGCGGTCACAGCCCAACGAGCGTACGCGACCTCGCCAGCGAATCGGATGTGATGTGCGACCGGAAATGAGAGGATCCAACTGGTACGGCAGGTCGGGTGCTCCGCTGCCCGACCCGGCCGCCCGGCGTCGAGAGGGGGCATCGTGACAGTGACCCGCGGCGGCGTCACCCTGTCGGTGCTGACCGTTCTCGCCGGCCCCCTGCTCGCCTCCCCTCCCGCGTTCGCGGCTCCCGCGCCTGTCGCCTCGGTGCTCGCCGCTCCCGCGCCGGCGGCCTCGGTGCTGGCCGCTCCCGCGCCGGCGGCCTCGGTGCTGGCCGCTCCCGCGCCGCAGCCCGAAGGCCCACCGGGTGGCGCGCCCCAGCCGACGCCGATCGACATCTTCGTCGAGGTGAGCCCCAGCACGGTGCAGCCCGGCTACCTGGTCGGGATCCGGGCCAGTTGCCAGGACAACTCGGTGGGCGCCACCGTCGTCTCCGACGCCTTCGGCGCGGTCGGCGTCCAGCCGCAGGGTGGGGTGCTCACCGCCGCGCCGATGGTGCGGGAGCGCACCCGCCCCGGCAACTACCGGGTCAAGCTGGAATGCCGCGACGGCGAGACCGCCTCGACCATGCTCCAGGTGGTGAAGAAGGTCCCGGCCCACCCGAGTCGCGGCCCCGCCACCGGCTTCGGTGGCGGGGCCGGTGGCGTGACCGGCAAACTGCTGCTGCCCGTCGGCGCGGCGTTGACGGTCACCGGCCTGATCCTCGCCGTGCTGGCGCTGCGCCGACCACGTGCCGCCCGTGGCATCGGACTGCACTGACCGCCATGGAGATCTTCCGCCCCACGCCACCGCCGGACGACGAGCGCCCGCCGGCCTCGGGTCGCCCGTCGGTGGCTGCCCGTCCGGCGACCGCGGTGACGCCGCGACGCAGTCGTCCGCCCGGACGCAGCCCCTGGTCAGTGCCGCTGGCCGTGGTGCTGGTCCTGGTCGGGGTCTTCGCCACCGGTGCGGGGCTGGGCCGCTCGGTCGGCCCGTTCGACCTGGCCCCGGCCGGTGGCGACCGGCCGGCACGCAGCGAGTCGGTCGGACTCTCGGCCAGCCGCCCGGTACGCCTCAGCGTCCCGGCGATCAAGGTGACCGCGCCCGTGGCGCCCGTCGGGCAGGCGCGGGACGGCTCGATCGCCGTACCGCCGCTGGAGCGGCACAACGAGACCGGCTGGTACGACCGCGGTCCCACGCCCGGTGAACCCGGTCCGGCGGTGATCGTCGGGCACGTGGACACCAAGAGCGGGCCGTCGGTCTTCTACGACCTGGGCAAGCTCAAGCCCGGCGACCTCGTCGAGGTGGCCCGGGCGGACCGGTCGACGGTGGTCTTCAAGGTCGACACCGTCGAGCACTTCCCGAAGGACCGGCTGCCCGCCGACCGCATCTACGGTGACGCCGGCCCCGCCGGTCTGCGGCTGATCACCTGCGGCGGCCAGTTCATCGGCGGTCGCACCGGCTACGCCGACAACGTGATCGCCTTCGCCACCCTCCAGTCCTCCCGCAAGCCCTGACCCGCCCGGCCCGGCGTCAGCTGAGGAAGGCGAGGAGCTGGCGGGTGGTCTCGTCGGGGGCTTCCTCCGGGATGAAGTGCCCGACCCCGACCGGTTCGCCGCGTACGTCGTCGGCCCACTGCCGCCAGATCGCGAGGGGGTCGTCGTAGAGCTTCGCGACCTGGCCCTCCTGGCTCCAGAGGAACAGCACCGGACAGGCAATCTTCCGTTTCCCACGGTCCGCCTCGTCCTGCTGGTAGTCCAGCGTCGCGGCGGCGCGGAACTCCTCGCAGACCGCGTGCGCCGTGGCGGGGTCGCTGAACTGCTTGACGTACGCCCTCCGCACCTCGGGCGGGAAGGCGTCCTTCACCTTGGGCCAGGTGTCGAGCATGAAGTCGACGAGCACCGCGGGCGCCGCCTTGATGAACTGCTCGGGCACCGGCGCCGGTGCCGCCAGGAAGGACCAAACCCAGTAGGAGAGGCTGAACGTCTTGTCGGCGCGGTCGTAGACGTCGCCGATGGGAACCACGTCCATGACGGCCAGCCGGGTGACCGCGTCCGGCGCGTCCAGCGCGAGACGGTACGCGCAGCGCGCCCCACGATCGTGTCCGACGAGGTGGAACTGCTCGTGACCCAGACTCCGCATCACCTCGATCTGGTCGCGAGCGATGGCGCGCATGCTGTACGGCTCGTGGTCCGCGGTGCTCGGCGGTTTGCCGCTGTCGCCCCAGCCCCGCAGGTCGGTGGCGACGACTGTGTAGTTCTCGGCGAGCCGTGGCGCGACCTGGTGCCACATGAGGTGTGTCTCCGGGATGCCGTGCAGCAGCAGAACGGGCGGGCCGCTTCCACCACGGCGTCCGTGGATCGTCGCTCCGGGCGTGTCGATGTCGAACTCTTCGAAGCCGTCGAACATGGCCAAAATTTCCCCGCACCTTGGCATGCACCCTGAGTGAACGGCCTGGAATGGCAGGTAGGGCGACTGGTGGCCGGCTACCTCACGGGCCCTCTCGACGCTATCAACGGAGACAGCCGGCCGGTGTGATTCGGCGGTGGTACGGCACTCCCGGCACACGAGGCCCCTGCCCTCGGCGCGCCCCACCGCTGTGCCCCACCACCGCGCCGTGCCGTGTCGCCGTGTGGTGCCGATCGATGAGTCGATCTCCAGGGCGACCGAGTTGTTCATGGTGCAGCGGATACTCGACGCGCGCTGGACTCGGGTCCTTGATCAGCCGTGGCGGGTGAGCGGGTGCCTAGAGTGCCGCGCCGGGCACGGTCAAGGTCGTGCTCGAACAAGGATGTGGTGGCCGCTTGCCGCAGGGACGGAACTAGATCCAGGATCGAGCACGATCAAGGCGCCGGGTACCCCTCCACGCCCGCCTCGACGCGCCCCAACGCGCCCGAACCGCCCCGACCCGTCGTGGTTTGGCCAAGATCCGCGCACTTTCGGTGAAACTGCTGCCCAACGACGTGTCGAGGCGGGGAATCCGTCCGCGTCTGCCAGCGGGGAGGTGCTAGGGGTGGGGAACGTGCAGCGCCACCTCGAACTCCAGCAGGCTGGCTCCGCTGGCGACCGGTGGTCGGGGCTTCTCCCCGGGCGCGGCGGCGTGGGCGGCGCGCGAGGGTCCGGCGGCCCACGCCTGGTACGCCTCCTCGCTCTCCCACTTCGTGTAGACGAAGTAGCGGGTCTCGCCGGCCACCGGGCGGAGCAGCTCGAAGCCGAGGAAGCCGGGGGAGTTCTCCACCGTGCCGGCCCGGGCGGCGAACCGCTTCTCCAACTCCGCGCCGGCGCCGGGCGGGACGTCGATTGCGTTGATCTTCACGACTGCCATCTGCCCACCCTAGCCACTCAGAAACCCACGACAGCCACTCAGAATCCCTCCACCGCGGGCACCAGCTCCGCGTCGACGACGATCGGGGCGTGGTCGGAGGGGCCCTTGCCCTTGCGGGCCTCCCGGTCCACGTAGGCCGAACCGACCGCGCGGGCGAAGGGCGCGGACGCGTACACCAGGTCGATTCTCATGCCCTTGTTCTGGTGGAACATCCCGGCCCGGTAGTCCCAGTAGGTGAAGGGGTGCGGCCCCTTCATCGGGGTCGGCACCACGTCGACGAGGCCCAGGTCGCGCAGTGCCGCGAGGGCCGCGCGCTCGGCCGGGGTGACGTGGGTGGAGTGGGTGAAGACCGCCGGGTCCCAGACGTCGGCGTCGGTCGGGGCGACGTTGAAGTCGCCGCAGACGGCGAGTGGGAGCCCGCCGGACAGCTCGGCCTCCACCGCGTCGCGCAGCGCGGCGAACCAGGCCAGCTTGTACGCGTAGTGCGGGTCCTCAGGCGTCCGGCCGTTGGGCACGTACACCGACCAGACCCGCACTCCGTCGCAGGTGGCGGAGATGGCGCGGGCCTCCGGGTCGGGAAAGCCGGGCTCGCCGGCGAACCCGACCCGGACGTCGTCCAGCCCGACCCGGGACAGGATGGCGACGCCGTTCCACCGGCCGTCGCTGTGGCTGGCCACGGTGTAGCCCAACGCGCCCACCTCGGTCACCGGGAAGGCGCCGTCCGGGCACTTGGTCTCCTGCAGGCAGACGACGTCCGGCCCGGTGTCGGCCAGCCACTCCAGCAGCCGGGGGAGGCGGGCCTTCACCGAGTTGACATTCCAGGTCGCCAGGCGCATGCCCTTAGCCTGCCGCATCCGTCCCGGGTACGCCGGGTCAGCTGCCCGGGGTGTCGCCGGGACGGGTCTGTTCGGCCAGGAACCGCTCCAGTTCCGCGCCGAGTTCGTCGGCCGTGGGCAGCGGCCCGGCGTCCGGGGCGAGCAGGCTCTTCTCGCCCCGACCACGGGCGAACGCGTCGTACTGCTCCTCCAGGGCCTGCACCAGGGCGGCGGCGTCCTCGGTCTGGGCGACCTGGCGGTCGATCTCCACCCGGACCACCTCGGCGGCCGAGCGGAGCCCGTCACCGGGCAGCAGCAGCCCGGTACTGCGTGACACGGAGGTGAGCAGCACCTCGGCGGCGGCCGGGTATTCGGTCTGCGCCACGTAGTGCGGCACGTGGGCGGCGAAGCCCAACGCGTCGCGGCCCTGCTCGCCGAGGCGGAATTCCAGCAGGTGGCCGACGCTGCCGGGCACCTGGACGCGTTGCAGCCAGGGCTCGTATCCGGCGATCAGCTCGGGGCGGGTGGCGTGCGCCGTCACGCCGGTCGGACGGGTGTGCGGCACCGCCATCGGGATCGAGTTGAGCCCCACGGTGAGCCGGACACCCAGGCGGGCGGCCAGCCCGGCCACGGCGGCCACGAACCGTTCCCACTGCAGGTCCGGCTCCGGACCGGTGAGCAGCAGGAACGGGGTTTCGTCGTCGTCCTGCAGCAGGTGCAGCTCCAGCTTGGGCGCGTCGACGCTCTCCCAGTGGTCCTCGACGAAGGTCATCACCGGTCGTCGCGACCGGTAGTCGAAGAGCTGGTCGACGTCGAAGGTCGCGATCGGTCGACCCTCCAGCGAGGTGAGCAGTTGCTCGCGCGCCAGCCGGCTGGCGTTGCCGGCGTCCACGAACCCGGTGAGGGCCTGGATCAGGACCGGTTGCCCGAGATCGGGCAAATTGTCGGTGAGCTGGTAGAGCTCGTGTGGGTCGAGCACCGGTGCGGACCTCCCTGAAATGTGCCTGCGGGGTGCCGACGCGACGGAGGGCACCCGTTCGGGCAACGTACCCGCCATCCTGGCGCATTCCTGCGCCGGGCGATCCGTCGCCCGGGGGATGGGCGTGACCGGACTATTCGCCTGATTACGCCGTCAGGTGGCGGTGGTCAGCCGATCGGCCGATGGGTGGTTCGACCCATCGGCCCAGTTTGTCGATCATGTCAGCCCCAACGGTCCGATGTCCGGGCCTGACGTCGGCCGTGCCGGCCTGCGTGCGCCGCCGGGTTCATCCGGTACGCGAGGAACGTTCCCCGGGCGGGTCGACCCGACCGGGGCGTCCACCAGTGCGGCCCCGATCTGTGGCGATCACCACGTGATCACCGTGCGTGATCGGAGTTCCGCCGTGCCTAGCCTCGGTTGATGCGTGACGACGGCACCCTCGACGACCCGTACGCCCCGAGCAGCCCTACTGCCGATACGGAGGATGGCACCTCAGCCGAACGGACAACCGCTGCGAGTCGACTCCGGGCGTACGTCCGGGACCTGACCGGTCGACGCCGGACCCAGCTGGCGCTGGCCACCGGTGTGGTCTGCTGCCTCGGCCTGACCGTCGTGGCCCAGGTCTGCGACGAGAAGCCCGGCACGGCGACCCGAACCGACCGGCCCGCCAGCGCGGAGCTGGCCCAGCGGGCCGAGCAGGGCGTCGCCTCGCGTGGTCTCGACCGCGCCGCTGTCCCGGCGCCGTCCGCCTCGGCGACCCCCGGCGACCCGGACACCGCGGCACCCGCCCGCAAGGCCGCTCCGGCCCGCCCGACCAAACCGGCGCCCGTGGCCGGGCTGGACGAGGACCAGATGAACAACGCCGAGGCGATCGTGCGCGCCGGCCGCAAGATGGGGGTGCCCCGCCGGGGTCTGGTGATCGCGGTCGCCACCGCCATGCAGGAGAGCAACCTCTACAACGTGGCGAGCGGTGTGCTACCCGAGTCGCAGGACTACCCGCACCAGGGCGTCGGCTGGGACCACGACTCGGTCGGACTTTTCCAGCAGCGTTCCAGCAGCGGCTGGGGCCCGGTGGGCCGGCTGATGGACCCCGAGTTCGCCACCCGGCAGTTTCTCTCCGCGCTGGAGCAGGTGCCCGGCTGGGAGCGGATGCGACTCACCGACGCGGCGCAGGCGGTGCAGGTCTCCGCGTACCCCGAGTACTACCAGCAGCACGAATGGCGGGCCACCCGGGTCGTCGACGCCATCTCGCCGGCGGGACGGTAGTCTTCCGGCCACTGTGGACGGTCAGGGTTGAGGCTGTCGCATCCCGGGTACATGTGTTGCGGGTTCGGGGTACACATGACAGCGGGACCATCGACAGGAGGACGCCATGTCACTGATGCAGCGGATCACCACGTTCTTGAGATCGCCGAAGGGGCAGCAGCTGGTCGAGCGGGGTCGTCAGGAGATGGCCAAGCCCGCTAACCAGCAGAAGCTCAAGGGTCTGGCCGCCCGGTTCTCCAACCGCCGCCGCTGACCACTCCATCGGCCGCCCTGTCCGCCATTCCCATTCCAGGGGAGACCCGGTGACCGACACTCCGCCCGCCGGCGGCCAGCCCGCCCCTACTCCCCAACCGTCCGTCGATCTGCCCGCCGGGCCGGCGGACGCCCCCGAGGGTCCGCCGGCCCGTCTCTGGGACCGGATGCGCGACGACCCCCAGTACGCCCCGGAGCACCTCGCCCTGGAGGCGGTGCGCCGGCTCGGGCCGGAAGCCGAGCAGTGGGCCGACCGGGCCCGTGCCGAGCAGCCCGGGGTGTCGTCCGACGCCCTGGCCGATCAGGCGGCCCGCAAGTTCGTCAACCTGGCCCGGCTGTCCGGCGCGGTCTCCGGCGTGGCCGGACTACCCGGTGCCGTGATCGACGTGGGTGTCCTGGCCTGGACCCAGGCGCGGATGGTGTTGCACATCGCCGCCGCGTACGACGTCGATCCGCTGCACAGCGACCGGGCCACCGACCTGCTGGTGCTGCAGCGCGTGCACAAGGTCGCCGAGAGCGCCCGACTGGCGCTCGGCGTGGCCGCCGGCCGGGAACGTGCCGACGCGCTCTTCGGCCTGGGCGGCCAGCGTCCACTCGGTCGGGTGATGCTGCAACTCGGCGTCCGGCTGGCCCAGATGGCCGGCGTCCGAGCCGCCAAGCGGATCGTCGCCAAGATCGTTCCGGGCGCGGCCATCGTGCTCGGCACCTGGGCCAACTCGTCGGCCACGAAGGACCTCGCGCAGCGATCCCGGGCGCTCTACAGCCCCCGGGGCAGGGCGCTGCCGGGACCCCGCCAACCGTGACCGCCCCTCCGGGAGGGTCAACTGGCCATCCCGGAGGGTCGCCACGTCACCTCGGCGAGCCGCTCCTGGCCGCTGGCGTTGGGGTGGAACCAGTCCAGCGGGTTGAGCAGGTCCAGGGTGAACCGGACCTTGTGCGCCGCGCCGCCGTCGTGGCGGCAGCGTGAGCCGTACGCCCGGCAGGCCGCGACCAGTTCGGCGTTGTACGCGTCGATCCGATCCCGGACGGCCACCCGGCGCTCCTGGTCGGCGGGCGCCGTCGAGGTGGCCTCGGCCAGCAGGGCCGGGCAGACGCCCCGCCGCCACGCGCGGACGGCTCGCGGATCCTCGTGCCCGACCTCCCAGAGCCGGTACAGGTCGGGGATGCTCACCACCAGCACCCGGGCCTTGGGCCGGCCGGTCCGCAACACCTGCAGCCCCCGGTCCACGTCGGCCCGGAACCGCGCCACCGGTGTCATCGCGTCCACCCCGCCCCGGCAGATGTCGTTGGCGCCGATGAGCACCGTGACGTAGTCGGGGCGGTCGCGTACCGCCGCCCGGGCCTGACCTTCGAGCGCGTCCGCGCGAGCCCCGGCCCGGGCGTGGTTGTACGTCCGGTCGCGGATCGCCGAATTCTGGTCGAGCAGCCGCCGGTAGTGACTCTCCACCCGCAGCCCGTCGCCGGTGGACCAGGAGTTGCGTTCGCAGGAGGTGAGCACCAGGCAGGAGGCGAAGCCGGTGCTGATCGAGTCACCGAGGGCGGCGATGCCGCCCGGCCCGCTCGACGGCGGTGCGCTCTTGGTGGGGCGGGGTGTCGCGGACGTGCCGCCCTCGCAGGCCAACGCGACGAGCGCGACGAGACAGGCCAGCGCGGCGACCCACCGTCGAGGCATGACGTCCCCCGTTCCGCAGCGCAGAGCGACAGCGCGGTAACTCTATGCGTAGGAGGTGGTTCACCGGGAAGTTGCTGTCGGGTATGCGGCAGAGTGTCGACGGCCGGGCGGCGAGGTGCTTTAATCCCGCCGAGGTGCCGGCTGGCCGTGCAGCCACCCGTGCAGCGCCCGGGTGATCCGGGGCAGCACCAGATAGGTCATCAGCGGGGTCAGGCAGAGCGTCATCAGCAGCACCCGCGCCGCCAACGGCACGGCGGCGAGGAAGTGGCTGGTCAGCAGGGTGGCGCTCAGGCTCAGCGGGAAGAACGCCAACCAGATCGTCACGGCCTGCTTCCACCTCGGCGGCGACGCCGGCCCCACCGGCGCCACCGGCTCCACCGAGTGCTCCAGCGGCGGGTCGAACCAGCCCTCGATGCCGGTACGCCGCTCGACCCGGGTGTGCTCGACGATCCCCTGGGCCGAGCTGAGCCACCAGTGCCGCTGCGGCGACTCCTCCCACCGGCGCAGGGTCTCGGCGTCGGCGAAGCGGTAGAGCATGTGCCACTCCGGCGACCCCGGGCCGCTCTGCACCCAACCGGCACCGAGGAAACCGGGGAACGCCTCGGCCAGCGCGGTGCCGGCCCGCATCCAGGCCACCATCTCGCTGGAGCGGGCCGGGTCGACACGGCGGGCGATGGCGACGGTCACCGGTACGGCGAGGGTCATTGACATGCGCCCATCGTGCGGGTACCGAGGCCGTGGCGCGCTCGGATGTGCCGGAGCACACCGGAACACCCGTAGTGCGCGGGTGCTCGGTGCCGGTTAACCCGTCCGATCGGGGGTAGCTCCCTGGGCATGACGAGATCGCAGCCCCGGCGTGCCCGTGGCACGGTCGGGCACGCGTACAGCGCGCTGAACCTCCGGCTCACCCTCGCCGGCTTCGGGCTGGTGGTCATGGTGCTCTTCGCGGTGCTGGCGTTCTGGGCCGGCATCGCCTGGCTCGGCGTACTCTGCGCGATCTTCGCCGTGGTCGCCGTGGTCGACCTGGTCGTGATCCAGCGCCGCCGCGCCGCCCGGCACCGCGAGGAGCCGGGCGTACGACACTCGTTGTTCGAGTGACAGGAGGACGAATGCCCCACATCGCCACCACCAACCCCGCCACCGGCCAGGTGCTCAAGACCTACGAGGCAATGTCCGCCGAGCAACTCGACGGTGCCATCGAGCGCACCGACCTCGCGTACCAGCAGCTCCGGACGACGACCGTCGACCAGCGCGCCAGGTGGATGACCGTCGCCGCCGACCTGCTCGACGCCGAGCGCGACGAGATCGCCCGGATCATGACCACGGAGATGGGCAAGACGTACGCCTCGGCGCAGGCCGAGGTCACCAAGTGCGCCACGGCCGCCCGCTTCTACGCCGACAGGGCCCCGGGGTTCCTCGCCGACGAGCCGGCCGACGCCGACGCCGTGAAGGCGACCCGGGCGTTCATCCGCTACCAGCCGATCGGTGTGGTGCTCGCGGTGATGCCGTGGAACTTCCCGCTCTGGCAGGTGATGCGCTTCGCCGCGCCGGCGCTGATGGCCGGTAACACCGGCCTGCTCAAGCACGCCTCGAACGTGCCCCAGACCGCGCTGCTGCTGGAGGACGTGTTTCGTCGGGCCGGCTTCCCCGAGGGGGCGTTCACCACCGTGCTGGTCGGCTCGGACGCGGTCGAGACGATCCTGGCCGACCCTCGGGTCCGGGCCGCGACGCTCACCGGCAGTGAGCCGGCCGGCCGCTCCATCGCCCAGATCGCCGGACGGGAGTTGAAGAAGACAGTCCTGGAACTCGGCGGCAGTGACCCGTTCGTGGTGATGCCCTCCGCCGACGTGGACCGGGCCGCCGAGGTGGCCACCACCGCCCGCTGTCAGAACAACGGCCAGTCCTGCATCGCCGCGAAGCGGTTCATCGTGCACACCGACGTCTTCGACGCGTTCGCCGAGAAGTTCGCCGCGAACATGGCCGCGCTGCGGGTCGGCGACCCGATGGACCCGGACACCGACGTGGGGCCGCTGGCCAGCGAGCGTGGCCGCGACGAGGTGCACGCCCAGGTCCGCGACGCCGTGGACAACGGGGCGACCGTGCTCTGCGGTGGCGAACCGCCGACCGGCGACGGCTGGTTCTACCCGCCGACCGTGGTCACCGACCTCACCCCGACGATGCGGATGTGGTCCGAGGAGGTCTTCGGCCCGGTCGCCGGCCTGTTCCGGGTGTCCTCGTACTCCGAGGCGATCGAGGTTGCCAACGGCACCAACTTCGGGCTCGGCTCGAACGCCTGGACCCGGGACCCGGCCGAGCAGGAGCGTTTCGCCACCGACCTGGACGCCGGCAACGTCTTCATCAACGGCATGACCACCTCCTATCCGGAGTTGCCGTTCGGCGGGGTGAAGAACTCCGGCTACGGGCGCGAGCTGTCGGCGCTGGGCATGCGGGAGTTCTGCAACACCAAGACGGTGTGGGTGGGCGAGGGTGCCGCCTCGGCCGGAGCCGGCGCGCACGCCGAGTAGTTCGCGGCGCGGCACGCATCAGCGGGGGCGGGCGTGGGTAGGAAGTGCGCCCATGACGCTGTTCGGATTCCACGCCTCGCATGAGCAGATCGGTCCGCGCGCCCTGTTGGAGGCGGTGAAACACGCCGAGCGGGCCGGCTTCGACGCCGCCATGTGCTCCGACCACTTCTCCCCGTGGAGCGCCCGGCAGGGCGAGTCCGGCTTCGCCTGGTCCTGGCTCGGCTCGGCGTTGCAGGCCACCGGCCTGCCGTTCGGGGTCGTGAACGCGCCCGGCCAGCGGTACCACCCGGCGATCATCGCGCAGGCGATCGGCACCCTCGGCGCGATGTACCCGGGCCGGTTCTGGGCCGCCCTGGGCACCGGTGAGGCCAGCAACGAGCACATCACCGGCGAGGAGTGGCCGCGCAAGGACGTCCGCGCCGCGCGCCTGCGGGAGTGCGTGGACGTGATCCGGGCGCTGCTGGCCGGCGAGGAGGTCAGCCACGACGGCCTGGTCCGGGTGGACCGGGCGCGGCTGTGGACCCGCCCCGAGGAGCCGCCCGCGCTCGTCGGCGCCGCCGTCAGTGTGGCCACCGCCCGCTGGTGCGCCGAGTGGGCGGACGGTCTGATCACCGTGAACGCCCCCGTGGCGCACCTGCGCGAGATGATCGACGCCTACCGGGGCGCCGGCGGGCGCGGCCCGCTGCACCTGCAGGTGCACGTCTCCTGGGCGCCGGAGCAGGAGCAGGCCGAGGCGCTCGCGTACGACCAGTGGCGCAGCAACGTCTTCGCCCCGCCGGTCTGCTGGGACCTGGAGACCGTCGAGCACTTCGACGTGGTCTCCGCCGACGTGCCGAAGCAGCGGGTCGCCGAGATGGTGAACATCTCGGCCGACCTGGGCCGGCACGTCGGCTGGCTGGAGGAGTACGCGCAGCTCGGCTTCGACCAGATCGCTCTGCACCACGTGGGGCAGGAGCAGCGCGGCTTCATCGACGCGTTCGGCGCGGAGGTGCTGCCGAAACTGCGGCCGACCGGCTGATCGAGGGACGGATCCGCGGACCCCTAGGCTCGTACCCCATGGAAAGCCTGTTTCCGGTCGTCGTCTTCCTGGCGATCGCCACCTTCGGCGCCGCGCTGGCCCGCCGGCTCGGCCTGCTCGCGCCGATCGTGCTGGTCGTGCTCGGCCTGGCGCTCTCCTTCGTGCCCGGCGTCCCGCACGTCGAACTCGACCCGGAGCTGGTGCTCGTCGGCATCCTGCCGCCGCTGCTGTACGTCGCGGCGCTGGAGACCTCGGTGCCGGCGTTCAAGAACAACATCCGGTCGATCCTGTTGCTCGCGGTCGGCCTGGTGTTGTTCACCGCGTTCGTGGTCGGGTTCGTGCTGCACCTGCTGCTGCCGCAGGTGCCGTTCGCGATCTGCCTGGCGCTCGGCGCGGTGGTCGCCCCGCCAGACGCGGTGGCCGCCACCGCAGTCGCGCGCCGGGTCGGGCTGCCCCGCCGGGTGGTCACCATCCTGGAGGGGGAGAGCCTGGTCAACGACGCCACCGCGCTGGTGCTGCTGCGGGTCGCCACCATGGCCACCGCCGGCTCGGCGGTCGGCGCCGCCGACGTCACCATCGAGGTGCTGCGGGCCACCGGCGGCGGCATCCTGATCGGCGCGCTCGGCGCGGTGGTCTTCGGCTTCCTGCACCGGCGGATCACCGACCCCCTGCTGGACAACGCCCTGTCGTTGATCATTCCGTTCGCGGTGGTCTTCGCCGCCGAGGCGGTGCACTCCTCCGGCGTGGTCGCCGTGGTGGTCACCGGGCTGGCGCTCGGCCACAAGCTGTCCCAACTGCTCTCGGCGGCCTCCCGGTTGCAGACCGCCGCGTTCTGGCGGCTGGTCCAGTTCCTGCTGGAAGGGCTGGTCTTCCTCCTGGTCGGCCTGCAACTGCGGGAGGTGCTGCGCGACCTCGACGAGCCGGCCGGGTCGCTCGCGCTGATCACCGTCGCGGTGCTCGCCACGGTCGTCCTGACCCGTTTCGTCTGGCTCTTCCCGGCCACCTACCTGGCCCGGCTGGTTCCGAGGGTCCGGCGCCGGGACTCGGCCCCGTCACCCCGGTTCCCGATCGTCATCGGCTGGGCCGGCATGCGCGGCGTGGTGACGCTGGCCGCCGCGTTGGCCCTGCCGCTGACCCTGGCCGGCGACGAGCCGTACCCCCGGGCACTGTTCATCTGGCTGGCCTTCGCGGTGATCGTGGTCACCCTGGTCGGCCAGGGCGCCACCCTACCGCTGGTCGCCCGCCGGTTGAAGCTGCCCCAGGACGACCCGGTCCAGGACGCCTTGTCGGCTGCCGGGGTGCAGCAACAGGCCAGCCGCGCCGCTCAGGATCGCCTCGACGAGCTGGCCGACAGCGCCCCCGACGCGGTGGTCGACCGGTTGCGCCGCGCGCTGGAGGATCGCAACAACCTGGCCTGGGAGCGGCTCGGAGGCGCCGAGCGGGAAACGCCGTCGCAGGCGTACGGTCGGCTACGACAGAAGATGATCGACGCCGAGCGGGATGTCTTCCGGGCTGCCCGGGACTCCGGCCGGATCCCCGAGGAGGTGCTGGTGCGGGCCTATCGTGACCTGGACCTGGAAGAGTCGTTGCTGCGGGAGGTCGAGAAGTGAGCTGCCAGCATCTGGCCGAGGCGGACGCGGTGGAGCCGCGCACCACCGAGGAGTGCCCCGACTGCGTCGCCATCGGCAACGCCGACTGGGTGCACCTGCGGGCCTGCCTGAGCTGCGGGCACGTCGGCTGCTGCGACTCGTCGCCGTACCAGCACGCGACGAAGCACTTCGAGTCCTCCGCCCACCCGGTGATCCGGTCGGTGCAGCCGGGCGAGACCTGGCGCTGGTGCTACGTCGACGAGGAGATCGGCTGATCGCTGCGGTTTGTCAGAGCCCACCGGGTCAGCGGTGGCACGGCCAGGCCGGTGCCGGCGAGGAGCCCGGCCAGGGCCAGCCAGCCGAGCGGACCACCGCCGAGGATCAGCCAGGTCAGCACCGCCGGCCCCGCCGCGCGGGCCAGCCCGGCGAGCAGGGTGTCGACCCCCTGGTAGGCGCCGACGGCGTCCGGGGCGGCGAGGTCGTAGGCCAGCGCCGCCCCGGCCCCGGCGTGCCACAGGTCGCCGAGCGTGTAGATCACCGTCGCGCCCAGCAGCAGGCCGATCGCCAACGCGCCGGAGACGAATCCGGTCGCTGCCCAGAGCAGCATCCCGGCCGCGAGCACCAGCCCGGCCCGGCGCATCGTCGCCGCAGCCGGCAGCGCGTGCCGGGCGCCGCCGCTCAGGCGTACCGCGAACAGCACGGTGAGCAGCGTGTTGACCAGCAGCAGGGCGGAGATCGTCACCAGCGGGGCGTCGGTGCGGGTCACCAGCCACAGGGGCAGCACGAGCGTCAGCACCACCCCGTGCAGGGAGAGCACCGCCGAGGCCCCCGCGACCGTGAGGAACCAACCGTCGCGCAACGCCCGACCGGGTTTCGGCCGCAGTGGTCGCCGAGCCGGCGGAAACGACGGTAATCGCATGATCAGGAGCGCCGAGACCAGATAGGTCGCGACGTTGCCGACCACGAGCGTCCGGTACGCCCACGCGGTGTCGACCGCCAACGCGAACCCGGCCAGCGCCGCGCCGAGCGCCACACCCAGGTTGGCCACCGCGCGCAGCGTGGCGAAGGCGTGCACCCGCCCCTCCGGCCCGCCGACCGCGGCGACAAGCGCCGCGCGGACCGCCAGATTGCCGGAGATCAGCAGCGCGTCCAGTGTGGCCACCAACAGGAAGACCGGAAAAGAGCCCACCAGCAGGTACGCCACGGCGACGGCGGCCTGCGCGAGCTGGAGGACCGCCCGCAGGTTCCGCGGATCACGCCGATCGGCCAGCCCGCCGAGCGGCACGCTGGCGGTGAGCCCCACCAGGCCGGCGAGCGTGAGCCCCAGCCCGACCCGCGTCGGGCTCAGCCCGACGACGCGAGTGAGGTAGAGCGCCGAACCGGTCACCCACAGCCCGGTCCCGACGGTGTTGGCGAGCGTGGCCAGCGACAGCGTACGCAGCCGACCCGGCGGCGGCAGCGGCGACAGAGACCGCCAGTTGCCGCGAACCGTCGCCCAGGTGCCCACCCACTCGACCGTAGGGCCGACGTACGCGCACCGATGCCCCGAGCGCGGCGGCGTTCGTCACAGCTGACTGCTCGGTGCAGTTCGCGAGGGACCGGGCGCTGTTGGTGCGGGTGGTGGCCGTCGGCGAGGACAACCCCTACGGCGGGTGGGTGTGGATCACGGGGGTACGTGCTCGACGCGCGGGGGATGACCGCGGCCAAGCGTGAGCTGTACGTGATCAAGTCCGGGCTGCGTTCCGCCCCGGCACCCGTGGTGGTCGGAAATCCGCCGGCTGGCGGCGCAAGAAGATCACGTTCGTGGGTGGTAGTGGTTGCGGCGGGGGAGCTGGTCGGGGTCGAGCCAGGCGGGTGGGAGGAACTCGGGGTGCCCGTCGCCGCCGAGCCGCACGACCCAGTCGCCGTGGTGGAGATGTCGGTGGTGGTGGCCGCAGAGCAGGACGGCATTGTCGAGGCTGGTCGGACCGCCGTCGGCCCAGTGTCGGATGTGGTGACCGTCGCACCAGCGGGGCGGGCGGTCACAGCCCGGGAACGCGCAGCCCCGGTCGCGCAGGACGAGGGCGCGGCGGAGTGGGCCGGTGAGGAGGCGGCGTTGCCGGCCGACGTCGAGGACCTGACCGGTGCCGTTGAGGACGGCGGGCAGGATGGCGGCGTCGCAGGCGAGCCCGCGCACCGTCTCGGCGCTGATCCGCTGGCCGATGTCGAGAGCGCCGCTGCCCAACTGCTGGGTCAACCCGTCGTAGCTGGTGGTGACGACGACCTGGACGGGGTCGCCGCCGTTTTCGGGTAGCTCGCCGGTGCGCAGGGCCAGTCGGCACACGTCGGCGAGGGCGTCGTGGCGGCGCTGGCCCGGGGTGCGGGTGTCGTCGGGGCCGCTGGGCGTGGTCAGTGGGTCGATGACGGCGCGGCACGCGGCTGCGGCTTCGGGGCTGAGGGTGCCGGTGAGGCGTAGCCGGCCGTCGGGCTGCTCGCTGATGGTGACGTGCCGGTCGCGGGCGGCGCGTGACTCCAATGCCCGTAGCGCGGCCTCGGCGGCGGCGTCGGCGACGTCCGGGGCGACGTGGTCGAGGATCCGGGTGCCGAGCCTGCGCAGCAGGGTCGGCTCGAACTGCCCGGCCCACTCGACCAGCACGTCGACCGCCTTGTCGGCGGCCTCGGCGCCCGCGGTGGCGTGCACGGTGCCGAGCGTCGCGGCGATGACCCGGGCCTGCTCCACGCTGATGGCCCCACTGGCCAGAGCTGCCCGCACCCCCGGTGCGCCGGTGTCGAGCGCGCCGGCGAGGTCGACCAGCCGGCGGGCGGCGGGGACCGTGAGCCGTAGCCGATCGCGCAGCCAGACCGCCGTCGAGGACCCGCCCTGCGCCACCGCCGTGCCCCGGCCGTCCAGCTCACGCACCAGGGTCAGTTGCACGGCCGCCAGACGGCTCTCAAGCCGGTGCGCGGCGTCGAGAGCCGAGACGAGGTCAGGCTCGGTGAGAGCCCAGGCCGGCGCGTCGGCGCAGGCGGCGATCGCCGCCTCTGCCTGTGCCAACTCCTCGAACACCCACCGAGAATAGAACAGGTGTACGACAATTTCGGCGATCCGTGCGCGAGGAGGTCTTCGCACCTGCCGAGCGGGCTGGCTCCCGCTCGATCATTCGCGGTGCGCCGTGAGTGCGTTGTGCGCCCACGTCAACATCTCGCACCCGTCGTCCTGGCACTGCGCGCAGCGGCTCGGCGGCTTGCGATGCTGGTTGATCACCCGTTGTGCGGTCCAGATCAGGAGCGCTGGCGTCACGGGTCCGTCGTCCATGGGCACAGCTCCACCTCCGAAGACAGGTAAGCACCGGGCGCGAGACGCAGACCCGGGCGCACGCTGAGACGGCCCGGACCCCGGGTCGGGGTCCGGGCCGCCGCCCGTCGCGTCGACGATGCAAGCGGGCGTCAGGGCCCGCCGCCGGAGTCGCTGGCGACGCCACTGTTGTAGGCCTGGTTGTCGTTTCCGCCGTAGCCCTTGCCGCGCATGGTGCCCCGGCGTTGGCGGCGCTGACGGTGCCCGCTCGCCGCGATCGCCTGGCGCGCCCGGCGCATCGTCTCGTCGGCCCCGGCCGGGGCGCGACGCCGGCGTCGCGCGACGACCAGCAGCGCCGCCACCAGGAGTGCGGCGAGCAGCAGGGCGGCCACCCCGACCAGGATCCACCCTCGTCCATCCATGCTCGCGATGGTAGGGATGCGGATCCAGCCGAGCTGGTGGCCGCCCGGGGGAGGGCGGCCACCAGCCGGGCGTGCTCAGGACAGCGAGCAGGACTTCCCGTTGAGGGTGACCAGGCCCGGGTTCGGGTTGGCGCCGCCGGAGGTCGTCGCGTTGAAGCCGAACGTCACGGTGCCGCCGGGATTGATCTTGGCGTTGTGTGACTCGTTCTTCGCGGTCACCGTCGCACCCGCCTGGGTGACCTTCGCCAACCACGCCTCGCGCACCCGCTGGCCGCCGGTGAACGCGAAGCGCACGTTCCAGCCGTTGACGGCCGTGGCACCGGTGTTGCGGATGGTCAGCTGCGCGGTGAACCCGGTGCCGCCCTGCCAGGTGCCGTAGTTGCTGTAGCTCACCGAGCAGGTGCTGGCCGGCACCGCGCCGGCGTCACCCTGGTCGGCCAGGAACGAGGCGATCCAGGTCAGCGCCGAGTTCCAGTTGATCGCGACCTCGTTCGTCGAGTACGAGTTGATGTCGTCGACGTAGCAGAACATCGGCTTGCAGCCGGCGAGCAGTTTGGCCACGAACGGATCCTGCAGGGCCGCGTTCGGGCCACCGGCGATGGAGCCGGCCGGCGGTCGGGGCAGGTTCGGGTCGAGCTGGTGGCCGAAGATCCGACTGTGCTGGTTCTGCGCGGCGTGCTCGCCCCACCCGGTGACGTAGGAGATGTTCAGGGCGTTGCGGCCGAAGATGTAGTCCATCGCCTGCACGGCCCCGTCGCGGTAGGCGGGGTTCCGGGTCAGGTCGAACGCGGTGGCCAGCACGACGGCGTTGTTGATGACGTTGCTGTTGCCGCCCCAGAAGTAGCTGTCGGCGTCGCCGGGCATCGGCAGCCCGTACGCCTGCCGGCGCAGCTCGGCGAGGTACGCGTCGGCCGCGGTGGTGACCGAGGCGCGGACCCGGGTGAGGTCGGCGGTGGGCAGCCCGTTCGGCACGGTGGCCAGGTCGAGGCGGCCCAGCGCGGCCACGCTCTGCCAGCCGAAGCCGCGCGGCTCGAACACGTTTCCGGTGTGGTGCGGCGACGCGGTCAGGTCGGTCAGGTAGTTCTGCGCGCCCGTGCTGAGGTACAGCTCGGCCGCCGCCCAGTAGAACTCGTCGGTGACGAGGCTGTCGTCGTACGCGCCGCCGCCGGTGCCGTCGGTCGGGCTGGCGTACACCGCGGGGTGGGCCTTGGCCGCGGCGTAGGCCGTGGCCGCGGCGGTGCCACAGCGGGCGGCGAACGCCGCGTCGTAGGGGGCGAACAGTCGCGCGCACTGGGCGGCGGTGGCGGCCAGGTTGAGGGTGGCCGCGGTCGACGGCGGGTGCAGCTCACGCGGTTGTGGGTCGTCCTGCGGGGCGAGCGGCAGCCCGGTCCAGTTCTGGTCGTGGATCTTGTGGTGGACCATCCCGGCCAGCGGCTTGCCGGCCGGTACCTGCATGCTCAGCAGGAACTCCAGCTCCCAGCGGGCCTCGTCGAGGATGTCCGGCACGCCGTTGTCGCGTTCGGGCACCCGCAGCGTGCTGTCGGCGAGCTCGGCGCCGCCGTCGGCGGTCGCCGCGGTCTTGGTGCGCTCGAAGGTGTTCAACAGTTGGTAGGTGGCGATGCCGCCGTTGACCACGTACTTGCCGTGGTCGCCGGCGTCGTACCAGCCGCCGCGCACGTCCAGCGAGTAGTCGCAGACGCCCGGCTGGCAGGGCACGTTGGTGTCGCCCTTGTTGGGTGCCACGTCAAGGTGTCCGGCGGGGCGGGCGTACTCGTCGCCGATCAGGTCGCCGTCGATCGCGATGCCGCTGCGCTGGGCGTAGAAGAACTGCAGCGAGTCGGAGCGCAGTTGGTCGTAGACGGCGCCGGAGATGTCGAACGGGTGACTGGTCTCGCCGTCGACGGTGAGGGTCAGTCCGCTACCGGGGGTGCGGTAGCTGGAGAAGTCGACGGTCTGCACGTTCTGGCCGGAGGCGGCGTCGACACCGCGTGCGGTGGTGGTGCCACTGGCCACGACGGCACCGGCAGCGCTGCGTAGTTGCCACGGCAGCGCGCTGGTGGACTCGGTGACGACTGTGGCGTTCTTCGGCCCGCCGGGCAGGTAGCCGACCTGGTTGACGCGCACCCGCGGCCCGGTGTCCGGCACGTACGGCTCGGGCGGTTCGCCGCCGCGCAGCGAGACGTCGTCGAGGCAGATGGTCTGCGTCTGGGCGGAGCCGCCGACCTGGAAGATCAGTTGGGCGTTGGAATTGTCGTCCGGGACGGTGAAGGTCTGCTCGACCCGCTGGAGGGTGCCGGTCGCGGTGGCGTCGACGGCCGCGTACGTCGTGTACGGGGCACTGCCCAGTTGCAGCACGGCCTTGACGGCGGCGCCGGGGGTGGCGGAGACGGCGAAGCCGAGGGTGTATTCGGCGCCCGCGATCAGCGGCACCCCGTCCTGGCCGATGCCGGCGTCCCAGGGGTTGGCCAGCCCGCCCGCCACGGTGGTGCAGAGTTGCCCGTCGGTAACCGCGAGTGCGCCGGTGCCGAACGAGAACCAGGGGCTCACCCCCTCGCTGAAGTCGCCGTTGTCGATCTGCTCGGGGGCATCCGGTGGTGGCGCGGCGTGGGCCGCGCCGGCGCCCGCGCCGGTGAGGGCCAGGGTGGTCGCCGCGGCCAACAGGAGGCGGCGTCGGGATCTCGTCACGGGGAGTCCTTCCGGACGGGTGGGGGACGGTGGTGGTGACCGAAAACCTGGGAGCGCTCCCAGGTAACGGCTCGATGTTTCCAGCGGCGGCACCCCGTGTCAATTGATCTGACTGGATGGGTTCTGGTGCGCGACGAGGGCGACCGCCGCGCCCGCCGCGACCCGGGACACCGACGTGTGGACGTGAGATTGGCCGCGCCACGCGCCGTCGTCCTGATCTCCTAGAGACAACTGCGCCCTTCGCCTGGCAGGCTGCCTCCCATGACCCTGAAGCTGCGTTCCGTGGGGACGAGCGACCGTGGGCTGATCCGCAGCGGAAACCAGGACGCCCTGCATGCCGGAAACTGGCTCGTCGCCGTCGCCGACGGCATGGGCGGAATGGCCGCCGGCGACCTGGCCAGCGCCCTCACCATCGACGCGCTGGCCCCGCTGGACCTGGAAACCCCCGAGGATGCCCTGGTGGCCGCGCTCGAAGGTGGAATCGCGCTGGCCACCTCCCGGATCCGCCAGGCGGTCGCCGAGGATCCCGAGCGCCAGGGCATGGGCACCACACTCACCGCCCTGCTGTTCGCCCGGACCGGCAGTTGCCTGGCCCTCGCGCACGTCGGCGACTCCCGGGCCTACCTGTTCCGCGAGGGCGTGCTCAAGCAGGTCACCCGGGACGACACGTTCGTCCAGATGTTGGTGGACCAGGGCGTGATCACCGCGGACCAGGCCAGCAGCCATCCGCGCCGCGCCGTCGTCACCCAGGCGCTCCAGGGTGAGGAGGTCAACCCGTCGTACTCGACGATGGTGCCCCGGGTCGGCGACCGCTGGCTGCTGTGCAGCGACGGCCTCTCCAACGTCGTCCGCCCGGACACCCTCACCGAGGTGCTCAGGGACTATCCCGATCGGACCGCCTGCACGGGCAAGCTGATCGATCTGGCACTGCACGCCGGCGCACCGGACAACGTGAGTGTCGTGGTGGCCGACGTCTCGCAGGAGTAGCGCCGGCGCTCAGCGTCGGCGTGGCGCGGCGCGCCGGGTGGGGGTCGCCGTCCGAGGATCCTCTGGCCACGGGTGCCGGGGATAGCGCCCGCGCAGCTCGGCGCGCACCTGCGGGTAGCCGGTACGCCAGAACGACTCGAGGTCGGCGGTGACCGCCACCGGCCGGCCGGCGGGGGAGAGCAGGTGCAGCAGGACCGGTGTCCGCCCGGCACCGATGCGGGGGGCCGCCGACCAGCCAAACGTCTCCTGAAGCTTCACGGCGAGCACCGGCGCGGCCGGATCGGTGTAGTCCACCCGCACCCTGGACCCACTCGGCACCTCGATCCGCTCCGGGGCCAGCTCGTCCAGGCGGGCGGCCTGCGCCCAGGGCAGTAGCCGGCGCAGCGCCGACGACACTTCCACCCGGGCCAGGTCGGCCCGACGCCGAGCCCCGGCCAACTCGGGACCCAGCCAGGTCCCGGCGGCGTCGAGCAACGCCTGGTCGCTGACCTCCGGCCACGGGTCGCCCAGGTGGTGCCGGAGGAACCCGAGGCGCTCCCGCAGTGCCCGCGCCGCCGGGGTCCAGGTCAGTAACCCCAGCCCTTCCTGGCGAAGACCGGTCAGCACGGCCGCCGCCACCTCCGCCCGCTCCGGCCGGTCCAGCCGCCGCTGGAGCAGCTCGATCGCGCCCAGTCGGGTCACCTCCCGGGCCACCACGTCGCCGTCGGACCAGCCCACCTCGCGAGTGGTCCGGAGCAGCGGACCGGCCGCCTCCCGGGCCGTCGCCTCGTCCACCGGCGAGGCCCGGCGGATCCGGGCCGACGGAGCGCCGGGGGTACGGTCCGCGACGGCCACCGCCAGCCAGTCGGACCCGGCCAGCCCCGACCCGGCCGTCAGCTCCGCGGCGGTCCCGCCGGTCATCAGGTACGACGATCCGCCCGGCCGCCGCACCCGGGCCAACCGCTCCGGGTACGCCAGACCGACGAGGAGCCCGGCGGCGAGATCGTCGCTCAGCCCACCCGAGCCGCGGGCGGCGCGGCCCTCGGCCGGGGAGCCGGTGGGTAACGCGGCGCGCAACCGGCGTACCTCGGCGCGCCAGCGGGCGGTCGCCCCCGCGTCGACGCCGGCGCGCAGCCGACGCCAACCGGCGACCAGGTCGTCGCCGGGGCCGGCCGCGCTCTCCTCGGCGAGCAGGGCGACCACCTCCGCCGCCCGGTCCGCGCCGACCCGACCGGCGCCGTCGAGCAGCGCCCGGGCCAGCCGTGGGTGCGCGCCGGCGGCGGCGATCGCCCGCCCCCGCGCGGTGATCCGACCGTCGACGTCGACCGCGCCCAGGGTGAGCAAAGTGTCTCGGGCCACCGTCAGCGCGGCGGCCGGTGGCGCGTCGGGCAGCGCGAGCCCGACGCCGTCCGGCCGGCCCCAGGCCGCCAGCTCCAGTGCGAAACCGGTCAGGTCGGCGGTGGCGATTTCCGGCTCGGCGCGGGCGGGCAACCGTTCGTGGGTCGCCGCGGACCAGCAGCGGTAGACGTACCCCGGGGCCTCCCGGCCGGCCCGGCCGGCCCGCTGGGTGGCGGCGGCTCGGGAGACCGGCACGGTGACCAGCGCGCCCAGCCCTCGGGCCAGGTCGATGCGGGGCACTCGGGACAAGCCGGCGTCCACCACCACCCGCACGCCCGGCACGGTCAGGCTGGTCTCGGCCAGCGCGGTGGCCAGCACGACCCGGCGTCGGTCGGCGGGACGCAGGGCCGCGTCCTGCTCGGCGCCCCGCTGCCGGCCGTGCAGCGGCAACAGCGCGACGGTGTCCCGCAGGTCGGCCAGCCGGCCGCTGACCGCCGCGATCTCGCCGGCGCCGGGCAGGAAGACCAGCACGTCACCGGCGCGTTCGCGCAGCGCCCGCCGGACGGTCGCGGCCACGTGGTCGAGCAGGGCCCGATCCACCGGCCCGGCACCGGCGGTGACGATCGGGCGCGCCGGCGGGGCCCAGATCCGCTCAACCGGGTGCAGTGCCGAGTCGGCCCGTACCACCGGGGCCGGGGCGGACCCGCCGAGCAGCGCGGCGAAGCGGTCGGTGTCCGGGGTCGCGGACATCGCCAGCAGCCACAGATCCGGCCGCAGCGCGGCCCGCGCCTCCACCGTGAAGGCCAGCGCCAGGTCGGCGTCGAGTTGCCGCTCGTGGCACTCGTCGAGCAGCACCGCGCCCGTGCCGGACAGCTCCGGGTCGTGGTGCAGCCGGCGGACCAGCAGGCCGGTGGTGACCACCTCCACCCGCGTCGCGGAGCTGACCCGACGCTCGCCGCGCACCGCGTAACCGACGCGGTCGCCTACCCGCTCACCGAGCAACTCGGCCATCCGCCGGGCGGCGGCGCGCGCGGCCACCCGACGGGGTTGCGCGATCACCACCCGCCCGGTCACCCGGTCGGCCACGGCCAGCGGCGCGAGAGTGGTCTTGCCGGTGCCCGGCGGAGCGACCAGGACGCCGGCCCCGGCCGCGTCGAGTGCCGCGACCAGCGCCGGCAGCACCGGGCGTACCGGCAGGTCCAGGGTTACGTCGGAGAGCACGGCCCAGTCTCGCACCGGCGCGGGTGCCTCCGGGTACGACGGTGGGCCGGGTCGACAGACCCGGCCCACCGTCGTCGCTACCTCAGTACGTGCCGTCGAGCTGACCGCGCAGCTTGGTCAGCGCCCGGGTCAACAGCCGGGAGACGTGCATCTGCGAGACACCGATCTGGTCGGCGATCTGCGACTGGGTCAGGTTGCCGTAGAAGCGGAGCGTGAGGATCTTCTGCTCGCGCTCGTCGAGGGTGGCCAGCGCCGGGCCGAGAGCGACCCGCAGCTCCGCGATCTCGAACTCGTTGTCCTCGCCGCCGAGCATGTCACCCAGCTCGGTGGCCCGCTCGCCGTCACCGGTCGGGGTGGACAGCGACACCGCGTTGTACGCGCGGGCGCCCTCCAGGCCCTCCAGGACCTCTTCCTCGGTGAGCTTGAGGTGGGCGGCGATGTCGGCGACCGTCGGCGAGCGGCCGAGGGTCTGCAGGAGCGAGCTGTTGGCGTCGGAGATGGCCAGCCGCAGCTCCTGGAGCCGGCGGGGCACCCGGATGTCCCAGGTGCGGTCCCGGAAGTGCCGCTTGAGCTCGCCGATGATGGTGGGGATCGCGTACCCGGCGAAGTCGACACCGCGGGACGGGTCGAACTTGTCGATGGCCTTGATCAGGCCGACCGCGGCGGTCTGGGCCAGGTCGTCGGTCGGCTCGCCGCGGCCGCTGTAGCGGTGGGCCAGGTGGTTGGCCAGCGGCAGCCAGGCCTCGATGGCGCGGTCCCGCAGTGCGGCGCGCGACGGGTGGTTGGCGGGCAGCGCCGCCATGGCGTTGAGCAGGTCGGCGGCGCTGTCGGTGAGTGCGCGCGGGTCAAGCTTGGTGCTGGCCTTCGCCGTGGTGCTCGGCTGCTCGGTGATCGTTGGCGCGGTCATGGGTGGTCCTCCCTGCACCTTGTCCGCGGACAAAAAGGTGTGACGCTTTGGTTTAACTCTCAATGGGCCGTTCGGGACTCACTCTAACCTGATCGTCTCCCCGAAATCTAGCCGAAAGGTTGACGCACTTAAGGCGTGTCGCGCCACAAAAGGGTTTAAATAGGGCGCGTGGCGGGAGGGTTGTCGTCACCCTTACCCATTGGTGGCGCTGCTCAGCCGCTCAGCCGGCCGGCCTATCCGGATGGACCCGCCGCATCGGCCGTGTGGTCAACATGAAATCCGACAGCTGGACAGGAGTGTCGACTATCCGTCGTTGTCCCGCCGGTGGGACCGGCCGTAGCGTCGCGTGTACACACCCGGTTCGGAGGCGCCGTGCTCGATCCAGCCGCTCCCCAGCTCGTCGTGAACAGCCGCACGCTCTATTTCAGCTGGATTCCGGCCGACCCGGACGCCGTCGCCGCACTGGTCCCACCCGGCCTGTGCCCGCGCCCCGACCACCAGGTGTTCCTCAACCAGTACATCGTCGAGGACGAGACGCAGACCTCCGGCTTCGGCGCGTACTCGCTGACCTATCTTGGCGTCTCGCTACTCGGCGTCGACGCCCCCGGTGGGCTCAACCCGGGCGGCTGGTGGACCACCTACGTGGCCTCCAGCAGGCGGGTCCGTGACTACGCCGCCGCCCGCGGTGCTCCGGTGTTGACCGGCCGGACCCGGATCGAGGTGCGCGGCGAGGCCCTGCTTTCCGAGACGGACATCGGCGGGACGACGTTGATCCGGGCACGGTGCCGGGTGGGGGAGACCGGCCACGCGATCAGCAGCGGTCACCATCGCTACTTCACCCGCCGCGACGGCCAGCTCCTCAGCTCGGTCTACCCGTTCGTCGCCGAACCGGTCGCCCCGTTCGAGATCGAGTCGGTGGAGTTCCTCCAGCCGGGGCATCCGATGTACGCGCTCCGCCCGGCCAACCCACTGACCATCGGCTTCGGCTACTACTCGCCGCGCTCCTCGTTCGCCTACCCCGGTGGGTTGAGCGTGCATCCGGTCGTCGCCGCAGCGGCGGAGCCGCTCCGGTCGACTCACCAGGTGCCGGCCAGCCTCGCCCGCAGCGGCCTGCCATCCGGGTCGTAGACCAGCCGGTACACCGGCAGCGCCCAGGCGCGGGTGTACCACGGCAGCCGCTCGGGGCGGTGCGGGCGCAGCCGGCCGGGCGGTCGCTCGCCCACCTGGCCGTCGTCGTACCACAGTTGCAGCGCGTCGGCGGCGGCCGTGACAGCCTCGACGGCGTCCGCCGGGTCGAGCAGGTCGGCGTCGTCGGCGCCCTCCGGATCCCGGTCGAGGTGCTCGCGCCAGAGCCGTAGCCGCAGGTCCCGGGCGAAGGTCCGCGCGCCGTCGCCCTGGCCCGCCGGGTCGGTGGGCGCCCGCTGGTCGCGGGTGTCGTCGAGCACCGCGCAGGACAACTCGCTGTCGTGCGTCCAGGACCGGCGGTTGAAGTTGTCGCTGCCGACGCTGGCCCAGACATCGTCGACCACGCACACCTTCGCGTGCACGTAGACCGGGTCGCCGGCGTGGTTCTCCACGTCGAACACGTGCACCCGGTCCGGTGCGGCCCGCTCGCACAGCGACAGCGCCTGCTCGCGGCCGACCATGTTCGGCGGCAGCGCCAACCGGCCGTCCACGTCCGGGTGCCGGGGCACCACCGCGACGAGGTGCAGCTCCGGATTGTCCCGCAGCGCGTGCGCGAACAGGTCCGCCACCTCGGCCGACCACAGATACTGGTCCTCCAGGTAGATGAGCCGGCGGGCGCGGCGTACCGCCTTGGTGTAACCCCGGGCCACGGTCCGCTCGCCGTCGGGGGCGAACGAGTAACGCGGGCGGACGGCGGGGTAGGTGCGCAGCACCTGGATCTGGTGGGGACCACATTCGGGCGGGTCGGCGGGTTGCTCGGGCAGCGGATCCGGCCGCAGGTCCGCGCCGCGCAACCGGTCCCGCAGGTAGGCCATCGGGTTCTCCGAGTCCAGTGGCATCGGGTCGGTCCAGCGTTCCCGGAACAGCGTGTCCAGCGCGCCGACCACCGGGCCACGCACCGCGAGCTGGACGTCGTGCCAGGGCGGGTTGGGGCCGTACCGGGGGGACATCTGGACCGGCTGCGGATCACCGTGGTGAGCGGCGTCGTCGCGTCGGCTGTGGCACAGGTCGATTCCGCCGGCGAACGCGACGTCGCGTTCGGGTGCGTCCAGGTGCCGCAGCACCACGAGCTTCTGGTGGTGCGAGCCGCCGCGGCGGACCCGCTGGTCGAGCAGCACCTCGCCGCCGGCTGCGGAGATCGTCTCGCTGAGGTCGCGATTTTCCGCCTCGCTGTAGGCGAGCACGTCGAGGTGCGAGCGCCAGATCAGTCCCTTGACCACCACGCCGCGTTGGGCGGCCTGGGCGAAGAGCTGGGCGACGGTCGGACCGTCCGGACGCAGCCGCTGGTCCGGGTCACCGCGCCAGTCGGTGAAGAACAGGTGGTCGCCGGCTCCCAGCGCCTGCACCTCGTCGACCAGCCGGTCGAAGTAGGCGGCACCGTGAATCAGCGGCTCAGCGAGGTTTCCCCTGGTCGAGACGGGTAACCCAGAGACCGGGTTGGCGCGTTCCTGCGCGGTGAGGAACCAGTCTTGTAACGGCACGTCCAGCCCCCCGGAGGTCGACTACGTCCTCACGGTAGGACCCCCGACGCGGGTCCGCACGCCAGCCCGGCACACCGGTGACCTGGCCAACGCCATCGCAACGACGCGACAACAGCCGAGGAGGCCACACCATGCCCCGCGACACAACGAACCCCGGGACCGAGTACCGCGAGCCAGCGGTGGAGAGCGAACGGGGTGCGCTGGTAGCGGTGTTGGTGATGGTGATTCTTGGTGTCGCCGGGATTTTTGCGGTCTCCTGAGGCGGCGCCGGCGCGCCCGTGGTGAACCGGGGGCGCCGGCGCCGATCTCAGTGCCGAGGCGGGGTCAGGGCCGGGTGCCCTGCCCGCCGGTGTGCGGCAGCCGCTCGGTGGGGATCACGCCGAGTCGACCGGCCTTGAAGTCGTCGAACGCCTGGAGCAGTTCGTCGCGGGTGTTCATCACGAACGGGCCGTACTGCGCCACCGGCTCCCGGATCGGCTTGCCGCCCATGATGTAGAGGTCCAGCGCCGGGGTGTTGCTGTCCTGCGCGGTGTCGGCGGCGAACCGCAGCGCGTCACCCGGGCCGTGCACCGCGAGCTGGCCGGTGCGGACCGGCCGCCGCTCGGTGCCGACCGTGCCCCGGCCGCCCAGCACGTACACCAGGGCGTTGAAGTCGGGCTGCCAGGGCAGGTCGACCTGCGCACCCGGCTGCACCGTGACGTGGGTGATGGTGATCGGCGTGAACGTCGACCCCGGGCCGCGGTGCCCGGCGATCTCACCGGCGATGACCCGGATCAGCGCGCCGCCGTCGGGTGTGGTGAGCAGCGCCGACTGCCGGCCCCGGATGTCCTGGTAGCGGGGCGGGTTCATCTTGGCCGAGCGGGGCAGGTTGACCCAGAGCTGGGTGCCGTGGAACAGCCCACCGCTCATCACCAGGTGCTCCGGCGGCGCCTCGATGTGCAGCAGGCCGCTGCCCGCCGTCATCCACTGGGTGTCGCCGTCGGTGATGGTGCCACCACCGCCGTTGGAGTCCTGGTGGTCGAAGATGCCGTCGATGATGTACGTGACGGTCTCGAAGCCGCGGTGCGGGTGCCACGGGGTGCCCTTGGGCTCGCCCGGCGCGTAGTCGACCTCGCCCATCTGGTCGAGGTGGATGAACGGGTCCAGGTCGGTGGTCGACACCCCGGCGAAGGCGCGACGGACCGGGAAGCCCTCACCCTCGAAGCCGCTGGGCGCGGTGGTCACCGTGCGGACCTTGCGGAAAGCGGTGTTCTCGCCGAGTTGGGGCAGGCGCGGCAGGACAACGACGTTGTCGACGGTGATCGCGGGCATCGGGAGCTCCTTAGCGGGTGGCGTGGGTGGACGAGGCGGTCCGGGCCGCGCGCAGGCGGCGGCCGAGCCGGTCGAAGACCCGGGTGAGGCAGGCGACCTCGGCGTCGTCGAGGTCGTCCATGAGGTGGGCCCGAACCGACGCCAGGTGGTGCGGTGCGGCTTCGGACAGGGCGAGCAGCCCGGCGGCGGTGAGCACCGCCTCGCTGCCGCGTCGGTCGTCCGGGCAGGGCTCTCTGCTGACCAGGCCGCGGCGCTGCATGGAGGAGATCTGGTATGTCAGTCGGCTGGGCGAGAAGATGAGCCGGTTGGCCAACTCGCCCATCCGCAGCCGTTGCCCGGGTGCCTCGGAGAGCAGGACCAGCACGTGGTAGTCGGGGAAGCTCAGCTCGCTGTCGGCGCGCAGGTCCTCTTCCAACTGGGTGTAGAGACGCTGGCTGGCCTCGATGTAGGCGCGCCAGGCGGCCTCTCGGGTGCGGTCCAGGCTCTCGGTCATGACCATGACGATAGCACTTCTTCAAAATTTAAATACTGCGGTTGAGCGTTGCCTGGGTCACGTTCCGGCCGGCGAACGGCCGGTTCCTGCAAACTTGAAGGAAGCGGAGGCAACATCAACGGTGCGACGGCCCTGCGATGTGTCAGACTCCGGCCTCGTGGCACACCTGGAGCTCACCACCGCCGACCTGCTGCTGCGCCCCTGGCGAGACGAGGACGCTCCGGCGGTGCGCGAAGCCCTGCTCGACCCCGCCATCGCCCAGTGGAACCCGCAGGGTGGCGGCCCGATCGACGATCAGGCCGCACTGCTCTGGGTCCGCCGCCGGGCCGACTGGTCTGCCGGTGACCACGTCTCCCTGGCGGTGGCCTCGGCGGCCGACGGGAAACTGCTGGGCTCGGTGTCGCTGCACAGCATCCACCACGACGACGCGTCCATCGGGTACTGGACGGCGCCGGCGGCGCGCGGGCGGCAGGTGGCGGTGCGGGCCGTCACCCGGCTCACCGACTGGGCGTTCAGCGACCTGCGGTTGCACCGGTTGGAACTGTGTCACGCAGTGGCCAACCCGGCGTCCTGCCGGGTCGCCGAGCGCGCCGGCTACCTAGCCGAGGGCACGCTGCGCGAGTCGCACCGCTACGGCGACGGCCGCCGCTACGACGAGCACCTGCACGCCCGTCTGTCGACCGACAGGTAGTCGGGGTCCGAACACGCTTCGGCCCGGTCGCGCCGAGCCGTCACTCGGTGACCTTGCGGAGGAACGTCGCGAGGGCGGTCTGGACGCGCCCGATCCGCTCCGGCAGGGGCAGTGGCTCGGGCGCGGGAGGCCCGGCGTGCTTCTTCCCGCGCAGATACAGCGAACAGGCCAGGTCCGAGCACAGGTACGTGCCCACGGAGTCACCCTGGCGTCCGCTCGGGCCGGCCTTGGGGGCGGTCATCAGCGAGACGCCGCCGCCGAGGTGCGTGGTCAGGCAGAACGAGCACATGCTGTGCCGCACGCGCCCCATCTGGTGCTTCGCGGCCCGCAGCACCACCCCGGTCAGCTTGCCGTCGGTCTCGGCGACCAGATAGGCCCGCTGCGGAGCGGAGGGGTCCCGCCAGCCGAGAAAGTCGAGATCGTCCCAGGGGCGCATCGCAAGATCGTTGGGTACGGTCAGCCGCTTCGCCTCGCCCCGGCTGCAGTTGACGAAGGACGCGCGGATGGCGGATTCGGTCAGGACCAACATAGGTAGTAGCCTAGCTCTCCTAGGCAAGCGATTATTACGGCTAGGTTGGGAGAGTGCTGTATGCCACGTGCCGGGGTGACCGTCGAACGGCTGACGCTGGCCGGGGCCGAGCTGGCCGACGAGGTGGGCCTGGACAACGTGACAGTCGCCGCGCTCGCCCGCCACTTCGGGGTGAAGGACGCGAGCCTGTACTTCCACCTCAGGAACGCACAGGACCTGCGGGTCCGGATCGCCCTGCTGGCGCTGGCGGAACTGGCCGATCGGGTGGGCGCCGCGCTCGCCGGCCGCGCCGGCAAGGACGCGCTGGTGGCGTTTGGCAACGCCTACCGGGACTACGCGACACAGCACCCGGGCCGGTACGCCGCCATGCAGATCGACCTGGACCCGGAGACCGCCGCGGCGAGCGCGGGCGTCCGACACGCCGAGATGACCCGGGCGATCCTGCGCGGCTACCGGCTCGCCGAGCCCGACCAGACCGACGCCGTCCGGATGATGCACAGCACGTTCCACGGGTTCGTCAGCCTGGAGCGCACCGGCGGCTTCCGGCACACCCCGCGAGCGACGGACGACTCGTGGTCGCGCACCCTGGACGCCCTCGACGCGGTCCTGAGCAACTGGCCGTCACCACGCTGACGGCCGGGCGGGCACGCGTGCCCTGCCCACCCGACCCGGCGACCGAGGGCTGCGGTCAAGGTTGGGGCACCGGGCTGGTTCGGGCGGTCATCGTTGCACCTCTGCGGCGAGTGGGCGTCGCTGCGCGGCCCGCTGCCGGAGCAGGACGAGACCGAGGCCCGACAGGAACCAGGCGGCGAGGATGACGAGGGGCGCCACCGTGTGTGCGCCGTCGAAGTAGCCGAAGTTGTTGACTGCCCGCACGGCCGCGCCCGGCGGAAGTTTCCCCGAGATCGCCTGCGCCCACCCCGGTAGCAGGTCGATCCCGATCGTCGCTCCGCTCGTCGCGTTGCCAATCGTGGTGAGGGTGAGCACGGCGAGGGCGATGCCTGCCGGGCCGAGCCAGGCCCCGAGAGCCTTCGTGGTGAAGGCGCTCGCGGCGGACAGGAGGATGAGCGAGATCGCGAGCAGCGGGAACGGGGCGGTCAGTGACCCGTAGACCGGACCCGCGACGGTCGCCGCGATCACACCGATCGCGACGGCGAATCCGCCCATCGCATAGAGGCGGTGACGGAGGCGCACCTTCGCGGTGGCCGCGGTGAGCCCTTGCGCGAGGACGAACGACGAGAGGGTGACGCCGAACACCACGTAGAAGGCGGACAGGCCTCGGCTGTCGTAGGTCGCCAGCGGCACGATGTCGTGCTCTTGGACGGTGGCCCCAGCCTTCTGCGCGAGACCGGCCGCGAGCTGACGCGCGGCCCCGCTCTCGCTGAACCCGCTCGCACCCGCGTAGTCGAGTGTCAGGCTGGTGGGGGAGGTCGCGCCGAGGACGGCGACGGCGTCGCCGTGCCGCACCATAACCTCGCCGTCCGCGACGCTCGCGACCTCGGTGATGGCTGCGGCGTTGCCGAACCCCGCCCGCGCGGTGGTCGACAGTTGCCCGGTGACGACGGCGATCGGCAGCCGGCTCGGCTGAGGGTTGCGTTGCAGTCCGACGTAGATCGCGATGAACGCGGTGCCGATGATCAGCCCGGTGATCACGAGCGTTGTCCAGGCGCGGCGCTGGGTGACGACGGGCAACGCTCTGTCGGTACGGGAATCGGGTGGCGACGTCATGGGTGCTTCCTCGGGTAGTGTGGTTTGAATGTCCAACCAAACGAACCGTAGCACCGACGGTTTGAAAATCAAACCAGAGCGGGACGCCCTCGCTGTGGCGCTCGACGCGGTCAATGACAGGTGGTCGCTGCACATCGTGCGAGCACTCGCGTTCGGTGCCTCGCGGTACACCGAGATCCTCCGGGCCGTCGGCGCACCCAGGGACGTTCTCGCCGCCCGACTGCGAAAACTGGCCGAATCCGGCATTCTCCAGACCCGTGCCAGCGAGAACGGCAAAGTCGCGGGGTACGAACTCACCCAGAAGGGCAAGGACCTCGGGCAGGTCATCCTCGTGCTCAAGCGCTGGGGTGACACGTACAGCGAGGGCAACGTGCCCAGAGTCGACTTCATCCACGACGTCTGCGGCCAGGTCTTCGTCGCCGACGTCCGGTGTCGTGCCTGTGGCAAACCCATCCGGTCCGGAGAACTGTCGTTCGATCAGGAGTCACCGCCATGTTGAACGATCTGGAGCTGGCCGACTGGCGGGAGCGGGTGGCTCGGCTGTACCTGTCCGACGTCGACCTCACCGGGTTCCGAGCCGGCCGCGACGACCTCTTCGCCACCCACCCGCAGAGCCCGATTCCCGCGGCGGAGCGGCCGGGCTTCTCCGGGGTGCGCTACTTCCCGCCCAACCCGCAAGCCGTGGTCGAGGCGTCCCTGCGGTCGGCGAGCGGCGAGCTGCGGATCGACACCGGCGGCCCGGACGGGGTGGTCGCGTACCGGCGGCTGGCGGTGGCCGAGACGCCGTGGGGGCCGCTGACCCTGTGGTGGATCGAGGCGTACGGCGGTGGGCTGTTCGTGCCGCTGCGCGACGGCACCTGCGGTCGGGGGACCTACGGGGGCGGCCGCTACCTCACCGACACGGTGAAGGGCACCTTCGGTCGAGGTGTCGAGCTGCTGCCCGGCGACCGGGTCCGCCTGGACGCCAACTACCTCTACAACCCCAGCTGCGCGTACGACGACCGCTGGGCGTGCCCCCTGGCGCCGCCGGAGAACCGGGTCGAGGTCGAGATCCGCGCCGGCGAGTTGACGTACCACGACTGAACGGCCGCCCGCCCCGGGTGCTGCCGGAACGGGCGGCCGGTCGGTCGTCGCTCAGCGGTTGGCGGCCGCGCCCGGCACCTGCATCCGACCCATCAGCTGTCGGGCCTGGTCGGCGAGCTGCGCGTCGACGGTCACCGCGTACTGGCCGGCGCGTAGTGAGCTGGCCGAGGTGAAGTCGCGCTGCCCGCCCGTCATCGCGTGTGCGACCGCGCCGAACACGGCACCCCAGATCGCGCCGATGACCAGCCCGACCAGGATCACCGCCAGCCAGTTGCCGACGGTGAAGATGCCGAACAGTAGGCCGATGAAGAGTCCGAACCAGGCGCCGGTGCCGGCGCCGAGCAGTGCGGCTCGACCGGTGGTCATCCGCCCGAGCACCGTCTCCACCAGGGTGAGGTTGGTGCCGACGATGGCGGTGTGCTCCACCGGAAAGCGATTGTCGGCCAGATAGTCAACGACCCGCTGTGCGGCCGGATAGTCCGGGTACGAGCCGATCGTCACGGTCGGCGGGCCGGTCTCCGGCCCGTGGCCGTTGCCGGACGGTGTCGACAGGTGGCCGGCGGGCCCGGATGGAAGCAGGTCGCCATCCTGTGCGCCGGGCCGCCATGCGGCGGTCGGCCCCGAAGCTGACGTCATGAGCATCCTCCCTCGTCAGCTTCCGGGGTTCCCGCCCACGCCGACCGGTAACGCCGGACAGCACGCTGCGCGCCAGCCCCCGCCGCCGGGCATGTGCGCGGGTTGTCCGGGTAGACACCCAGGTGGAGAGCGGACAGATCAGCGACTACGGTTTCCTCGCCGACGGGCGCAGCGCGGCGTTGGTGGACTCCTCGGGCTCGGTGAACTGGTGGTGCCCGGGTCGGTTCGACGCCCCCTCGGTGTTTGGGCGGTTGCTCGACGATGGTGCCGGGCACTGGTCGATCCGACCGGAGGGCGACTATTCCGTCGAACGCTGCTACCTCAACGACACCCTTGTGCTGCGGACGGTCTTCCGCACCGCGCAGGGTGCGGTGGCACTGACCGACGCGCTCGCCTTCGAGCCCGGCTCGCGACGTCATGACATCGGGATGCACCCGCCGCAGGTACTGGTTCGTAGCGTGCAGGGGCTCTCCGGTGTGGTGCCGATGCGGGTGCACTACCGGCCGCGCTTCGAGTACGGGCGCACCATCGCGTACCTGGTCGAGCGGGACGACATGCTGGAGGCCATCGCCGGGGCCGCGCGGCTCACGTTCCGCAGCGACGTGCGGTTGACGTGCGGCGACGACGGCGAGGCCACCGCGACGTTCACCGTCCGTGCCGGCACGACCCACAACTTCACCCTCGGGTACGCCCCGACCTACGACTCCCCACTGCCGGAGGTTCCGGACGCCGACGAGACCATCGCCGACACCGTTGCCGGCTGGCGGTCCTGGGCCGCCTCGCACCAGTACCAGGGGCTCTACGCCGAGCAGGTACGGCGCAGCGGACTGGTGGTGCAGGGCATGACGTACCGGCCCAGCGGCGCGGTGGTGGCCTCGGTGACCACCTCGTTGCCGGAGGAGCTCGGCGGGAACCGCAACTACGACTACCGCTACGTCTGGGTGCGCGACTTCAGCCACACCCTGCGGGCACTGTGGCGCTCGGCCTGCTTCGACGAGGTGCGGCGACAGTTCGCCTGGTTGGGTCGGGCGATGGGCCGGATCGAGGACCAGCCGGTGCCCATCATGTACGGGGTGCTGGGGGAACGGGACCTCACCGAGCATCGCCTGGACCAGCTCGGCGGTTACCGCGACAGCCCGCCGGTGGTGATCGGCAACGATGCGTGGCGGCAGCGCCAGAACGACATCTACGGCGCGGCCATGGACGCCGCCTGGCTGATGCGCGACAGGCTGGAGCCGTTCGACCCCGAGGTCTACCACCTGCTCCGGGTGCTCGCCGATCAGGCCGAGCAGGGCTGGAAGTTGCCGGACGCGGGGATGTGGGAGGAGCGTGGCGTCCAGCATCACCACGTGTCCTCGAAGGTGGAGTGCTGGGTAGCTCTGGACCGGGCGGTCCGCTTCGGCGACCGGCTCGGCGGGCCGGAGGACCTGGCTCGCTGGACGGCGGCCCGCGACGAGGTGCGCGCGGCGGTGCTGGAGCGGGGGTGGAGCGACCGGCTCCAGTCGTACACCGGGACTTTCGATTCCGACGAGTTGGACGCGTCGGCGCTGGTGATGCCTCTTGTGGGTTTCCTGCGGGCCGACGATCCGCGGATGCGCTCGACGATCCGCGCGGTGGAGCAGCGGCTGTCGCACGACGGCCTGCTGCGGCGCTGGGACGGCGACCCGGCGGGCTTCGTCATCTGTTCGTTCTGGCTGGTGAGTTGCCTGGCGTTGGCCGGCGAGCGGGACCGGGCGCACGAGTTGTTTCGCGATCTGGCTGGTCGGGTCAACGACCTGGGCCTGTTCGCCGAGCAGATCGACCAGCAGACCGGGGAGCAGTTGGGCAACTTCCCGCAGGCGTTCTCGCACATCGGCCTGATCAATGCCGCCGGAGTGCTCACCGACGTCGAGCGGAACCCGACGTTGCGCGAGTGCGGGATGCCCCCGGCCTACTTCACCCCGACGGATCGCTGAGCCGGCCGCGTCGCTGAGCCGGCCGCGTCGCTGAGCCGGCTGCGTCGCTGAGCCGTGCCCGGGCGGGGTGTCGGGGCACGGGGGACAATGGCCGGATGCGGTTGGTGCTCACGGCGGACACCCACGTACCGAAGCGGGCCCGGGATCTGCCCGACCCGCTCTGGGCGGCGATCGAGGCCGCGGACCTGGTGGTGCACGCCGGTGACTGGGTGGACGAGGCGCTGCTCGACGCGATGACCGCGCGGTCGCGCCGGCTGGTCGGGGTGTACGGCAACAACGACGGGCCGGCCTTGCGCGCCCGGCTGCCCGAGGTGGCCCGGGTCGACCTCGACGGCCTGCGCGTCGCCGTGGTGCACGAGACCGGGCCACGGACCGGTCGGGAGAAGCGGTGTGCGGCCCGGTTTTCCGATGTCGACGTGCTGGTCTTCGGGCACTCGCACATCCCCTGGGACACCGAGGCGCCCGGTGGTCTGCGCCTGCTCAACCCCGGCTCGCCCACCGACCGGCGCTCACAACCCCACGCCACCTACCTCACCGCCGAGGTGCACGGGGGCAGCCTGACCGAGGTGCGCCTGCACGCCCTGCCCCGTCCCTGACCGCCCCCGCAACCCGGGGTTACTGGCCTCGGCCGGTCTTGGCCTGGAGCTCGTCGATGCGCTTGGAGGCCTCGGCCTTGGTCAGGTCGTCCGGGAGATCCGCGTGGGCCTCCCGGGCCAGCGTGCCCAGGTAGGACTCCTGGGCGGCGGTCGGCGGCTCGTCACCGGTCACCCACTCGTCCGGGTCCTTGATCGCGGCGTTCTGGTCGGCCTGCTCGGTGCGGCGGTCCGTCATCATTCATCACCCTCTCTTCGAACAGTTGTGCCAGTACCCAGTCATCGGTGGTTCATGCCCGAACACCGCCACCTACGATCATCGAATGAGCGTGGACCGGTCGGGTGTGGTGGTGGTCGGGGCGGGCATCGCCGGGGTGGCCTGTGCGGTGGAGTTGACACGGGCCGGGGTGCCGGTGCAGGTCCGGGAGCGAGGGCACGTCTGCGGTGGCCGGATGGCCAGCAAACGCTTCGAGGGCCGACCCGCGGACATCGGGGCGGCGTACTTCACCGCCACCGACCCGGACTTCGTCGCCGTCACCGAGCAGTGGCGCGCCGCCGGTCTGGTCCGGGAGTGGACCGACACCTTCCAGGCGTACGACGAGAACGGGCGCCACGACGCGCCCGGCCCGATGCGCTTCGCCGCCCCGCGTGGGCTGCGTTCGCTTGTCGAACACCTGGCCAGCGAGGTGCCGGTGACCGTGGATCGGCTGGTGCTCGGCGTGGAGCCCGGCCCGGCCGTGGACGGCGAACCGTGCGCCGCGGTCGCGCTGGCCATGCCCGGTCCGCAGGCCGCCCTGCTGCTCGACCCGGCGCTGACCGACGCCACCCGAGCCGTGCAGGCGCAACGCTGGTCGCCGTCCCTGGCCGTGGTGCTGCGCTTCCCGACGCGGCGCTGGCCGGACTTCCGTGGCGCGTTCGTCAACGGCCATCCGGTCGTCAATCTCGTCTGCGACGACGGCGACCGACGCGGTGACGGCGCTCCGGTGCTCGTCGCGCACACGGTGCCGGAATTCGCCGCCGGGCACCTGGCCCAGCCGACCGGTGCTGGCCCGGCGGTCGAGCAGGCCGTCCGGGACCTGTTCGGGTTGCCCGAGCAGGCCGTCGACGTGCGGGTGCACCGCTGGACGTACGCGAAGCCGACCGGCGACCCCACCCGTCACACCCACCACCTGGATGCCGACGGGATCGGCCTGGCCGGCGACGCGTTCGGCAAGCCCCGGGTGCAGAGCGCCTGGCGCTCCGGTCGGGACCTGGGCCGCGCCATCGCCGCCCGACTGGCCTGACCGGGCGCGGAGCCAGGGCCGGCCGGTCTGACCTGTTCGTTCAGGAGTGGCCGGCTGCGGCGACCGGCCGGGCGTCGGCATCGCGCTCGGCCGGGTCGGAGGTGCGTTCGCCCTCCCGGTCGAGCAGCTGCATGACCGGGGTCGCCGCGATGCCGTGCACCACCACGGACACGAGCACCACCAGCCCGACGGTCGCCCACAGCAGCTCGGCCTGCGGGAAGTCCCCCTTGGTGGTGGCGTACGCGAGGTAGTAGAACGAGCCGACACCGCGGATGCCGAACAACGAGATCACCCAGTGCTCGGCCGGTCGCCCCGGCGCGCCCCGCAGCGACAACCAGCCGAACAGCGGCCGGATCAGGAACACCAGCGCCAACCCGACGGCGGCCGCCGGCCAGGTCAGCGGCGCCAGCAGGCCACCCACGATCGCGCCGCCGAGCAGCAGCAACAGCACCAGGGTGAGCAGCCGTTCGACCTGCTCGGAGAAGTCGTGCAGCACCGAGTGGAACTCACTGGTCCGCTCGGCCGCCCGGATCGCCCGAGCGGCCACGAACACCGCCAGGAAGCCGTACCCGCCGACCACCTCCACCAGCCCGTACGCCAGGAACGTGGCGGCCAGCGCCAGGAAGCCCTCGGCGTGTCGGGCCAGCCGCAGCTGGCTGGGCGCGCGGAAGAACAGCTTGCCCAGCAGCCAACCGATGAGCACGCCGCCGCCGACCCCGACGCCCACCTTCCAGAGCACGTCCACGGTGAACCACTCGGCCATCCAGTCGCTCGGGGCGAGGCTGGTCGAGGCGATGGCGATGGCGGCGTAGACGAACGGGAACGCCAGCCCGTCGTTGAGGCCGGCTTCCGAGGTCAACGCGAAGCGGACCTCGTCCTCGGAGTCCTCCACGTCCGTCGGCTCGCCCACCTGCACGTCGGCGGCGAGCACCGGATCGGTCGGGGCCAGGGCGGCGCCCAACAACAGGGCGGCGGCCGGCACCAGGCCCGCCCACCACCAGCCGAGCAGGGCCACCGCCGCGATGCACAGGGGCATGGCGATCGCCAGCAGCCGCCAGGTGGACGACCACCGCTGCCAACTCAACGGTCGGTCGATCTTGAGCCCGGCGCCCATCAGCGCGACGATCACGCCGATCTCGGTGAGGTGGGTGGTCAGCTCCGGGTGGACCAGCGGGTCGGGTGTCGGCAGCCCGACCGGCAGCAGGAACACCAGCATGCCGAGGGCGAGGAAGGCGATCGGCATGGACAGCGGACGCTGCTCCAGCACCCGGGGCAGGATGCCCGCGAGCAGAGCGCCCAGGCCCACAAGCGCGAACGCCACGTCTACCGGCTCCACGGCACCACCTTTCGGCCGCACCCGCGGGGCGCGGGGCAGGTGGTGACAGACCTTGCCCCGCAACGGCACCGGCTATGCGCGTACGTGCCGGTGAACCCGGGTGATCCTCAGCGCGGTCGGGTCAGCGGCGAGTCCGCCAATTCCTCGAGCAGCGCGGCCGGGTCGTCGTACACCGCCACCGCGCCGGCGCCGGCGAGCTCGCCGCGGCTGGTGCCGCCGCAGGTCACCCCGATGCACGGAATGTTGAGCTTGCCGGCCGCGACGACGTCCCACACCGAGTCGCCGACGAAGACCACCTGCTCGGCGGTCAACCCGGACTGCTCCAGCGCGGCGACCAGGATGTCCGGGGCCGGCTTGCTCTGCTGGGCGTCCGCCGAGGAGGTGACCGTGTCGATCACGTCGTCGGCGGCCAGCGCCCGGCGCAGTGCGCCCACCTCGGGCTCCGAGGCGGAGGTGGCGAGCACCACCCGCAGGCCGCGCTCGGCGCAGGCGCGCAGCAGGTCCGCGGCCCGGGGCAGCGGGGTGAGGCGATCTGAGTACTCGGCGTACAGGGTGTCGTGCGCGTCCGTCAGCCTCGCGTCGGCGTCCCGGTCCCGCTCGGGGCCGAGCAGGTGGTCGAGGAGCCTGTCCGAACCCATCCCGATCGAGCGGTGCACCACCGCCATCGGCACCGGCTGGTCGGTCTGGCGCAACGCCTCCCACCAACTCACGGTGTGCAGGTATGTGGTGTCCACCAGGGTCCCGTCGACGTCGAAGAGAACTCCGGCGGGCTGTTCGCTACGCATGGCGCCCTCCTACCCGTCGGGCGGCTCAGGGACGCGCGGTCGGCGGCGTCAGAATCTCGAACCAGACCGTGGAGCCGCGGACCGACGGATCGGTGCCCCAGGCGTCGCTGAGCTCCTCGATCAGGCCCAGGCCACGCCCGCGACTGCTCAACGTGTCGGTGCGGGTCCGGGTCACGGTGCCCCGGGTGCCGGAGTCGGCGACCGAGACCAGGAGACGCTCGGGGCTGAGGTCGATCTCCACCCGGGCGGCGGTGCCGGCGTGCAGCAACGCGTTGGTGGTCAGTTCGCTGGTGCACAGCACCGCCGCCCCGATCACCGACTCGGCCACCTGCCACTCGGTGAGCTGACCGGTCATCCAGTGCCGCACGCGGCTGGGGGCGGTCGGCTCCGCGGGTACCTCCATGCTCGCCGAGCGGCTCGGCTTGAGCGCGTGTTCGACCGCGAGCACGGCCACGTCGTCCTCGGTGCCGCCGGGCACCGCCGCCGTGGCCACCGCGCAGAGGGCACGGGGGTCGCCACTGCCGGCCTTGGCGACGGCGTCGCTGAGGGTGGCCAGCCCGGCGCTGAGGCTCTGCCGACGACGCTCCACCACGCCGTCGCTGAACAGCAGCAGGGTGTCACCGGGACGGAACGGGACAGTCGTGATGCCGGGCCGGCTGCCCAGACCCAGCGGCGGGCCGGCCGGCACGTCGACGTACTCGGCGTAGCTGCGGCCCGTCGGGTCGCTGCGGCGGATCAGCGGCGCGGGGTGCCCGGCGCTGGCCAGGGTCAGCTCCCGCCGCTCCGCGTCGATGACCCCGAACGCCACGGTGACGAACAGTTCGTGGGTGCTGGCCTCCGCGCCCAGGCTGGTGACCAGCCGGTCCAGTCCGGCCAGCACCGCGTCGGGCGCCGGATCGGCCAGGGCGAGCGCGCGCAGCGCGGCCCGGACCTGTCCCATCCGTGCGGCGGCCTGCACGTCGTGACCCGCGACGTCGCCCAGCACCACGCCGAGCGCGCCGCCGGGCAGGAGGAACGCGTCGTAGAAGTCACCGCCGGCGGCGTTGCCGTCCACCCCCGGGTCGTAGCGGGCCGCCACCCGCAACCGGGGCAGGTCCGGCAGGTGCTCCGGCAACATGCTGCGTTGCAACAACTGGGCCGTGCCGTGCTGGGTCTCGAACCGGCGGGCCCGCTCCGCGGCCTGGCCGATCAGCTCGACCGAGGCCGCCAGCAGCGCCCGCTCGGCGGGCGACCAGGTGTGCGGCACCTGGTAGCCGACCGCGAGCCCGCCGCGCACCACCGAGGTGCCCAGGGGCAGGGCCGCCATCGAGCGGATCTTCTGGTCGTGGCGGTCCACCGCGATCTCCCGCAGCGGCTGCCCGTCGCGGACGAAGAACGGGCCGGCGGAGCGGGCCGCCTGCACCACCGGGGCCGACCAGTCCGCCGGAGCGCGCCGCCAGAGCGGAGGAAGCCGCTCGTCTGCCTCGTCCAGCAACTCGCCGCGGACCCGGCGCACCATGCGCCAACCGCCGCCGCCCTCGTCGACCGCGAACGAGGCCTGGTCCGGGTCGAACGTGGTGATCGCGTACCGCAGCGCCACCCGGGCCACGTCGTCGAGGGTGAGCGTGCCGGCGAGCGCCGCGGCCACCTCGCTGAGGCTCTGCAACTGCTCGGTGACGTGGGTGGTCTCGGCCGCGACCGTCAACGTGCCGACGATCTTCCCGGTGCTGTCCCGCACCGGCGAGTAGCCCCGGGTGAAGACCGCCTGCTCCACCGTCGCGGAGTGCCCCCGCACCAGCGGCAGGGTGGACTCCTTCTCCAGGAACGGCTCGCCCTGCCGGTAGGTGCGCTCGAACACCTGACCGACGCCGGGCAGCGCCCAGATCTCGGCGAACACCTCGGCGGCCGGGCGGCCGAGGGCGCTCGGGTGTTTGGTGCCCAGCAGTTCGGCGTAGCCGGCGTTGTAGAGCAGGACGAGGTCGTCTCCGTACGCCAGGGCCATCGGCATCGGCGAGGCGAGGATCAGCTCGATCACCGCCCGCACCGCGACGTCCCAGCCCTCCGGTGGACCCAGCGCAGTGCCGGCCCAGTCGTGGGCGAGCACGGCAGCGGCCGTACCGGCGCCGGTGGACGTACCCGGGACCGGAGTTGCTGGCGTGGGGACTCGCCCGACCGTTCCTGGCATGTTCGCAGCCTAGTCGGCCCGTCGGAAAAGGCATCCGATCATGGCGGCGGGGCGTCGCCGTGGCCGACGCGCTGCCTATCTGGGCAGTTCACGACCCCTGCTCGTCGGCGGGCCGGGAAAAACACGGCGCGTTGCGCGGACTGCCGGACCGGTAGCCGGGTAAGCGCCCGGCGCAGTCCATGCGACAGGAGGGACATCATGCTGAAAACCCTCGCGGTTCGGCAGGCCGACATCGGCGATGCCATCGCCGACACCTGGAGGTCGGTGCTGCTCTTCATCCCGAAGGCAGTGGCCTTCATCGTCATCCTGGTGGTCGGCTGGCTCATCGCCAGAGCCGTCCTCAAGATCGTGGATACGGTGCTGGAACGGGTGCACTTCGACCAAGCGGTCGAACGTGGCGGTATCAAACGGGCCCTGGAGAGAACGAAGTACGACGCCTCCGACATTCTGGCCAGACTGGCGTACTACGCCGTACTGCTGTTCACGCTGCAGTTCGCGTTCGGGGTCTGGGGGCCGAACGCGATCAGTGACCTGATCAGTGGCGTGGTGTCCTGGCTGCCGCGGGCGTTCATCGCGATCGTCATCGTGGTGGTGGCGGCTGCGATCGCCAACGCCGTCCGGGATCTGGTCACCGGGGCGCTTGGCGGTCTGTCGTACGGCAAGGTCCTGGCCGACCTCACGGCGATCTTCATCATCGCGCTCGGCGTGATCGCCGCACTGAACCAGGTGGGTATCGCCACCACGGTGACGACCCCGGTGCTGATCGCGGTGCTCGCCACGGTGGCCGGCATCCTGATCGTCGGTGTCGGTGGTGGTCTCGTGAAGCCGATGCAGAACCGCTGGGACGGCTGGCTGGACCGGGCCGCCCGGGAAGCTCGGGCGGTGCAGCAGCAGCGTCAGGCCAATGCGGCCGGGCGCAGCGACGTGGAGCGGCAGATGGCCGACCGCGGGGGCGATCGTACCCAGGCGATGCCTCGGGTGGACGAGGAAGCTCCGCAGTACCGCTCGTAGCGAGGCGGAAACGGCACGGCAGGTGGGGAGGGTGCTCCGCGCAGCGATGCGCGGGGTGCCCTCCCCGCGCCCGTCAGGCGCCGTCGAGCGGGCGGGCCAGCGCGCAGACCGCGAGCAGCCGGGTGAGGAGCCACTCCGGGTGACTCCAGTCCACCGGCCCGTCCGGCGGGACCCACCCGTGCTCCAGCGCGGCGGCGCGGACGCCCTCGGCGTAGCCGGCGAGGGCTGCGGCGGTCAGCGGCTGGCGGTCACCGTCGAGGCTGTCCCGCACGGCAGCCGCGTGCTGGTCGACGAGGGCCAGCAGCCCCGGTCGCGCGGCGGCGGCCGCGAGCCCGACGGTGCCGAGGGACACGGTGAGGGCGGCCAGGGTGGACCGCGTCGAGTCGACGGCGGTACGGGTGGCGACCCGGTTGAACGGCACACGCATGGTGACCGAGGCTAACCGACGGGTGACGGTGTCGCCGTCGGCCAGTCGGCGGATGTCGGCTGCGCCACTGGCCGATCGGCGCTGACCGCAGGGGTCGATCCGCGCAGAAGGGCCAACGGGAGAACCACAGGCGTTGCAGGGCAGGAAGGCAGGCAGCGGGACAGCGGCCGGACGACCGGCCGGGCAGCGTGGATCAGTCGCTTGTCGCGTTGGCCGGACGCCGCCGCGCCGCGTCGTCGACGATGATCACGGTCGCCACCATCAGCGCGACGCAGAGGCTGAACAGCCACGAGTCGTCGGCGACCAGCCGGGCGGACACGGGTGCCTGCAGGGCGGCGAGCAGGAAGCCGAGCCAGGCGAGCCGGCGCTGACGCGACGAGAGGATTCCGGAGCCTTGATGCATTCCGAAATTCTTACGCGAGTCAGTCCGTTTGCCGTCCTCCGATCGGCCGATTCTGGATGAGCTGTCCGTTTTCTCGACCTTCCGGACACGACTTCTTTGCGCAGCGGGCGATCGGGCGCCGACGGCACTAAAGTGCCCTGCGGCAGGATGGTGTCCCGTGTCCACCGCGCCCGCCCGCCCCCGCGCCGCCCTGCTCCTGCTGGCCTACCTCGCGTTCGTCAGCCTCGGCCTGCCCGACGGCCTGCTCGGTGTCGCCTGGCCCTCGATCCGGGACGACTTCCACGTACCGACCGAGGCCGTCGGTCTGGTGCTCACCGCGGGCACCGTCGGCTACCTGACGTCCAGCGTGCTGGCCGGGTTCACGCTCGCCCGGATTGGCGTGGGCGCGCTGCTCGCCGCCAGCACCCTGCTGGCCAGCCTGGCCCTGAGTGGCTACGTCCTGAGCCCGGTGCTGGCCGTGCTGGTGGGCTGTGCGCTGCTGCTCGGGCTCGGGTCCGGCGCGGTCGACTCCGGGCTCAACGCGTACGCCGCCGGGGTCTTCGGGCCGCGCCACATGAACTGGTTGCACGCCTTCTTCGGCCTGGGCGTGGCGATCGGTCCGCTGATCATGACGGGGGCGCTGAGCGCCGGACTGTCCTGGCGCTGGGGGTACGGCACCGTGGCCGCCGCCCAGTTCGCCCTCGCCATCGCGTTCGCGCTCACCGTGCGGGCCTGGCGACGCGACAGCCCGGCCACCGCCGGGGCCGCCGGGGCCGCCGGGGCCGCGCCCGCCGCGGCCGTCCGGGTTCCGATCGGGGCGACCCTGCGGCTGCCGGCGGTGTGGTCCGGCACGCTCGCCTTCGCGCTGTACGTCGCCCTCGAGGTGTCCGCCGGCCTGTGGGCGTTCCTGCTGCTGACCGAGGGCCGGGGTCTGGGCGCGGCGGTGGCCGGCGGCTGCGTCTCCGCGTACTGGGGGAGCCTCTTCGTGGGCCGGGTCGTGCAGGGCGTGGTGGCCGAGCGACTGGGGGCGACGCTCGTGTTGCGCGTCAGTCTCGTCGGAATGGCCGTGGGCGCGGGGTTGATCGCCGCCCCCGGGCCGGCCGCGCTGGCGGTGCTCGGCCTGGTCGTGGTGGGGTTCGCCGCCGCGCCGGTGTTTCCCCTGCTCACCCTCACCACCGCCGACCGGGTCGGCGCGGCCCACGCCGACCGGGCCATCGGCCTGCAGATCGGTGCCTCCGGCATCGGCGCGGCGCTCGCCCCGGCCGGACTGGGTGTGTTGATCGGCAACACGTCGGTGCAGGTGCTGGGCTCGGCCCTGGTGGTGCTCGCGCTGGCGTTGATCGCGCTCTACGAGTGGGGTGCCCGGCGCCCGAGCGGCCGGCCCGTGCCGGCTCAGCCCGACGGGGAGGGTCAGACGTCCGGCCCGGTTCGGCCGGTGGTGGAGGGACGGTAGGGGCGCTCCGGGTCGGTCGCCTCGCGGCTGTTGCCCCGGGCCTGCCCGTCGCGGTCCGAGGCGGCCGGCCCGTGCCCGAACGTGGCTTCCTCGCCGGCGTCGTTGCCGGTCACGTCGTCGGCCTGCCCGTCGAGGCTGGAGCCCGACACCGCCTTCTCCAGCTCCTCCAGCGGAAGCCGTTCCTCGTCGCGCCACACCCTGATGTTGTCGTCGGTCATGTCTTGAGCCGTACCCGGGCGCGATGATCGCAAACGGGCGACAGGGCTCGGACACGGCGATGGCCGCCAGGACGCTGGCGGCCATCGGTGTCACTGCTCAGGGTCACGGCTGCGGACGGTCCACCGAACCGCGCCAGGCGCCGGTCTCCTGACCGCGCCGCTCGATGTAGGTCTTGAACCGCTCCAGGTCGCCCTTGGCACGCCGGTCGACGATGCCGAGCTTGTCGCCGGCCTGCTCGACCACGCCGTGCGGCTCGAACTCGAGCTGGAGGGTGACCCGCGTCTTGTCCGCGTCGAGCCGGTGGAAGGTCACCACGCCGGCCTGCTGGGTGCCGTCGGTCGAGCGCCAGGCGACCCGCTCGTCGGGAAGCTGTTCGGTGATCTCGGCGTCGAACTCGCGCTTCACCCCGGCGATCTCCACGGTCCAGTGGGTCATCGTTTCGGAGATCTGCCGGATCTCCGACACGCCCTCCATGAACTCGGGGAACTGCTCGAACTGCGTCCACTGGTCGTACGCGGTGCGTACGGGCACGGAAACGTCCACATGTTCGGTCACGCCACTCATCAGAGAACCTCCTTCAGTCGCTGGTGGTCGTCGAATCGGGGGGATCCGGTCACCAGCGGGTTGTCTCGTTCTTGTTGCCGAGCGCGGCCCACACCTCGGAGACCGTCTGGTAGAGGGTGCCCTCGGGCAGTCGCTCCAACGCCGCCACGATGTCGTCCGGCGCCTCGTTCTCGCGGGCGCTGGCGATGAGCACCAGGCGGTCGCCCGGCAGCGCGCTCATCGAGATGAACCGGCCCAGCCGGCTGCGCTGCTCGACGTCCGTGGAACTCATCCCCTGTGGGGTCCCGGTGCGCAGGTCGCCGGCCGGGGCGGTGGTCGTCTCCGGCTGGTCCTCGCCAGCCGGTTCCGGCACCCGCGACTCGTCGACCCGAGAGCCACCGGTCCCCGGCCCCTGTACCAGGCCGCTGACCTCCTGACTCATCTGTTCGTCGATCCTCGGTCCGTGCTTGCTGTTGCCACGCTCCATGCCTTCTGCGCTACCCGGCGCCCTGCCCGGTAAACCGGCACCGGGCGACGAACCGGCCCGGAGGCCGGACATCCGGGCGACAACCGGCGCTCAGTCGTCGGCGGGCTTGCGGGGCGGCAGCACCGGCTCGTCCGGGTCGGGGTCGCCGGCCTGCAACTGCCGCCCGCGCTGCACCTCGGCGTTGATCTGCACCCCCAGCATCAGTGCCGAGTTGGACAGGTAGAGCCAGACCAGGAACGCGATGGCCGCGCCCAGGCTGCCGTAGGTCGTCCGGTACGAGGCGAAGGTGGCCACGTAGAGGCCGAAGCCGAAGGAGACCGCCGTCCAGGAGACCAGGGCCACCGCGCCGCCGGGGGTGAGCCAGCGGAAGCGCGGTTGGCGTACGTTCGGCGCGATCCAGAACAGCAGCGACAGCAGCACCATCATGACCATGGCGAGCACCGGCCACTTCGCCACACTCCACACCGTCCGGGCCAGGCCACCGGCGTTGATCAGATCACCGACCGCGTCGGTGACCGGGCCGCTGACGATCAGCGCGAGGGCGACCACGGCGAGCAGCACGAGCGTCACCGCGGCCAGGCCGATCTGTATCGGCCGCAACTTCCACACCGGCCGGCCCTCGGTCACCCCGTAGATGGAGTTGGAAGCCCGGGTAAACGCGCCGATGAACCCCGACGCGGACCACAGCGCGCCGAGCAGACCGAAGCTCAGCAGCACCTTGGCGTTGTGTTCCTGGACCACCACGGACCGGAGCACGCCGACCACGCCGCCGTCGTCGTTGGTCAGCACCGACCCGGCGCCCACCTGGTTGGCCAGGTCGACCACGGTGTCCAGGGTCCGCTCGCCATCGGAGACCAGACCGACCAGGGCCACCACCACGATGGCGGACGGAAAGAGCGCCAGCACCCCGTAGTAGGTGAGCGCGGCGGCCCAGTCGGAGCAGTTGTCGTTGACGAAGTTCTGCACGCTGCGGACCAGCACCCCACGCCAGGTCCGCCAGCTCAACTGCCGCATCCGGTGGGGAACAGGCGTGCCGCGCGCGTCGTCGCGCGTCGTACCGGGCTCCGTGGTCGTCATGCCGCTCCCTGCGCCCCGGCCACCGGTATGACCGGTCGTCCGGTCGGGCCTGGCCCCCGATACCCGGATCGGGAAATCGAGAAACTCGGCGGCGTCGCGCTCGCCGCGCGTATGGTTTGCCGCCGCGTCAACGGGGAACGGTCAGGGTGACCCTGTCGCTACGGAGGAGGACGAGATGCCCGGGCGCGAGGACCTGCCCAGCACGCTGCGACGCTCCCCGGAGAAGGCGCAGCGCACCTGGGAGAAGACGCACGACTCGGCGGTGGAGACCTACGGCGAGGGGGAACGGTCGCACCGCACCGCCTTCGCCGCGGTGAAGCACCAGTTCGAGAAGGTGGGCGACCACTGGGAGCCGAAGGGCCGCAAGGGTCCTAGTGACCAGCAGGCCGCCGGCGGCGGGCCGGAACGGCGAGCCCCCACCGCCGGTGGAGTCGACGCCAACGCCAGCAAGGACCACCTCATGGCGGTGGCCCGAAAACTCGACGTACCCGGCCGGTCCAGCATGACCAAACCGGATCTGGTCACGGCGATCCAGAAGGCCAACGACCGGGCCACCCGCAAGGCTCGCGGCGACTGACCACCGCCGCGGCCGACAACACCGACACGGTACGGGCGGACGCGCCACCCCTGCGTCCGCCCGTACCGTTCACCATTGCCCGCCGCCGGGCGCCTCGATGTGCACCGCCTTCGTGGCGGTGAACTCGTCCAGCAGTTCCGGGCCGTAGCCGAAGCCCTGCCCACTGCCCCGTCGTGGGTGCGCGGCCCCTCCCGGCGCGCCACCGAACACCGCGTTGACCTTCACGGTGCCCACCGGCAGCTCCCGCCAGGCCCGCTGCGCGTGACTCATCGACGTGGTCAGGACGCTGGCGGCCAGCCCGTACGGGGAGTCCGCGGCGCAGCGCAGCGCCTCGTCGAACGAGTCGACGACCACGACCGGGGCGACCGGCCCGAACGTCTCCTCCCGTACCAACGGCATGTCGTGCCGGCAGTCGGTGACCACGGTGGCCGGATAGAACGCCCCCGGCCCGCCGGGCACCTCGCCGCCCACCCGCACCCGGGCGCCGGCCGCCACCGCCGCCGCGACCTGCCCGTGGACCTGATCGCGGTGCCGCCGGTCGACGAGTGGACCCAACTCGGTGTCCGGGTCCGTGCCCGGCCCGACCCGCAGGGCGGTGGCACGCCGCACCAGCGCGGCCACGAAGTCCTCGGCCACCTCGCGGTGTACGTAGATCCGCTCCACCGCCACACAGAGTTGCCCCGCGTTGGCGAACGCGCCCAGCGCGGCCTGCTCCGCCGCCCACTCCGGGTCCACGCCCGCGTCCACGATCAACGGATCACTGCCCCCGTTCTCCAGCACCACCTTCGCGCCGGTGCGGGCCGCGGCGGCGGCGATCGCCCGCCCGGTCGCCGTGGATCCCACGTGCGCCACCACGTCGACCTCCTGGGCGGCCAGCGCCGCACCGACCTCGGGGCCGCCGGTGAGCAGCGACAACACGCCGGCCGGCAACGCCCCGTCCAGGGCCCGGGCCAGCAGCCAACCGGTCGCGGGAGCCCGCTCGCTCGGTTTGTAGAGCACCACGTTGCCGGTCACCAGGGCGGCACCCAGCAGCCCGCAGGAGACCGCCACCGGGTCGTTCCAGGGCGTCAGCACGGCCACCACACCGCGCGGCTGCGGGGCCATGAAGTCCAGCGCGTCCGGTGCGCCGTTCAGCGTCCGCCCGCCGCGCAGCGGAGCCAGCTCCGCGTACTGTCGCAGGGTGCCGATACCCGCCTCGACGCCGCCGCGGGCGTCCGCCAACGGCTTGCCCATCTCGGAGGTGACCGCCGCCGACAGCTCCTCGACGACCTCCGCTACGGCGTCCGCGGCCCGGTGCAGTGCGGCGGCCCGCTCGGCCGGCGCGGTCGCCGCCCACTGGGCGGCCCCGTTGCGAGCCGCCTGCGTCGCCTTGCCGACCTCGTCGGCGGTGGCCACCGGCACCGTGCTGACCGGCGAGTCGTCCGCCGGGTCGCGCACCACCAGTTCACCGCCGTCCCCGCCCGCGCCCCACACGCCACCCACCAACTGCGCAACCGTGTACATGCGGCGCTGCATGCCCCGGCCCCGGCCGGGCAAACGCGTTTCGCCCGGTTGCGCGCCGGGTAGGCGGATCGGATGACAAGCACCGCCGCGCAGCGCGTGGACGCCGTCGTCGTCGGGGCCGGTCACAACGGCCTGGTGGCGGCCAACCTGCTGGCGGACGCCGGCTGGGAGGTGGTGGTCCTGGAGGCGACCGCGGTGCCCGGCGGCGCGATCCGCTCCGCCGAGGTGACCGCGCCCGGCTACCTGAGCGACCTCTACAGCTCCTTCTACCCCCTGGGGTACGCCTCACCGGTGCTGCGCGGCCTCGACCTGGGTCGGCACGGCCTGTCCTGGCGGCATGCGCCGGACGTACTGGCGCACCTGCTGCCGGACGGTCGGGCCGCGGTGATCAACCGGGACCCGGACGTCACGGCCGCCTCCCTTGAGCGGTTCGCCCCCGGCGACGGCAAGCGCTGGCTCAACGCCTACACCGACTGGTGCGAGGTGGCCGAGCCGATGCTGACGGCGATCACCACGCCGTTCCCACCGGTACGCGGTGGGCTCGGCCTGCTGCGTCAGCTGCGTGTCGCCGGTGCGCTGCGACTGGCGCGACGCCTGGTGGTGCCGGTCCGTAAACTCGGCGACGAACTCTTCGACGGCGCCGGCGGGCCGGCCCTGCTGGCCGGCTGCGCCCTGCACACCGACCTCGCGCCGGAGGAGGCCGGCTCCGGGGTGTACGGCTGGCTGCTGGCCATGCTCGGCCAACAGATCGGCTGGCCGGTGCCCGAGGGCGGCGCGCAGCAGATCACCAACGCGCTGGTGGCCCGGCTCCAGGAGCGCGGGGGGACGATCCTCTACGGCGCCCGCGTCGACCGGGTGCTCACCGCCCGCGGCCGGGCGATGGGGGTCCGCACCGAGGGCGGCACGCTGTGGCGCGCCCGCCGGGCCGTGCTCGCCGACGTGCCCGCCCCCGCGTTGTTCCTCGACCTGGTCGGCGCGGCGGCCCTGCCGTCGCGGCTGGTGGAGGACCTGGCGCACTTCCGGTGGGACGGGTCGACGCTGAAGGTGGACTGGGCTCTCTGCGCGCCGGTGCCCTGGACCAACCGGGAGCTGGCCGGCGCCGGCACCGTGCACCTCGGCGCGGACCTCGACGGGTTGACCCGGTACGCGGGGGAGTTGGCCCGTGGCGAGCTGCCCCGTGACCCGTTCCTGCTGGTCGGGCAGATGTCGGTGGCCGAACCCAGCCACTCCCCGCCGGGCACCGAGTCGCTCTGGGCGTACACACACCTGCCGTTCCGGCGGGACTGGCGGGCCGAGGACGTCGCCGGGCACGTGCAGCGCATGGAGGACGTGCTGGAGGCGGCGGCGCCGGGTTTCCGGCAGCTCGTCGTCGGCCGGCACGTGGCCGGGCCGGCCGAGCTGGAACGGGACAACCCGAGCCTGGTCGGAGGTGCGCTCGGCGGGGGCACCGCCGCCGCGTACCAGCAGCTGTTCCTGCGCCCGATCCCCGGCCTGGGCCGGGCGGACACCCCGGTGGACCGGCTCTTCCTGGCCAGCGCGTCGGCGCATCCCGGCGGCGGTGTCCACGGGGCGCCGGGCGCGAACGCGGCCCGCGCGGCGTTGGCCCGAGACCGCGCCCTCACCGGCCGCGCCTACGCCGCAGCCATCGCCACCGCCCACCGCTCCATCTACCCCAACTAACCCCCTGCCCGCCGGCCCCCCGCCCCTGCGGGTTGGGTGAGGCCGGGTGGGTGGGGCAGGGGGTGGGGGTGGGGGTTAGCGGGTGATGTTGCGGTGTTTGTTGCGGAGGCGGAAGGGCATCAGGGCGCTCTCCACCTTGGTCGCCGTGGTCATCTTGGAGTCGCCGTCGCGCCGCTCCTCGAAGCGGATCGGCACCTCCAGGATGGTGTGGCCCAACTTGGTGGCGAGGTAGTGCATCTCCACCTGGAAGCTGTAGCCGTTGGACTGCACCCGGCCCAGATCGATGTCACGCAAGGCGTCCGCGCGCCAGATCTTGAAACCGGCGGTCAGGTCCCGGATGCGCACCCGCAACAGGGTGTGCACGTAGAGGTTCGCCCAGCCGCTGAGCGCCCGACGGTAGAGCGGCCAGTTCTCGTCCAGCTCCCCACCGGGCACGTAGCGGGAACCGATCACCACGCTCGCCTGGGTGGACAGCAGCGCGCCCAGCATCCCCGGCAGCGCCTCCGGCGGGTGCGACAGGTCCGCGTCCATCTGCGCCACGTACTCGGCGCCGCCCTCGACCGCCCGGGTCATCCCGTCGACGTACGCCCGGCCGAGGCCCTCCTTGCCGGCCCGGTGCACGACCTCCACCCGGTCCGGATGCTCGATGGCCAGCTTGTCGGCCACGTCGCCGGTGCCGTCGGGGGAGTTGTCGTCGGCGACGAGGATGCGCAGGCCGGGCAGCGGCAGGGCGAGGACCCGCTCCACGAGCGTGGGCAGGTTGCCCGCCTCGTTGTAGGTGGGCACGACAACGGTCAGGCGTGCGTCCCGCCACGGCGACGGCAGCTGCACAGGCTCGATCATGTGGACATCCTCGGTTTGCGGAGAGGGGCTCCCGGAAAGGGTATCCAGTTGTCACATTCGGGTTGAAGAGGCACCCCTTCCGGGCGTCGCGGACGGCGGTGCCACGGCGGGTGCGGGCATCGATCCCGCTGGTCGTGGCTGGTGCGTGCCGCTGGCCGCGACGAGCGGTCAGCGCCTGCGACGGCGTCGATGCCGCTGCGGGGCGGTCACCGTCGGCGGGGTCACCGCGCTGCGGCCGAGCGGAACCGGCTGCGGATGCCGCGGCAGCCGCCCGGTAGGCGCGGACGCCCCGGTCACCACCACCGTCGGTGTCACTGCGGCCCCTTCTGTCGGGTGGCGATGTCGGCGAGCCGGTCCAGCGTCTCCCGGTTGCGCAGGTGCAGCACCAGGTCGTTGACCTTGTTGCGGACCCAGCGCAGCGGCCCGGCGGCGAAGTCCTCCCCGAGGCGGACCCGGGTGGCGCCGCCGTCGACGGGTTGCAGCGTGAAGGCCACGATCGCCTCGCCGGCCGGCCAGAGACCCGCCTTCAACACGAGCCGGTGCGGCGGCTCGCAGACCAGCACCGTCGACGCGTCCTGCAAGGAGAACGGCCACGGCCCGGCCCGGTGGTGCAGTTGGGTGCCCACCCGGGGCCAGGCGTCGTCCACGGCACGCACGTGTGCCGTGCCCACCACCCAGTCGCTGTACGTCCACCCGTCGGCGAGCACGTCGAACACCTGCTGCGGGGGCGCGTCGATCACTTTCTCCACAATCGCCACTGGGCTCCCATACCCCCGGTGGGGCGAGGGCTAACGACCGGCGGGTTAGCTTCTCCCGGACGGCGGGTAAGGCCGATCTGGGCACCCCTTTCCGGGCTGCCCACCCCCGGACCGACGACGTTTACTCCTTCGGGCGCAGGGAACCCGCCGCCTGTGCGACAGGACCAGGAGGATCCGTATCAGCGCAGGTCAGCCCCGGTTTACGCCGCTGCTGACCGCGCCGGTTCCGCCGGGTCCGGGCGCACCCCCGGCGGGAGCGCTCGACCCGTCCTCTACGACGCGGTGCTGCTGGACCGCGACGGCACCCTGATCGAGGACGTGCCGTACAACGGCGACCCGGAGAAGGTGCGGCCGGTGCCGGGGGCGCGGGCGGCGCTGGACCGGTTGCGGGCGGCCGGGCTACGCCTGGCGGTCGTGACCAACCAGTCGGGCCTGGCCCGGGGATATTTCAGCGGCGAGCAGATGCGGGCCGTGCACGCCCGGGTCGAGGAGTTGCTGGGCCGGTTCGACGCGTGGCTGGTCTGCCCGCACGACGACGCCGACGGCTGTGACTGTCGCAAGCCGGCGCCCGGCCTGGTGTACTCCGCCGCACGGGAGCTGGGCACGACCGCGTCCCGCTGTGTGCTGGTGGGCGACATCGGCCGGGACGTCGCCGCCGCGCTGGCCGCGGGGGCGGCGGGAGTGCTGGTGCCCACCCCGGTGACCCGACCGGAGGAGATCGCCGCGGCCGGCTGGGTGGCCACCGACCTGCCGGCGGCGGTGGACGAGATCCTGCGCCGCCAACAGGCCGTGCGCCCCGCGGCCTCGCCGCACGACCAGGTGCGGACGGCGTTGGTGGTCCGCTCGGATTCGGCGGGGGACGTGCTGGTCACCGGGCCGGCGATCCGCGCCGTCGCGGCCGGAGCGCAGCGGGTGGTGCTGCTGTGTGGGCCACGCGGCCGGGCCGCCGCCGACCTGCTGCCCGGCGTCGACGAGATCATCGAGCACCCGCTGCCGTGGATCGACCCGATGCCGGGACCGGTCGACGCGGAGGCGGTGCGGAGCCTGACCGCGCGGCTGGGCGCGGTCGGTGCGGACCAGGCGGTGGTGTTCACCTCGTTCCATCAGTCCGCGCTGCCGCTGGCGTTGCTGCTGCGGATGGCGGGGGTCGGCCGGATCGCGGCGATCAGCGACGACTACCCGGGTTCGCTGCTGGACGTCCGGCACCGGGTGCCGGTGGGTGTTCCCGAACCCGAACGTGCCCTCTCCCTCGCCGCCGCCGCCGGCCACCGGTTGCCCGCCGGCGACGACCCCGTGCTCCGGCTGCGCCGCGACGCCGTGCCGCCGCGTCCGGCCGCTCTCGGCGACCCGGGGTACGTGGTGCTGCACCCAGGGTCGGCCGCGTCGAGCCGGGCCTGCCCGCCGGAGGTGGCGACCCGGATCGCCGGGGCGCTTACCGCTGCCGGGCACCGGGTGCTGGTCACCGGCGGCCCGGACGAGCGCGCGGTCACCGCCCGGGTGGCGGCGGCCGGCGGCACCGACCTGGGTGGTCGAACCGACCTGGCCGGCCTGGCCGGGATCATGGCGGACGCCAGCGCGGTCGTGGTCGGCAACACGGGTCCCGCACACCTGGCCGCCGCGGCCGGCGTGCCCGTGGTGAGCCTCTTCGCGCCGACCGTCCCGTTCGGCCAGTGGGGGCCCTACCGGGTGCCCACCGTCCGGCTCGGTGACGCCGCCGCACCCTGTCGGGACACCCGCGCGACCAACTGCCCGGTCCCCGGGCACCCCTGCCTGAGCGGCATCGACCCGGACGAGGTGGTCGACGCGCTGCGGACGCTCACCGTCAGCGGTGGTGGTGGCCCGCGATGAACATCCTGCTCTGGCACGTGCACGGATCCTGGACCACGTCGTTCGTGCACGGCGGCCATCGCTACCTGATCCCGACCACACCCGACCGCGGCCCCTACGGCCTCGGCCGGGCCCGCACCTACCCCTGGCCGGACGGTGCGGTCGAGGTCTTCCCGGAGGACCTGCCGGGCGCCGATGTCGACCTGGTCATCCTGCAACGTCCCGAAGAGATCGACCGGGCCGAGGCGTGGCTGCGTCGCCGCCCGGGTCGCGACATCCCGGCCGTCTACGTCGAACACAACACACCGAAGGGCGACGTGCCGAACACCCGGCACCCCATGGCCGACCGCGACGACCTGCTCATCGCCCACGTCACCGGGTTCAACCAGATCTTCTGGGACACCGGGGCCACCCGCACCACGGTGGTCGACCACGGCATCGTCGCCCCCGCCGTCACCTACACCGGCGAACTCGACCGGCTCGCCGTGGTGATCAACGAGCCGGTGCGGCGGGGGCGGGTCACCGGCACCGACCTGCTGCCCCGGTTCGCCGAGATCGCGCCGCTGGACGTGTTCGGGATGGGCGTCGCCGGTCTGGCCGACCACCTCGGGCTGCCCGCCGACCGGCTCGTCAGCCACGACGACGTGCCCCAGGACCGGATGCACGCCGAGCTGGCCCGGCGGCGCGCGTACCTGCACCTGTGCCGGTGGACCTCGCTCGGGCTCAGCCTCATCGAGGCGATGGCGATCGGCATGCCGGTCGTCGCGCTCGCCACCACCGAGGCGGTGACGGCGGTGCCTCCGGAGGCGGGCGCCCTGGCCACCCGGACCGACGTCCTGCTCGACGCCGCCCGCCGGTTCATCGCCGAACCGGCAACCGCGCGCCGGGCCGGCGCGGCGGCGCGCACCGCCGCGCGGGACAGGTACGGCCTCGACCGTTTCCTCGCTGACTGGGACCGGCTGCTGGAGGAGGAAGTATGCGGATCGCGATGATCTCGGAGCACGCCAGCCCGCTCGCCGTCCTCGGAGGGGAGGACGCCGGCGGCCAGAACACGCACGTCGCGGAGCTGTCCGCCGCGCTCGCCGCCGCTGGGCACGAGGTGCGGGTCTACACCCGCCGGGACGCGCCCGACCTGCCGGTGACCGTACGCAGCCCGGACGGGTACGACGTGGTGCACGTGCCGGCCGGCCCGGCCGAGCCGGTGGCCAAGGACGCGCTGCTGCCACACATGCGCGACTTCAGTAGCTGGCTGATCGAACGCTGGCGGGGCGGGGACTGGGTGCCCGAGGTGATCCACGCGCACTTCTGGATGAGCGGCCTGGCGGCGCTGACCGCAGGCCGGCAGACCGGGGTGCCGGTGGTGCAGACGTACCACGCGCTGGGCACCGTGAAGCGCCGCTACCAGGGCGTGCAGGACACCAGCCCGGCCCGACGGGTCTCCTACGAGCGCGAGTTGGGCCGCTCGGTGGACCGGATCGTCGCGCAGTGCCGCGACGAGGTCGGCGAGTTGGTCCGGATGGGCGTGCCCCGGTCCCGGATGACAGTGGTGCCCTCCGGGGTCAACCTCGCCACGTTCGCCCCGCTCGGGCCGGCCGCCGACCGGGAGCCGGGACGGGCCCGGATCCTCACCGTGGGCCGGCTTGTCGAACGCAAGGGCTTCCAGACCGTGATCCGCGCGATGGCCCTGGTCGGTGACGCCGAGTGCCTGGTGGTCGGCGGTCCGCCCGAAGGGCTGCTGGAGACCGACCCGTACGCCCGGCGGCTGCGGGCACTGGCCGAGACCTGCGGGGTGGCCGACCGGGTGCACCTGGTCGGCGCGGTACCCCGCGAGGAGATGGGCCGCTGGTACCGCTCGGCGGACCTGCTGGTCGCCGCACCCTGGTACGAGCCGTTCGGGTTGACCCCGCTGGAGGCGATGGCCTGTGGGGTGCCGGTCGTCGGCACCGCCGTCGGCGGCATCCGGGACACCGTGGTCGACGGGACGACGGGCGACCTCGTGCCGGCCCGGGACCCGCAGGCGCTGGCCGGCGCGATCCAGGGCCTGCTCGACGACCGGATCAGGCGCTTCGCGTACGCCACGGCGGCCCGCGAGCGGGCCCGCACGCGGTACTCCTGGGCGGTCACCGCCGAGCGGCTGGTCGAGGTCTACAGCGAGGTTGCCGCCGTCCGTCGACCGGCCCGGGTGGTGGCCTGATGCCGGCCGGCAGCCTGCTCGACACCCACCTGACGAACCTCGCCGCGGCGCTGGTGCCGTACCGGCGCTGTGAGTCGCAACTGGCCCGCTGGGGTGCGGACCTGGCCCACCGGCTGGCCGCCGGGGGACGCCTGCTGGTGGCCGGTAACGGTGGCAGCGCCGCCGAGGCCCAGCACCTCACGGCCGAGCTGGTCGGCAAGCTGCACGACGACCGCCAGCCGCTGTCGGCGATCGCGCTGCACGCCGAGACGAGCGCGCTCACCGCCATCGCCAACGACTACGGCTACACCGACGTGTACGCCCGTCAGGTGCGCGCCCACGGCCGTCGCGGCGACGTCCTGCTGCTGCTCAGCACCAGCGGCAGCAGCCCCAATCTGGTCAGCGCCGCCCAGGCCGCCCGCGACGCCGGCCTGACCACCTGGGCCCTCACCGGCGCCACCCCGAATCCCCTCGCCGACGCGTGCGACGAAGTGCTGGCCGTCGCGTCGCCGGACACCCAGGTCGTGCAGGAGTTGCACCTCGTGACCAGTCATCTGCTCTGCGAGTACCTCGAACAGGAGTTGGCCGCGACCACCGACTCGGCGTTCGGCCACGACGTGCCGGCGCCGGTGCGGGCCGGGGTCGAAGTGGTGCTCGACGGTGAATCCGGACAGCAGGTCGACGCGTGAGGGATGGGGAGGTAGGCGTGAGGGGACCGGTGGTGGTGCTCGGGGACACCCTGCTCGACCGGGACGTGGAGGGGGTGGTGAACCGGCTCTGCCCGGACTCCCCGGTGCCGGTCCTGGACGAGACCGCCGCCAGCGACCGACCCGGTGGCGCCGGTCTGGCGGCGGTGTTCGCCGCCGCGCAGGGCGCCGAGGTGGTGCTGGTGACCGCGCTCGCCGACGACGCCGGCGGCGCCCGACTGAGCGCGCTGCTCGCCGCCGCCGGCGTGCAGGTGTACCCGCTGGCCCTGTCCGGTGCGACGCCGGAGAAGATCCGGCTGCGGGCTCGGGGTCGGGTGCTGCTGCGCCACGACCGGGGCGGGGCGTCCGGGGAGCCGGGGCAGCCCTCCGACGAGGTGCTTCGGGTGATCGCCGGAGCGTCGGCGGTGCTGGTCAGCGACTACGGCCGGGGGGTGGCCCGGCAGCCGGCGCTGCGTGCCGCGTTGTCCGCCACCCGCGCGCCGGTGGTGTGGGACCCGCATCCGCGCGGTCCGGCGGCTGTCCCCGGCGTCCATCTGGCCACCCCGAACGAGTCGGAGGTGCGCGAGCTGGTCCCCGCGCTGCCCGGCGCCTCCCGGCTGGCCACCGCGTCGCGGGGCGCGCAGGGCCTGCGGCGACGCTGGCGGGCCGGTGCGGTCGCGGTGACGCTGGGTGGGGACGGCGCGCTGCTCTGCCACGCCGGGTCGACACCGTTGGTGGTGCCGACCCCGGGCAGCGCCGAGGGGGACACCTGCGGGGCGGGCGACCGGTTCGCGGCCGCCGCCAGCCTCGCGTTGGCCCAGGGCGCGCTGGTCTCCGAGGCGGTGCAGGCGGCGGTCGCGGAGGCGTCCGCGTACGTGGCCGGTGGGGGAGTGGCGGCGGCCCTGCCACCGCCGGTGCGTCCCACGCCGACGAGCGTCGCCGGTCCGGGCGGCGACCGGGTGGGCGTCGCGGCGGTCGCCACGCTGCTCGGTGAGGTACGCGCCGCGGGAGGCACGGTGGTGGCCACCGGCGGTTGCTTCGACCTGCTGCACGCCGGGCACGTGGCCACTCTGCAGGCGGCCCGGCAACTCGGTGACTGCCTGATCGTGTGCGTGAACTCGGACGACAGCGTGGCCGGGTTGAAGGGACCGGACCGGCCGGTGATGTCCGAGGGTGACCGCAGTCGGCTGCTGGCCGCGCTGAGCTGTGTCGACGCGGTCCTCATCTTCGACGAGCCGACCCCGGACGCGGCGCTGTCCTGGGTCCGACCGGACATCTGGGTCAAGGGTGGCGACTACGCCACCGGCGGCGGCGACGCTGCCGCCGCCCTGCCGGAGGCGGAGGTTTTGCGCCGATGGGGTGGGAACACGGTGGTGGTGCCCTACCTCGACGGCCGCTCCACCACCGACCTGATCGTTCGCTCCGGCGGGGAGCGCACCCGATGACCGCCACGCGGCCCGGCGCCGGACCGACAGTCCTGGTCACCGGCGGCGCGAGCGGGCTCGGCGCGGCGGTGGTCGCCGCGGTGGCCGCCTCCGGTGGTCGGCCCATCGTGCTGGACCGGCAACCGCCGGCCGACGGGGTGTCCTGGACCGAGTGCGACCTGGCCGACACCCGGGCCGCCGAGGTGGCCACCCAACACCTCGCCGAGCAGGCCGGCGGCCTGGACGCGGTGGTCACCGCCGCCGGCACGGACGTGCCCGGTCGGCTCGCCGACGTGCCGGGGGAGACCTGGGACCGGATCGTGGCCGTGGATCTGCTCGCCACCGCGGCGGTGATCCGGGCCGCCCTGCCGTTCCTGCTGACGTCGCGGGGCCGCATCGTCACGGTCGCCTCCACGCTGGGCGTCAAGGCGGTCAGCGACGCCACCGCGTACTGCGCGGCGAAGTTCGGGGTGGTGGGGTTCACCCGCGCCCTCGCCGCCGAGCTGGCCGGTCAGGTCGGTGTCACGCTGCTCATTCCGGGCGGGATGCACACGTCGTTCTTCGACGAGCGCGACCCGCAGTACAAGCCGGGGCCGGACGCGATCCTCAACGACCCCGCCGACACGGCCGCGGCGATCATGTTCGCGCTCAACCAGCCGCCCGGCTGCGCGGTGCGGGAGCTCGTGGTCTGCGCCGAGCAGGAGACCTCGTACCCGTGATCCTCGTGCTGCGCGCGCTGGGCGTCGGCGACCTGCTCACCGCGGTGCCCGCGCTGCGGGCGCTGCGGGCCGCGTACCCCGGTCCGGAGTTGGCGCTCGCCGCGCCCGCCTGGCTGTCCCCGCTCGTCGACCTGGTCGGCGGCGTCGACCGGCTGGTGGACACCACCGGGCTGGAGCGGCCCCTGCGGACCGGCTCGGCGGTGTCGGTCGCGGTGAACCTGCACGGCCGGGGTCCGGGGTCGCACCGGTTGCTGGCGGCCACCCGACCGGACCGGCTGCTGGCCTTCGCCAACGCCGAGGCCGGCTGCGGCGACGGCCCGCCGTGGTCCGTCGACGAGCACGAGGTGGACAGGTGGTGCCGGCTGCTGTCCTGGTACGACATTCCGGCCGACGGCACCGACCTCGGTCTGCGCCGGCCCGGTGCGGCCGGGTTGCCCACCGGTGTCACCGTGCTGCATCCCGGCAGCAAGGTCCCCGCCAAACGGTGGCCCGCCGAGCGGTTCGCCGCGCTGGCCCGGGCGCTCACCGACCAGGGGCACCGGGTCCTGCTCACCGGCTCGGCCGACGAGCGGGCGCTGGTCGCACAGGTGGCCGACGCGGCCGGCCTGTCGTCCGACGCCGTGCTGGCCGGGCGGACCGACCTCGGCGCGCTCGCCGCGTTGGTGGCCAACGCCCGGGTGGTGGTCAGCGGGGACACCGGGGTGGCCCACCTGGCGACCGGGTTCGGCACCCCGTCGGTCGTCCTCTTCGGGCCGGTGCCGCCGGCGCACTGGGGGCCGCCGGTGGACCGACCCCGGCACCGCGTGCTCTGGGCCGGCGCGAGAGATTGGCCGAGGTGGGACGGGGCAGGAAGCCACCCGACGATGGCGGCCCTGCGCCTCGACGAGGTGCTGGCCGCCGTGGCTGAGGTGGCGAAGGTGGTGCGGGTCTCCGGTGCGGTTGCGGCGTAGCGACCCGGGTCGACCGGGGTACGGGCGGCGTCGGCGCGGTCGGGGCTGGCTCTTCGTGGACCCGACCGGTGATCCGGTCCGGGATCCGGAGGTGCTGGCCCGGCTGCGGGAGTTGGTCATCCCCCCGGCCTGGGAGAGCGTCTGGATCGCGCCGCACGCGAACGGCCACATCCAGGCGATCGGGATCGACGCGGCCGGGCGCAAGCAGTACGTCTACCACCCGCGGTGGCGGGAGCAGCAGGACGAGGCGAAGTTCGACCGCATGCTGGAGGTGGCCCGGCGCCTGCCGGTGTTGCGGGAGCGGGTGGGCCGTGACCTGGACGGCCGTGGGCTGGGCCGGGACCGGGTGCTGGCCACTGTCGCCCGACTGTTGGACATGGGCATGTTCCGGGTCGGCAGCGACCAGTACGCGGCCGGCGACGACCCGACGTACGGGGTGTCCACGCTGCGCCCCGAGCACGCCCGGTCCCGGCGCGGCTGCGTGGTCCTGGTGTTTCCCGCGAAGGGCGGCATCGAACAGGTACGCCGGATCGAGGACCCGGAGCTGTGTCAGGTGTTGGCCAATCTGCGCCGCCGCCGGCGCCGGGCGGATCGGTTGTTCGGCTACTGGGACGGCCGGGAGTGGCGCGACGTGCGCAGCGACGAGGTCAACGGCTACCTGCGGGACGCCAGCGGCGGGGAGATGACCGCCAAGGACTTCCGCACCTGGCACGCCACCGTGCTCGCCGCCACCGAGTTGGCCACCGCCGGCCCGGCCCGCTCGGTGACGGCCCGGCGCAAGGCGGTGGTCGCCGTGATGCGCGAGGTGGCCGAGCTGCTGGGCAACACCCCGACGGTGGCTCGCGCGTCGTACGTGGACCCGCGGGTGCTCGACCTGTACCACGACGGGGTGGTGGCGTCAGTGGACCCACGGGCACCCCGGGCGGAGGCCGAGCGGGTGGTCCTGGAGTTGCTGGAGAAGTCCTGACCGGCCCCGTCGGCGACTCTGGGGGATGCGCACGACGGGGCCGGAGCCTCGGCATCACCGGGTGCCACCGGGCGGCCGCCCGCCGCTCGCGCGGCGGGCGCCTCGCCACGGCCCCCGTTGGCGGCCCACCTTGCGATGGCCGGCCGCCCTGGTGTCAGTCTGCCGGCAGCGAGTTGACCGTGGATGCCTGGCGGTTGAGGATCCGCGCCAGATCCGAGCCACCGTCGCGGTGCTCCTGTGCGGTGGTGCCGTACGCGGCGCGGAACGCCCGGCTGAAGTGGGCCTTGTCGGGAAAACCCCACCGCGCCGCGACGGCCTGCACGGGCAGGCCGCGCAGGGCCGGGTCGGTCAGGTCGCGCCGACAGCGGGTCAGCCGCAGTTCCCGGATGTACGACGCCACCGTGGTGTCCTCGGCCTCGAACAACCGGTGCAGGGACCGCACCGAGATGTGGTGGGCGTCGGCGACGACCTGTGGGCCGAGCGTCGCGTCGCCGAGGTGGCGGTGGATGTACGACTGCACCTGGGTGAGCAGCGCCCGGCGGCGGACCTCGGTGGGCACGGCGTCCTCGGCGACGAGGTGCCGGCCGAGCATCGTGGTGGCCAGGTCGAGCCCCACCGCGCCGAGACGGCTGGCGTCGGCGGCGTGGTACTGCTCGGGGTGCCCGGTCACCTGGAGCAGAAACTGTGCCAGCAGCGCCCCGATGCCCTCGCTGCCGGACATCCGGCCGCCGTAGAGGGCGGCCATCCGCTGTGGTGGCAGCGGCAAGGCGGCGTGCGGGATCATCGTGATGATCGAGGTGGCCTGGTCCCGCTCCGGCTCGGTCGCGTGGTGGCGCACGTCGTGCGGCCGGGACGCGTCGTAGAAGGTGAACTCGCCGGCCAGGATCTCGCTGCTGCGCCCGTCCTGGCTGGACGCGCCGACGCCCCCGGTGGTGAGGGCGAGGATGTACAGCTCCGGGTCGGACCGCTGGACCAGCTTCCGGGTCCGGGTGGCGTCCAGGGACGGGTACTCGTACTGCACCAGCTCGATCGGGCCGAGCGCGATGAAGTCGGCGCGAGCGGCGAAGTCGCCGCTGTGCGCGGACCGGATGCGCAGCGGTGCCGAGGTGCGCGCCACCAGGTCCAGCCACATGCCGAACCGTTCGCCCGGTGGCAGGACGGTGGTGTCGATGGTGCCTCTCGGTAGCATCGGACTCCCTCAGCCCGCTCGACGCTGGATCAGCGCCTCGACGCCGTCGAGGATCCGGTCCAGGCCGAAGGTGAACTCGTCGTCGGGATCGTCGTCCTGGTTGAGCACGCCGGCAGCCAGCACGCGGTGCAGGGCCGGGAAGCGGGCCGGGTCGATGAGCCGGGCCACCAGTCGGCCGTACGCCGGCATCATCTCGTTCGGTTCGACGCCTGTCGCCCGGCTGCCCTCGGCGACCTGCGAGGTGAGGGTGGCCTCGTTGCGGACGTACCCGGTGAGCAACAGGAGCACCGACATCTTCTCGCTCTCGGCGAGCGTGGAGCCGTCCAGGCAGCGCAGCCCGTCCTCCATCCAGCCGAGCTGCTGGGGGGTGATCGGCGGGCCGGTGATGGGCACGTGCAGCAGCCAGGACCGTTGCCGCAGGGCGTCGTGTTCGGCCCAGGCCCAGCGGGTCAGCCCGGCGCGCCAGTCGGTGCCCGGTGGGGGTGGGCCGGGCGACGGGCCGTACCCGACGTCCACCATGAGCATCAGCAGCTCGTCCTTCGAGCCGACGTAGCGGTAGAGGGCCATGGTGGCGGCGCCCAGTTCCTTGGCCACCCGGCTCATCGAGACGGCGGCCAGCCCGTCGGCGTCGGCCACCCGGACGGCGGCGTCCACGATGCCGGGCACGCTCATGCCCGGCCGCGGGCCCTTGGGTGGGCGGTCCCGCAGCCCCCACGCGTTCTCGATGGCCGGTGGGAGCACCGGCTCGTTGTCGCCTGTCGTCGCCGCCACATTTTCCTCCTTGCCCGGCCATCCTAGTTCTGCGTATGGTCTACGCATAACAGCGTACGCCATACGCAGAGAGGAAATCGATCATGACGACGACGACCACCACACCCGCACCCCGGGCGGGCCGACGCGAGTGGATCGGGCTCACGGTGTTGATGTTGCCGCTGCTGCTGGTCTCGATGGACGTGTCGGTGCTCTACTTCGCCGTCCCGTTCATCAGCGCGGAGTTGCGTCCGACCGCCACCCAGCAGCTCTGGATCTTCGACATCTACGGCTTCGTGCTGGCCGGGCTGCTCATCACCATGGGCGCCCTCGGTGACCGGATCGGCCGACGCCGGCTCCTGCTCATCGGGGCCACCGCGTTCGGAGCGGCGTCGCTGCTGGCCGCGTACGCCGACAGCACCGCGACGCTGATCGCCGCGCGCGCCGTGCTCGGCGTCGGTGGGGCCACCCTGATGCCCTCGACGCTCGCCCTGGTGCGCAACATGTTTCCCGACGCCAAGCAGCGCGGCACCGCCATCGGCATCTGGACCGCCACCCTCACCGGCGGCATCGCGATCGGCCCGGTGCTCAGCGGCATCCTGCTGGAGCACTTCTGGTGGGGCTCGATCTTCCTGATCAACATCCCGGCGATGGTGCTGCTGCTCCTGCTCGCCCCGCCGTTGGTGCCCGAGTTCCGCAACCCCGCGACCGGGCGGTTCGACCTGATCAGCGCGGCCCTGTCGCTCGGTGCCCTGCTGCCGGTGATCTACGGCATCAAGGAGATGGCCCGCGACGGCGTGAGCCCGGTTCGGGTGCTTGCCATCGTCGGCGGCCTGCTGGTGGGCGCGCTGTTCCTGCACCGGCAGCGGACCCGGGCGTACCCGATGGTCGACCTCGCGTTGTTCCGCCGTCGCGGCTTCGCCGGATCGCTCGCGGTCAACCTGCTGGCGATGTTCGCCATCGTCGGCTTCGCCATCTTCACCACCCAGCACCTCCAACTGGTGCTCGGCCTGAGCCCGCTGCGGGCGGCACTGTGGAGCCTGGTGCCGTCCCTCGCCGTGGGTGGGGTCGCGCCGGCCGCCGCCGCGCTCGCCCAGCGCGTCGAGCGCGCCTACCTGATCGGCGCGGGGTTCGCCATCGCCGTGCTCGGCTTCGTGGTGCTGACCCGGGTCACACCGGACTCGGCGCTGTGGCTGCTGTTGGTCGGCGCGAGCATCTACGCGGGCGGCCTGGTGATGGTCATGTCACTCGTCACCGAGGTGGTCCTCGGCGCGGCACCGCCCGAGCAGGCGGGTGTCGCGTCGGCGCTCACCGAGTCCAGCAGCGAACTGGGCGGGGCGCTGGGCATGGCGATCCTCGGCAGCGTCGGAGCGGCGGTCTACCACCGCGAGATCGTCGGCGGCCTGCCGGCCGGGCTGCCCGCCGAGGCTGGCGTCGCGGCCCAGGAGACCCTGGCCGGTGCGCTCGCGGTCGCCCAGGGACTGCCGGCGGACCTGGCCGACGCGGTTCGGCACGCCGCCGGGGTCGCGTTCACCGACGGGATGCACCTGGCCGCGATCGCCGCGATGGTGGCGATGCTGCTGGGCGCGGCGGCCGCGCTGACCACGCTGCGCGGCGTCCGACCGGCCGACCCCACGGCGCTCGCCGCCGAGCCGGCCGGTCCGGCCGATGCCTCGTTGTCGTCGGTCAGTCGGTGAGCACGTGCGCGAGCCGGTCGCGAAAACGCCGCTCGGAGTCGCTGACCGACTCGCCGCCGATGCCCAGCAGCCCACCGCTGGACGCGGCACCGACCACCTGCTCGGCGATCTTCACGAGCCAGTGCTTGTACGCGCCGGCCTCACCCTCGTCGACTCGGCCGGCCAGCAGAGCGGCGGCCTGGCCGGCGCGCACCAGCACGTCGTCGATGTACGCCCCCGGGTCGGCGGGCGCGATGACCGGCAACTCCTCACCGGTGTCCGGGTCACCGACCCGGGTGACGATCTCGCCGGCCACGGCGGCGACCAGCGGGCTGGCCGACTCCCGGCCGGCGGCGACGGTCTCCAGCCCGGCCGCGTTCTCCGCCATGGTCCGGCGGGTGCCGTCGGACTCGGCGGCGCTCGCCGCGGTCAGCACCGACTGGGGAAGGCCGACCAGCAGCCCCCACTCCCCGTCGGAGAAACCGAACCCGGTGTACGCCGGCTGCTCGATCACGGCCACGCCCCTTCCGCCCTGCTCTGCTTGATCAATCGGTGCTCTGTCTGGTGGATCCACCGGGCGCGCGGCGGCGCCCGGGTCAGGCTAGTCCAGGGTCAGCAGGCCCTGTTCGGACACCACGCGCACGGACAACGTCTTGTAACCGACCTCGTCGAAGAGAACAGTCATCTTGTCCTCCTCGTAGGAGAGCACCATGCCGCTGCCCCACTCCGGGTGACGCACGTGGCTGTGCACCGGGAACGGCCCGACCGCACCCTGGTCGGCGACGCTGGTGCCGGCGTGGCAGTTGTCGCAGTGCCCGCAGACCTCGGTCATCTGCTCACCGAAGTAGGCGAGCAGGGTCTGCATCCGGCACGCGTTGGTCTCGGCGAAGGCCCGCATCATGTCGGTACGGGACCGGGTCACCGTCTGCTGGCGCTCCGCCTCGGCCACCGCCGCCGCGGCGGCCTCGGTGGCGGCGGGGGAGTAGCGCGGAGCGCCGATGCGCTGCCGGGCCCGCGGCTCGGCCGCGCCGACCTGCTCCAGCAGGGAAAGGTACTGGCCCAGCTTGCGCGGCCCGAGGCCGGTGGTCTCGCGCAGCTCGGTCTTGGTGGCCGGCTTGCGCCGCAGCAGTGCGGCCAGGTCCCGCAGCTCGTCCGCGTCCGGCAGGCCGCCACTGAAGAAGCGTTGCAGGCCGACGTCCTCGGCCCGCCAGAGCAGCAGCACCCGGGCCGGCTGCCCGTCGCGGCCGGCCCGGCCGATCTCCTGGAAGTAGCTGTCCGGCGAGTCGGGCAGTGCCATGTGCGCCACCCAGGCGATGTTCGGCTTGTCGATGCCCATGCCGAACGCCGAGGTCGCCACCATGATGGGGACCTGGTCGGCGAGGAACGCCTCGTGCAGCTCGGTGCGCGCGCCGGCCGGCATCCCACCGTGGTAGAACTGCGCCGGGAAGTCGGCGTCGGTCAACCGGGTGGCCAGCTCCTCGGCGGCCCGGCGGGTCGGCACGTAGATGATTCCCGGCCGCCCCTCGTCGCGCAGCAGCGTCATCAGGCGCCGCCACCGATAGTCCTCGGCGGGGCAGTGCGCCACCTCGATGAACAGGTTGGGCCGGTCCAGCCCGGAGACCACCACCTCCGGGTCGCGCAGCCGCAGCCGGGCGATGATGTCGTCGCGTACCGGCGGGGACGCGGTGGCGGTCAGCGCGACCACCGGCGGCCGACCGATGCCATCGATCAGGTGCCCGAGCGCCAGGTAGTCGGGCCGGAAGTCGTGCCCCCAGGCCGAGATGCAGTGCGCCTCGTCGATCGCCACCAGCGCCGGTTTCAGCGCGGCGACCTCCGCCATCCGGTCCGGGTTGCTCAGCTGCTCCGGCGTGATGAACAGGAACTCCGCCCGACCCTCGCGGACCTCGGTGATCGCCTGGGCCTGTTGGCTGGGCGACTCGTTCGAGCTGATCCGCACCGCCCGCAGCTCCGGACGTTGCCGCTCGTTGAGCGAGGCGATCTGGTCCTGCTGGAGGGCCAGCAGCGGGGAGATCACCACGGTGGGGCCGGGGATCAGGCTGGCCGGGATCTGGTAGATGGCCGACTTGCCGGCACCGGTGGGCAACACCACCAGGGCGTCGCGTCGCTTCATGACCGCGCGCATGGCGGCCAGTTGGTTGGGCCGCAGCGCCTGCCAGCCGAAAAGGCTGCGGGCCGCGCGGCGCAACGACATCGAGTGCGTGGACAGTTTCATCGAGGGCCGGAGGTACCCGAGCCCATGACCGCCGAAACGTATCCCGGACGATCATGGGCTCGGTGATCGGTGGCTCAGCGCAGCCGGGGCAGCACCTCGCGCTGGTAGAGGTCGAACAGGCCCTGGTAGTGCGGGCCGGTGTTGGCGACGTAGACCTCGTCGAAGCCGGCCTTGGCGTACTTGTCGATCATCTCCAGGTGTGCGTCGACGCTGTTGCCGCAGACGAACGCCTCCTTGACCATCTCCGGCTTGACCAGCTCGGCGGCCTGCTCGAAGTGCCGCGGCGAGGGCAGCACCTGGGACAGCTCGCCCGGCACCCCGGCGTTGGGCCAGCGCTCGTACGCGATGCGGACGCCCTCGTCCTCGCTGTCGGCGTACGCCGCCTTGAAGCCGGCCTGGCACGGCTTGTCGCCGCCGCCGTTCTCGCGGAAGCGCCGGACCATGTCGCCGTCGGGCATGGTGCTCACGTAGCCGTCGCCGATCCGGGCGGCCAGGTCGATGGCCTTCGGTCCGAAGCCGGAGACGTAGATCGACGGTGGGGTGTCGGGCAGCGTGTAGATCCGGGCGTTCTCCACGGTGTAGTGCGTGCCGCGGTGGTTGACGAAGCCGCCGTCCCACAGCTTGCGCAGCACCTCGACGGCCTCCTCCAGCATCTCCAGCCGGACGTCGGCCGGCGGCCAGGCGTCGCCGAAGATGTGCTCGTTGAGGGCCTCGCCGGTGCCGACGCCGAGCACGAAACGCCCGCCGTGCAGCACCGCGCTGGTCGCCGCCGCCTGGGCGATCACGGCCGGGTGGATCCGTACCGTCGGGCAGGTCACGGCGGTGGTCACCGGCAGGGAACAGGCCTGGCTGAGCGCGCCGATCATCGACCAGACGAACGGGCTCTGGCCCTGCGCGTCCACCCAGGGGTGGTAGTGGTCGGAGATCCACAGCGCCTCGAAGCCGGCCCGTTCGGCGCCGCGCGCCTGCTCCAGCAGCTCGGCCGGCGTGAACTCCTCACTGGACAGGAAATATCCGATCTTCATAGCTCTCCCCTTCGGCGCGTACCTGCTGATGGGGAAGCCGTACCCCGGTCGTGGTCGGCCACACCCGAGGCGCCGGGCCGGGCGCGCGGTGCGGGGCGCTCAACGCCGGCCGAACATCGCCCGGATCGCGGCGAGCAGCAGCAGGGCGCCGACCACCAGGCCGAGCAGGCGTACGCCGGGGATGTCGGCCGGGCTCGTCGCGTCGGCCAGCAGGGCGGGGTCCATCCCCGCACTCTCCCCGGGAGCGGGCCGCCGGGGCAACTGTAAGGTTTATTGACTATTGAATCGCTCAGTGTGACCATGGCAGAACCGCCTGCCGGTGGCGGTGCGCCGAGGGCGCGCGAGAGATGGGGTACGGGGGCCGCATGAGCGAGCGCAACCAGTGGGCCGACGGGGGCGTACCGACGCCGGTGATCGACGCCGAGCGCCAGGAGGGGGTGGCGTGACCACTCCCACCGGGCACCTCCCGGCCCTTGCCGCCGCCGTCCTCCAGCCCGGGTTCGTGGGCACCACCCCGCCACCCTGGGTGTGCCGCTGGCTCGGCGAGGGCCTCGGCTCGGTGGTGCTCTTCGCCCGCAACGTCGTCGACTCCGAACAGGTGGCGACGCTCACCGCGACGCTGCGCGCCGAGCGTCCGGACGTCATCGTGGCGATCGACGAGGAGGCCGGCGACGTCACCCGACTCGAGTCGGTCCAGGGCAGCTCCCGGCCCGGCAACTTCGCCCTCGGAGTGGTCGACGACCCCGAGTTGACCGAGGCGGTCGCCCGGGACCTCGGCGTCGAGCTGGCCGCGGCGGGGGTCACCCTCAACTACGCCCCGGACGCCGACGTCAACTCCAACCCGGCGAACCCGGTGATCGGCGTCCGCTCGTTCGGCGCCGACCCGGCGTTGGTCGCGCGGCACACCGCCGCCTGGGTTCGCGGGCTCCAGGCCGGCGGGGTGGCGGCCTGCGCCAAGCACTTCCCCGGGCACGGCGACACCCGCGTCGACTCCCACCACGACCTGCCCCGGATCACCGCAGACCGGGAGCGGCTGGACACCTGCGAGTTGGTCCCGTTCCGGGCCGCCGTCGCGGCCGGGGTGCAGGCGGTGATGACCGGCCATCTGCTGGTGCCCGCGCTCGACCCGCGGCTGCCGGCCACCCTGAGTCAGCGCATCCTGGGCGGGCTGCTCCGCGACGAGATGGGCTTCTCCGGGGTGGTGGTGACCGACGCGGTGGAGATGCGCGCGGTCGCCGACCGGTACGGCTTCGCCGGGGCGACGGTCCGCGCCCTCGCCGCCGGGGCCGACGCGATCTGCGTCGGCGGCGAACGGTCCGACGAGCAGGCGGCCCGCGAACTGCGCGACGCCATCGTGGCCGCGGTCGTCTCCGGTGAGCTGCCCGAGGAACGCCTCGCCGAGGCGGCCAAGCGCGTCGGCCAACTCGCCGCCTGGACGATGGCCGCCCGCACCACCGGCCTGGCCGGAGCACGCGCCGCCGCCGACGTCGGGCTCGTCGCCGCCCGTCGGGCCGTCCGCATCACTGCCACCGGGACCGCGCCGGACGCGCTGCCGTTGACCCGCGCGGCGCACGTCGTCGAGTTCGAGCCGCTGCGCAACATCGCCATCGGCGCGGAAACCCCGTGGGGCATCGGCGCACCGCTGGGCGAACTGCTGCCCGGTACGAGCACGGTCCGCTACGCCGAACCCGACGTGCCGGCCGACCCGGCTGCCGGGGCGGGGACCCGCCCTCTGGTCCTGGTGGTCCGCGATCTGCACCGGCACGACTGGATGCGCGCCGCCGTGCAACGCGCCCTCGCCGCCCGGCCGGACGCGGTCGTGGTCGAGCTGGGCGTGCCCGAGGTGGTCACCGGGGCGGTGCACCTGGCCACCCACGGTGCCACCCGGGCCAGTGGTCGGGCCGCCGCCGAGGTGTTGACCGGCGCCCGCTGAGCCGACCGGCCCGCCTAGGGCAGGCCGGCGACCAGGTCGGCGTACTCGGGGTGCTTGTCGATGAACGCGGCCATGAACGGGCACTGCGGCACCACCGTGCCGCCCCGGGCGCGGACCTGGTCCAGGGTGCCCCGGATCAACGCGCCGCCCACGCCCCTGCCCTGGAAGCCCCGGTCCACCTCGGTGTGCGTGAAGACCAGGACCTCCCCGCGCATCAGGTACGCGGTGAAGCCGGCCATCGCGTCGTCGACCAGGATCTCGAAGCGGTGCTTCGCCGGGTTGTCCTCGACCAGGGTGCTCATCCGGCCATTCTCCCCGCGCCCGCGGCCACCGCGTCCAGTTCGCCGAGCAACAGGTCCACCTCGTCGGCCGTGTTGTAGTGGTAGATGCTGGCCCGCACCGCGCCGCCGCTGTCGCGCAGGCCCATCAGCTGGAAGTACTCGTAGGCGTAGTAGTCGCCGACGGAGAGGCAGAACCCGGCGGCGCCCAGCGCCTCCTGGGTCGCCGCCGGTGACACCCCGGCGACGCGGAACGACACCGTCGGGCAGCGCCGGGCCGGCGAGCCGTAGACGGTGATCGCCGGGCGTTGCGCCAGCCCGGCGAGCAGCCGGTCCAGCAATGCCTCCTCGTGTGCCTGGGCGGCGGCCAGCCCGGCGCGCAGCCGCGCCCGCCGGTCGCCGGCCGCGTCCGGGTCCAGCCCGGCCAGGTGGTCCACCGCGGCGGTCACGCCGGCCAGCAGCGGGAAGCTGGGGGTGCCGTACTCGAAGCGGTCCGGCACCGCGTCGGACGACGGGATCAGCTTCGTCGGGCGCAGCGCCGCCCACCGGGCCGGGTCGGCCACCATCGCCGCCAGGTGCGGACCGGACCACTTGTACGCGCTGGTCACCAGCACGTCGGCGCCGAGTGAGGTCAGGTCGGTCGGCCCGTGCGGAACGGAGTGCACCCCGTCGACGCAGACCAGCGCGCCGACCGCGTGCGCGATCTTGGCGATCGCCGGCACGTCCGGCACGGTGCCGATGGCGTTGCTGCCGGCGGTCACCGCGACCAGCCGGGTCCGCTCGCCGACCAGATCGGTGTACTGGGCGGCGGGTAGCTCGCCGATGTGCCGGTCGACCTCGGCCCAGCGCACCGTCGCGCCGGCCGCCTCGGCGGCCTGCACCCACGGTCGGACGTTCGCGTCGTGGTCGAGCCGGGAGACGACCACCTCGTCACCGGGGTGCCAGGTCGCGCCGAGCGTGCGGGCCAGCGTGTACGTCAGCGCGGTGGCACTCGGGCCGAGCACCACCCCGGCCGGGTCGGCGCCGAGCAGGTCGGCCACCGCCGAGCGGGCCTCGGCCACCAGCTCCAACGACCGGCGACCCGCCACGTTGGCGGCGCTGCGGTTGCCGACCGCCGCCCGCATGGCGTCGGTGACCGCGTCGATCACACCGCTGGCGGTCTGGGTGCCCCCGGCACCGTCGAAGTGGACGAAACCCTCGGTCAGGGCGGGGTAGGCGGCCCGGGTGCGGGCGATGTCGAACGGCATGTCCCGGACCCTAGCCGGTGCTCCCGCTGCCTCCCGCGGCCGGCGGGTGGATCACCAAGGGTCGGGGCGTCGCGGATGTCTCGTACTGTTGGTGAGGTGACGAACCGACCCGCCACCATTCCCCCTTCCCCCGTTCGCCGCGCCGCCGGTCTCTTCGCCGGTCTGGTGCTCGGCCTCGCCGTGCTCGCCGGGTGCAGTTCCCAGGGCGCCTCCACCGACTGCGGGCTGGACGCCTGCACTGTCACCTTCGAGCGGGGTGTCGACGCGAGCGCCACCATCCTGGGTGTCGAGGCCAAACTGGTCGGCGCCGAGGGTGACCAGGTGACCGTCGAGGTCGCCGGTGAACAGCTCAGCCTCACCATGGGGCAGCAGGCCGCCGAGGCCGGCGGCTTCGCGGTCACCCTGGACAGCGTGACCGACCAGCAGGTCAAGATCCGCGTATCGCGTAACCCGGGTAGCTGACCTGGGCGGGTGGCGGTGGCCGACGTTTGGGAATCTTCGAAATCGGAGATTGTGACGCCATGTCACTCACCCGTAGCGCCGAAGCCACCGCCTCCCGTACGGCGGACAGCCGGTGGCTGGAAGTTCTCGCCCGGGCCGGCTTCATCGGCTACGGCATCGTCCACCTCCTCTTCGCCTGGTTGGCGTTGCAGATCGCGTTCGGCACGTCGTCCGACGACGGCGACCAGTCCGGCGCGCTGCGTACCCTCTCCGCACAGCCCCTGGGTAAGTTCCTGGTCATCGCCGTCGCGGTCGGCCTGCTCGCCATGGCTATCTGGCAGGCGCTGGAGGCGGCGGTCGGGCACCGCGCCGAGCGCGGCAAGGAGCGGGTCACCGAGCGACTCGCCTCGGCCGGCCGGACCATCGTCTACCTCTACTTCGCCTGGACCGCCTTCAAGGTCTTCAAGGACGCCGGTTCCAACAGCGCCGACCAGCAGGAGGCGTTGACCGGCAAGCTGATGACCTCCAGCGGTGGCCGCTGGCTGGTCGGCCTGGCCGGGCTGGTGGTCGCCGCGATCGGCATCGGCCTGGTGATCTACGGTGCCCGCAAGAAGTTCGAGAAGCACCTGAAGACCGGCGAGATGAGCGCCAAGACCCGTACGCTGGCCCGCCGGCTGGGCATGGCCGGCTACATCGCCAAGGGCGTCGCGTACGGCATCTCCGGTCTGCTGGTCATCGTGGCGGCGGTGAACTACGACCCGGAGAAGGCCCGTGGTCTGGACGCCGCGCTGCACGCGCTGCGCGAGCAGTCGTACGGTGTGTTCCTGCTGGCCCTCGTCGCCCTGGGCATCGCCGCCTTCGGCGTCTACTGCTTCCTCCAGTCCCGGTACCGCAAGGTCTGAGCTGGTCGATATCCGGGTTTTCGGGCACTCTTGGGCTTTTGCCCGGAGTGCCCGACGCCCGTCGAAGGGAAGCATCAGGCCGTGCAGAACTATCTCGAAACGGTCGTCGCCGCGCTCGTCGCGGCGGCGGTCGCCCTGTTCCTGGTGGAGGTCGTCCACCGACTCACCCGGCGGTTCGGCCGCCGGTCCCTGCTGTTGACCGAGTTGACCGATCACTCGCACCGCCCGTTCCAGGTCGCCGGCGTGGTCGTCGCCGTGCAGTTCGCCGTCCGCTTCAGCACCGGGTACGCGGTCGGCGAGAGCTGGCGGCGGCTACTGCTGCACCTGCTCATCCTCGGCGTCATCGCCACCACGGCCTGGCTGGTCGCCTCCCTGCTGGTCGTCGTGGAGGACACCGCGCTGGCCCGGTTCCGGGTCGACGTACCGGACAATCGGCACGCCCGGCGGGTCCGGACCCAGGTGGTGATGCTGCGCCGGCTGACCATCGCGGTGATCGTCATCCTGACCATCGGCGTGATGCTGATGACCTTCCCCGCCGTGCGGGGCATCGGCGCCGGTGTGCTGACCTCCGCCGGGGTGTTCGGTGTGGTGGCCGCGCTGGCGGCGCAGAGCCTGCTCGGCAACGTCTTCGCCGGCCTCCAACTCGCCTTCAGCGACGCCGTCCGGCTCGACGACGTGGTCGTCGTCGAGGGGGAGTGGGGTCGGATCGAGGAGTTGACCCTCAGCTACGTCGTGGTGCAGATCTGGGACGACCGCCGGTTGATCCTGCCCACCTCCTACTTCACCAGCAAGCCCTTCCAGAACTGGACCCGCACCGAGGCGGCGGTGCTCGGCACCGCCGAGTTCGACGTCGACTGGGCGGTGCCGGTGCAGACCATGCGCGAGGAGCTGCGTCGGTTGGTCGAGGGCACCGACCTGTGGGACGGGCGGGTCTGCGTCCTGCAGGTCACCGACGCCACCGGCGGGATGGTCCGGATGCGGGCTCTGGTCAGCGCCGCCGACGCGGGCAGCCTGTGGGACCTGCGCTGCCTCGTCCGGGAGCACCTGGTCGGCTGGATCCGGGACAACCGCCCGACGGCCATGCCCCGCGTACGCACCGAGCTGGGCGACGCCACCAGCAACCTGCCCTGGCAGTGGGTGCAGCCCAGACGCCCGGCACGCCGCCCGTCCGATACCGAGGCGCCCGACGACGCCCGCGTCTTCGGCGGCAGCGACGACGGCGACGCCCGCAGCGAGGCCTTCGTGGGTCCCGAGGAAGCCCGCACCTAGGAGCGTGTCGACGCCGTGTCGCGGGTTGCGAGGTTTGGTCGGGCTTGGGTGGGGGATGTGCTGCCGGACATCTCTGACGCCAGCGCAGTGGTTTGTCGCCGGCTTGTCGGCGCGGCGTTCGGACAACGGGAACGGTGGGCCGCTCGTCACGTTTTAGGATTGACGGGCGGCAACTCCGGGCATACAGCGCGGTGATAGGGAAAGGAGGACAGCATGGCTGACGTGGCGAACGCCCGCACATCCCAGAACGGGAGCGAGCCCTCCACCGCCGAGTTGGTGCAGCGGGCCACCGAGCAGATCTCCCGTCTGGTACGGGACGAGCTGACGCTGGCCCGGGCGGAGTTGACCCAGAAGGGCAAACACGCGGGCATCGGGATCGGCCTGTTCGGCGGCGGTGGCGCGCTGGCGTTCTTCGGCCTGGGCGCGCTTGTCGCCACGGCGATCCTGCTGCTCGACCTGGTGCTGCCCGCCTGGGCCGCCGCGCTGATCGTGGCGGTGGCGTGCTTCCTGGTGGCCGGCATTCTCGCCCTGGTGGGCAAGAAGCAGGTCAGTCGGGCCGTTCCGCCGATGCCGGCGGCCACGGTCCGCAGCCTCCGGGCCGACGTGGACACCGTCACCGCCGCGGTGAAGGACAGGGGGCGGCAATGACGGGCAACGGAACCGGGGACACGGAGGCCCTCCGCGAGGAGATCCGTCGTACCCGGGTCGAGTTGGGCGAGACGATGGAGGCGTTGGCCGCCAAGGCCGACGTCAAGGCCCGCCTGAAGGAGTCCGCCGAGCAGGCGAAGGAGCGGATGCGCGAGCAGGCGGCGCAGACCGTCGCCCGGGTTCGCGGGCAGGCCGTGCGGGGCGCCGGGATGGCGCGGGCACAGGCCTACGAGAAGGGCGGGTTGGTGCGCGCGCAGGCGCACGACAAGGGCGAGTTGGTACGCCGCAACCCGATGCCGTGGGCGGTCGTCGCCGCGGGTGCGGTGGCCACCGTGGTGGTGTTGATGATCGTGCGGGGGAGGCGTCGGTGAGCAAGAAAATCGGCAGGGTCGCGTACCGGCCGGTCGGCGTGCTGTTGGGTATCGCCGCCGGCACGGTGGCCGGGGCGATCTTCCGGCAGGTCTGGAAGGTCACCGCGGGCGACGGTGAGGCGCCCAACGCCACCGACGAGGATCGCGGCTGGGGCGAGGTCCTGGCCGCCGCGGCGTTGCAGGGGGCCATCTTCGCGGTCGTCCGGGCCGCTGTGGACCGGGGCGGCGCGGTCGGTGTCCGCCGGATGACCGGCAGTTGGCCGGACTGACCGCCCGGCGATGTCAGCCCTCTTCCCGCATCGATGGGAAGAGGGCTTTCGCATGGCTTCGGACGCCGCCCAGCGAAACTGAGGCATCCGTCAGGTCACATGTCGGAGAAATTCGTCGGAGAGGTCGTGACAGACTTTTTACCTCCGTGATTTGCTGGTCCCCGCTGTTGCGAGATGGCGTGGGTTGAGAGAAGTCTCCTTCGTGGGGCCGCCTCAGGCGCCGCTGCTCGAAACGGCCAATCGGCCGCACGGCGTGCACGGCCACCAGTTTTTAGAGGGAGATTCACATGGCTCAGGGAACCGTGAAGTGGTTCAACGCTGACAAGGGCTTCGGCTTCATCACCGTCGATGGTGGGGGTGCTGACGTGTTCGTCCACTTCTCGGCCATCCAGTCCAGCGGCTACCGCTCGCTGGAGGAGAACCAGCGGGTGGAGTTCGAGATCGCTCAGGGTCAGAAGGGCCCGCAGGCCGAGCAGGTCCGTCCCATCTGAGTGAGCTGGTCGGCTCCGGCCGGCCAGGGGACGATTCGGTCCGGGTCGTTTGCGAAGCCCCGTATCCCATTCGGGATACGGGGCTTCGTCCTTGCTGCGGCCGGACGCCAGTGTGGACCGGCGGGTCAGTTCCGGCGGCGTGAGCGCAGGCCGAGCCAGAGCACCACCAGCCCGGCCAACGCCACCAGCGGGCCGATCACCGCCCAGATCTTCTCGTCGGTCATGACGCTGCCGCTGACGTAGCCGAGGCCCTGCACCGTCCACACCGCACCGATCACCACGGCCAACAGGCCGAGCGTGAGCGAAAGCCAACCCCTCATCGCATCCCCTCTCCGCCGCCCGGAGCGGCACGCCGTCCTCCAGCATCGCCGCTCGGACGGCGTGGCGCGAGCCGGGGCGCGCCAGTCACCAGCGGTCGTGCACCTGCGGGCGGATCAGCTCGTCGTAGATCTCGCGTACGGCGGCCAGTTGGCCGTCGGTGAGCGGCGACAGGGCCGCCGTCTGGGCGTTGCGCCGGGCCTGCTCCGGGTCGCGGGCGCCGGGGATGACGACGGTGACGCCCGGCTGGTCCAGCACCCAGCGCAGGGCGAACTGCGCCATCGTGCGGTCCGAGTCGACGAGCGGCGCCAGCCGGCGTACGGCGGCCAGGCCCCGCTCGTAGTCGACCCCGGAGAACGTCTCCCCGACGTCGAAGGCCGCGCCGTGCCGGTTGTAGTTGCGGTGGTCGTCGGCGGGGAACTCGGTGTGCTCGTCGTAGCGGCCGGAGAGCAGACCACTGGCCAGCGGCACCCGGGCGATGATGCCCACGCCGGCCGCGGCGGCCGCCGGAAGGACACCCTCCAGGGGCTTGTGGCGCACCGCGTTGAGGATGATCTGCACGCTCGCCACCCCCGGCCGGGCGATCGCGGTGAGCGCCTGGTCGCAGGTCTCGACGCTGACGCCGTACCCGGCGATGACCTTCTCGGCGACGAGGGTGTCCAGGCCGTCGAAGACCTCGTCGGAGGAGAAGACGGCCGTGGGTGGGCAGTGCAGCTGGACCAGGTCCAGGGTGTCCACGCCCAGGTTGGCCCGGGACCGGTCGGTCCACTGCCGGAAGTTGTCCAGGGTGTACGCCTCCGGCCGCTGCTCGACGCGACGGCCCATCTTGGTGGCGACGGTCAGCCCGGCGTCGGGTCGGGTGCGCAGGAAGCGGCCGATCAGCTGCTCGCTGCGGCCGTCGCCGTACACGTCGGCGGTGTCGAGGAAGGTGACCCCGTCGTCCACGGCGGCGGCGAGCACCGCCATCGCGTCGGCCTCGCTGACGGTGCCCCAGTCTGCGCCGAGTTGCCAGGCGCCCAGGCCGACCGCCCCGACGGTCCGGCCGAGCCGGTTGAAGCTGCGCTGTTCCATACCCCGAGCCTAGTGATCGGGTTGCCGGCCTGCCACGGGAGCCGTACGCTAACAAGACGGACGTACGGTTTGGGAGGCAGTGATGTGGGACCCGACGACCTATCTGCGCTACGGCGACGAGCGATCCCGGCCGTTCCACGACCTGGTCGCGCGGATCCCCGCCGACCGGCCCCGGACGATCGTCGACCTCGGCTGCGGCCCCGGCCAGCTCACCGCCACCCTCGCCGAACGCTGGCCGGCGAGCCGGGTACGCGGCCTGGACTCCTCGCCCGAGATGATCGAGCGAGCCACCGCCCTCGGCGCCGGAGTCGACTTCGCCGTCGCCGACCTGCGCGACTGGCGGCCCACCGGTGACGAGGACGTGGTGGTCAGCAACGCGGCGCTCCAGTGGGTGCCCGGCCACCAGGAGCTGCTGCGTCGCTGGGCCGCCGAGCTGCCCGCCGGCGCGTGGCTCGCCATGCAGGTCCCCGGCAACTTCGCCGCCGCCTCCCACCGGGCGTTGCGCCAGGTCGCCGACGGGCCGGCCGGGCGGGCCGAGGTCGCCCCGCTGCTGCGCGCCGACCCGGTCGACGACCCGGCCGACTACGCGGCACTGCTGACCGCCGCCGGGTGCGCGGTGGACGCCTGGGAGACTACCTACGTGCACCTGCTGCCCGCCCGGCCCGCCGCCGACCACCCGGTGCTGGCCTGGATGGAAGGCACCGCGCTGCGTCCGGTCCGGGCCGCGCTGGACGCCGCCGGCTGGTCGGCCTTCCGGGCCGAGCTGGGGGTACGCCTCGCCGCCGCCTACCCGGTCCGGCAGGGTCAGGTGTACTTCCCGTTCCGCCGCGTCTTCGTCGTCGCCCGCACCGGCGACCGTGCAGAGGAGAGTCCGTGACCGACCCGTCCGCCTTCATCGCCGGCCTGCCCAAGGTGGAGCTGCACGTGCACCACGTCGGCTCCGCCTCGCCCCGGATCGTCGCCGAACTGGCCGCCCGCCACGAGGGACGCACCCCCGTGCCGGCCGACCCGGAGGCGCTCGCCGACTACTTCGAGTTCCGCGACTTCGCGCACTTCATCGAGGTCTACCTGAGCGTCGTGGACCTCATCCGCGACCCGGAGGACGTCTGGATCCTCACCCACGAGGTGGCCCGGGAGCTGGCCCGCCAACAGGTCCGCTACGCGGAGCTGACGATCACCCCGTACTCGCACGTGCGGCGGGGCATCCCCGCGCCGGCGTTCTGCGAGGCGATCGAGGACGCCCGCAAGCGCGCGACGGCCGACTTCGGCATCGAGCTGCGCTGGTGCTTCGACATCCCGGGCGAGGCGGGCCTGCCCGCGGCCGAGGAGACGCTGCGCATCGCCCTTGCGGAGCGCCCGGACGGCCTGGTCAGCTTCGGTCTGGGTGGCCCGGAGATCGGGGTACCCCGGCCGCAGTTCCGGCCCTACTTCGACCAGGCGCGCTCCGCCGGGCTGCGTTCGGTGCCGCACGCGGGGGAGACCACCGGCCCGCAGACCGTCTGGGACGCGCTGCACGAGCTGGGCGCCGAGCGGATCGGGCACGGCATCTCCGCCGCGCAGGACCCGGAGCTGCTCGCGTACCTGGCCGAGCGGCAGATCGGCATGGAGATCTGTCCGACGTCGAACGTCCGGACCCGCGCGGTGGCCACCCTCGACGAGCACCCACTGCCCAAGCTGGTGGAGGCGGGGCTGCTGGTCACCATCAACTCCGACGACCCGCCGATGTTCGGCACCACCCTCAACGACGAGTACGCGGTGGCGGCCCGCCTGCTCGGGGTCGGCCCCGAGGGGCTGGCCGGACTGGCCCGCAACGCGGTGACCGCGTCCTTCCTCGACCCCGACGGCAAGCAGCGGATCACGGCCGAGATCGACGCGTACCTCGCCGCCGCCGGTTGAGCGAGGGGCGGGTCGGGAGGAGCGGGGCGCGCGGCGGGAGCGTGGGTGTGGGGGGACCTGAGACTCCCGCCGCGCGCGCGGCTTCACCGTTCGTGGGTGCACCCAGGCACGCTACGACCGGTGAAACTGGTGGGTTCGTGTTCTGATCCTGTCAGCTCGCGGCCGGTCCAGCCCGGTCGTTAACCGCGATCTAAGGAAGACTTGCGACGGCCCACAACCCACCTCAGTCGTCGGTGGGACGCTGACGCGTCCAGCGCCGTCCCGCACCCTTGGTGTCCCGGGCGTCGCGGGCCATCCGTCCGACCAGACCGAAGCGGCTGACCTGCCGCGGCGTCGCCTCCGGATCGGCGAGGAGCATCACCACGCTGGCCCCGCCCAGCCGGGCCCGGTCGATGCTCACCGACCCGTTGGCCTGCAACGCCACCCGCTTGGCGATGTCCAGGCCGAGCCCGGTCGAGCCCTGGTCGCTGGTGCCCCGCCGCAGCGCCCGGTCCGGGTTGGCGATGCCGGGGCCGGCGTCGTCGATCCGGATCGCCACATAACCGTCGCGCCGGGACACGGCCACCTCGAACGCCGTGCCCTGCGGGGTGTACCGGAAGACGTTGCCGATCACCGCGTCCAGCGCGGCGGCAAACTCGGCCCGTGGCACCGGCGCGGGGATGCGCAGCTGCGCGCCGTTCACCCGGTGTGGCCGGTTCTGGTCGCCGGCCAGCGCCGCCCAGAACACCATCCGGTCCCGGACCACCTCGCTGACGTCACACATCGCCGGGCCGGCCTCGTGCGCCACCGACTTGCGGGTCGTCTTGATCAGCACGTCGATCTCACCCTCCAGGGTGACGATCGCCTGCCGGATCCGCCGGATGCCGCGTAACCGGTCCAGCTCCGCCGGGCTGAACGACCCCACGCTGGTGTCATCGGACTCCAACGCCTCCGCGTCCAACCGCAGCACGGTCAACGGGGTACGCAGCCGATGCGACAGGTCGGCCACCAGCTCCCGCTCGTCGGTGCGGGCCGCGTCCAGCCGGTCAGCCATCCGGTTGAAGGCGTACCCGGCCTCGGCCAGCTCGCGCGGACCGGTCGGCTCGACGCGTACGCCCACGTCGCCGTCGCCGATGGAGAGCGCGGCCTTGACCAGACCTCGGGTCGCGTCCACCGCGCGGGCGGCGACCCGGTCGACCACCAGCACCGCCGCGCCGGCCATCGCCGCGCCGACCGCGAACAGCAACAGCCAGGTGCCGCCGGCACCCTCGCCCAGCGTCGACTCCGGGAGGAACACCTCGACCACGGCCGCCCGGTCACCGAGGACGACCGGGTCGAGCCGGACCACCCCCCCGTCGACGTCGACGACCAAGGACCGCCGTTCGGTGCGGGCCCGGTCCAGGTCGCCGCCGCTGGCCCGACTGGCGGACTCGTCCAGTCCCAGACCGTGCACCACGGGCCGGGTCGGCGCACCCTCGGCGCTCGCCACCACGGCACGCTCGACGACCGCCGGGTCGGTGCTCACCGCCAGCGCGCCGGTCACCAGCGCGCTGCGCCGGGCCGCGTCTGCGATGGCCTCGTCCCGGCTCTGCTCCCGCAGGCTGAGCCCGAGGGGGATCAGGAACGCGAGCGCGACGAGACTGCACATGCCGGCCGTGAGCAGGGCCAGCGCCGTCCTCAGTCCGGTGCTACCAGCCGGAACCCCACCCCCCGCACGGTGCGCAGGTAGCGCGGCTTCGCCGCGGACTCGCCCATCTTTCGGCGAAGCCAGTACAGGTGAACGTCGATGGTCTGGTCCTCGCCGACCGATGGCTGCCGCCATACCTCCTCCAAGAGTTCCCGGCGGGACACTACCCGCCCAGGTCGTGCGGCGAGATACGCCAACAGGTCGAATTCCTTGCGGGTCAGCGCCAGCGGCTCCCCGTCGAGCTGGGCGCTGCGCTCGCCCACGTCCACCCGCAGCCCGCCGACGCTGTGCACCGCGGGCTGGACCGTGCGGCTGGCCCGGCCGGCCCGGCGCAGCACGGTGGTGATCCGCGCGTCCAGGTGCGCCCCGGTGAACGGCTTGACCATGTAGTCGTCGGCGCCGGCGCGCAGCAGCTTGACCACCGACTGCTCGTCGTCGCGGGCGGTGGCGATGATGATCGGGACGTCGGTGATGCCGCGCAGCATCCGCAGCGCGTCCGAGCCGTCCAGGTCGGGCAGGCCGAGGTCGAGCACCACCAGGTCGGGTGTCTCCGCGGCGACCCGACGCAGGGCGTCCAACGCCGTACCCACGGCGTGCACGGCATGCCCCCGGTCGGTGAGGGACCGCAGCATCGCGCCACGGACGACGTGATCGTCTTCGACCAGGAGCACGGAGGCCACGACAAGACCGTACTTGGCCTGGCAAGTTGATCGCATTGCGGCGTGCCTGGCGAGCGGGCAAGCTGGTACGACGATGTCGTTCACCCTGTTCGTCGATGCCCGTCTGGCGCTCGCCCGGGACAGCCTCGCCGGTCTCTCGACCGGCGACGCGCTCGGCGCGCAGTACTTCGCGCCGGGGGCGGCGCCCTCGGACATCACCGCGGACGCGCTGCCGCCGGCCCCCTGGGAATGGACCGACGACACCGAGATGGCCTGCTCGGTCCTCGCCGAGCTGAACCACTCCGGTGGCGTCGACCGCGACCGACTGGCCCTTTCCTTCGCCGAGCGGTGTGCTCCACGTCGAGGCTACGGGGCTGGCGCGATGGCGATCCTGGAGCTGATCCGCACCGGCACCCCCTGGCCGCTGGCCGCCGCGTCCGCCTTCGACGGCCAGGGCTCCTGCGGCAATGGCGCGGCGATGCGCGTCGGTCCGCTGGGCGCGTACTTCGCCGACTCCACCGCCCGTGCCGCGGCGCAGGCCCGCGCCTCGGCCGAGGTGACCCACGCGCACCACGAAGGCATCGCCGGCGCCGTCGCGGTGGCCGTGGCCGCCGCGCTGGCCGCCCGGAGCCGCCTCGACGGGCACCGGCCGGCACCGGACCGCCTGCTCGCCGGGATCGCCGCCGCGCTGGACCCGGGCACCGAGGTGCACCGGAGCGTGAGCCGGGCGGCCGGGCTGCTCGGCCGACCGGCGGAACGGGTGGTGGCGGAACTCGGCAACGGCTCCCGGGTGACGGCGCAGGACACCGTCGGATTCACCCTCTGGGTCGCCGCGACCCACCTCGACGACTACCCGACGGCGATCCGGGCGTGTGTCCGGGCCGGCGGTGACCTGGACACCACGGCCGCCATCGTCGGGGCGATCGTGGCCGCGTACACGGGTGTCGGCACCCCGGGCGGGGTGCCCGAGTCGTGGCTGGCCGCCCGCGAGCCGCTACCTACCTGGCTCCCCTGACCACCGGCGTTGCCCTGCGCCTGTGGGTTGGCCTGCGTCGGCGTGGGCTGGCCTGCGCCTGTGGGTTGGCCGGCGTCGGCGTGGGCTGGCCTGCGCCTGTGGGTTGGCCTGCGTCGGCGTGGGCTGGCCTGCGCACGGTCAACTCGGCTTTCTGTAACTCGGGCTGTCCGTGCGGCCTGGTTGGCGCGGTTTCCGGGAACCCGAGTGGATCACCGCCAAATCGGGCTGTCCGTGCGGCCTGGTTGGCGCGGTTTCCGGGAACCCGAGTGGATCACCGCCAAATCGGGCTGTCCGTGCGGCCTGGATGGCGCGGTTTCCGGGAACCCGAGTGGATCACCGCGACGCTGCCGGCACAGCGGCCTGGGGATCGGCGGGCTGGAGGTCGGCGGCCTGTAGGTCGGCGGGCTGGAGGTCCGTGGCGGCGGCAGTGTCGTCCGCGCGGCCGGTGATCTCGGCCGAGGTCGCGGTCTCGTCCGCGCGGCCGGTGATCTTGGCGGGCGTGGCGGCGCGGCCGGTGATCTCGGCCAGGGTCGCGGCCTCGTCGGGCTTCGCGGCCTCGTCCGGGTCGCCGGTCACCTCGGCGAGCGCCGTGGCCTCGTCCGGGTCGCGTCGGCGCCACCGGCTGACCAGCCAACCGATCGCCGCCCCACCACCCAGCCCGGCCAGCAGACCGGCGGCCAACATTCCGTCGGCGCTGCCCTCGTCGGCACCGCCCGACCGGGCCGGCGGCGCGGCGTCGGCACCCTTGTCCGCGGCAGCCGGGCCGCCCGCAGCCGGGCCGCCCGCAGCCGGGCCGCCGTGCCCGCCGTGTGTGGCCGGACCCGCCGCGCCGGGCGCCGCCGGCAGCAGGGCGAGCGTCGGCGCCCGGTGCGGGCCGGCGGCGTCCGCCCACCGGACCACCGTGCCGTCGGCGTACGTCTGGACGACCTCGAAGGTGAGCCGCTCCGCCTGCGGCATCGGCCCCATCGACAGCGCCAGTCGGGCCGGGCCGGGCTCGCTCTGGCCCACCCGGACCCAGGTCACCGCCGTGGTCACCGTGCTCACTCCGGAGGAGTGGATGCCGGCCACCGGCTTGTCCAGGGTGCGGGAGCTGATCCGTGGCGCCCAACCGTTCACCGACATCGGGTAGACCTCGGCGATCGGCGCGTCGGCCGGCAACCGGACCTCGATCTGGTTGGTCTTCGTGCCGGCCCGCTCCTCCGGAACGCTGAACTCCAGCCGTACCGCGTCGCCCTGCCGGGCCTCGGTCGGGGTGGTCGTCACGTCCGCCGCGTACGCCGTGCCAGGCCAGAACAGCAGCCCAGCGGCGGTCACCGCTGTCGCCGCCACGATCCGCCGCCGACGGCCACCGCCGTACGTGCTCGCCATCTCGTGCCCCCATCCGTGTCGACGCGGCCGGCACCGGTTTCCGGCCACACCTTCTAGTTCGGCTGCGAGGCGCGAAAGGTTCAACGTCGGTGCCAAGGAGGTGCCGTTCCCGTTCGGGGGCGAGGCGACCGATAGCATCGGCAGGAGCCGAGGATCGGCACCGTTTCGTACCACTTGGAGGAGTCACCGTGTCCGCACCCCGTACCCCCGCCGTGGCCGACCCCGTCGTCGTCGCCGCCGGGACCACGGCGGCCGACGCGGTGGCCGCGGCCGGACTGCCCGCGAACGGCCCCAAGGCGATCGTCGTGGTCCGCGACCCGCAGGGTCAGCTCCGCGACCTGGACTGGGCGCCGGCCGAGGAGACCGTTGTCGAGCCGGTCAGTTTGGACTCGCCCGACGGGCTGAACGTGCTGCGTCACTCCACCGCGCACGTGCTCGCCCAGGCCGTGCAGGACATCTTCCCCGAGGCCAAGCTGGGCATCGGCCCGCCCATCGAGAACGGCTTCTACTACGACTTCGACGTCGACAAGCCGTTCCAGCCCGACGACCTCAGCAAGCTCGAGAAGCGCATGCAGGAGATCATCAAGTCCGGGCAGCGATTCCGTCGCCGCCGCTTCGGCAGCCTGGACGAGGCGCGCTCCGAGCTGGCCGACGAGCCGTTCAAGCTGGAGCTCGTCGCTCTCAAGAGCGAGCAGGAGCAGGGCGAGGTCAAGGGCGAGGGCCTGGACACCAACGAGGTGATGGAGGTGGGCGGCGGCGAGCTGACCATCTACGACAACCTCGACGCCAAGGAGGACAAGGTCTGCTGGTCGGACCTGTGCCGGGGCCCGCACCTGCCGACCACCCGCCTGATCGGCGCGTTCAAGCTGATGCGCTCGGCCGCCGCGTACTGGCGGGGGTCGGAGAAGAACCCCCAACTACAGCGGGTGTACGGCACGGCGTGGCCGACCCGCGACGAGCTCAAGGCGTACCTGAAGCTGTTGGAGGAGGCCGCCCGGCGCGACCACCGCAAGCTCGGCGCGGACCTCGACCTGTTCAGCTTCCCCGACGAGATCGGCTCCGGCCTGGCGGTCTTCCACCCCAAGGGTGGCATCATCCGCCGCGAGATGGAGCACTACTCGCGTCAGCGCCACGAGGCGGCGGGGTACGAGTTCGTCAACACCCCACACATCACCAAGGCGCAGCTGTTCCAGACCTCCGGGCACCTGCCGTACTACGCGGACACCATGTTCCCGCCCATGCAGCTGGAGGGCGCGGACTACTACCTCAAGGCGATGAACTGCCCGATGCACAACCTGATCTTCAGGTCGCGCGGGCGGTCGTACCGGGAACTGCCGCTGCGGATGTTCGAGTTCGGCACGGTCTACCGGTACGAGAAGTCCGGCGTCGTGCACGGCCTCACCCGGGTCCGCGGTCTGACCCAGGACGACTCGCACATCTACTGCACCCGCGAGCAGATGGCCGGGGAGCTGTCCGCGCTGCTCAGCTTCGTGCTGGACCTGTTGCGCGACTACGGCCTGGACGACTTCTACCTGGAGCTGTCGACCCGCGACGACTCGCCCAAGTTCATCGGGGCCGAGGAGGACTGGGCGGAGGCGACCGAGGCGCTGCGGACCGCCGCGGCGACCTCCGGCCTGGAGCTGGTGCCCGACCCGGGCGGCGCGGCGTTCTACGGACCGAAGATCTCCGTGCAGGCGCGGGACGCGATCGGCCGCACGTGGCAGATGTCGACCATCCAGGTCGACTTCAACCAGCCGGAGCGGTTCGGGTTGGAGTACCAGGCCGCCGACGGCACCCGGCAGCGGCCCGTGATGATCCACCGAGCGCTGTTCGGGTCGATCGAGCGGTTCTTCGGGGTGCTCACCGAGCACTACGCGGGCGCGTTCCCGGCCTGGCTGGCCCCGGTGCAGGTGGTCGGCATCCCGATCCGCGAGGACCACACCGACTACCTGCACGGCTTCGTCGCGGCGCTGCGCGCCGAGGGCATCCGGGCGCAGGTGGACGCGGGCGACGACCGGATGCAGAAGAAGATCCGTACGGCGCAGCAGCAGAAGATCCCGTTCATGGTGATCGCCGGTGACGACGACGTGGCCGCCGGCACGGTCTCCTTCCGCTACCGCGACGGCTCCCAGCGCAACGGGGTGCCGGTCGCCGAGGCGGTGACCCACATCCTGGACGTGGTCAGCTCGCGAACGAACATCGGCCCGTCCGCCGCCGCGGAGTAACGGAACCGCCGCGGCCCGCGTCCTGCTCGCGGCCCGCGTCCTGCTCGCGGCCCGCGTCCTGCTCGCGGCCCGCCCGGTTCCTGCTCGCGGCCCGCGTCCTGCTCGCGGCCCGCCCGGTTCCTGCTCGCGGCCCGCCCGGTTCCTGCTCGCGGCCCGCCCGCATCCCGCATGATCGCGCTCGATCCGGGATGTAGTGGCCTCCCTCGCGGAGGAGGCCACTACATCCATGTTCGAGCGCGATCTTCGCCCGGCGGCGGCGCCCGGAGGCCGTGCCCGGAGGCCGTGCCCGGGACGCCGTGCCCGGGACGCCGTGCCCGGGGGCGGTGCTGGGTCTCAGATACCGCAGGTTGGTGCCGACCAGCCGCCGACGGCTGCCACGTGGGTGTGGTCGTTGTGGTCCGGGTAGCCGGGGCCGAGGATCTGCCCGAAGCCGTGGTAGCGGGCCTGCTGGGCCAGTCGGCAGAGCGACGGTGACCCGACCAGGTCGACCGCGTCCCCGTACAGGTGCCGGCTGTTGGACGCCCCGCCGACCGCGCTGTTGCAGGCGTAGCTGCGGAAGCTGCTGCTGATCGAGATGGCCACGTCGCCGAGGGCGTGCCGCAGGGCTTGGAGCTTCCACATCGAGACGAGCGCGTTGGCTCGCGCGGTGCTCGCCGCGACCGCACCGCCGGACCAGTCGCTGTTGCACCTGTTCAGCTCGGGATAGCTGAAGTTGGCGGGTGTGCAGTCGTCGTCCTGCAGGGCGTAGAGCCGGTTGAACGTCTGTGGGCCGGCGATCCCGTCCGCGGGCAGCCCGTACGCCTGCTGGAAGCGGATCACCGCCGACCGGGTGCCGGGGCCGAACGCGCCGTCGATGGTGAGCACCGCACCGTAGCCGGGGTAGCCGGCGACCCGGATCTGGAGTTGCCGGACATCGTCGCCGGACGCCCCCTGGGACAGGGTGCGACCCCAGGTGTAACAGCCGTCCGCCTGTGCGGCGCCGGCGGTGAGGGTGATGCCGGCCACTGTGGTGGCGGCGGTCAGGGCGAGTGCCGCGAGGAGCCGGCCGAGCCGTCGGATCATGGGTGACCCTCCATCGATACATGCGTGGATCTGGATGCGTAGAATCTTCAGGTCTTGGCATTGATCCGTCAAGAATGTGCAGCACCCGGTTTTCCCGGCGACGGGTGTCGCGGTCCGACGGGACGGCTCCGTAGGATCGGCTCGTGACAGGGGCGGAACGGCACACGGACATCGACGGCATGGCGGACGGCCTGGCGGACGGCATGGCGGACGGCCTGGATCGGCTCTGGACGCCGCACCGGATGACCTACATCTCCGGCGAGGACCGTCCGGCCGAGGGCTACGAGAAGCCCACCGGCTGCCCCTTCTGCCGGGCGCCCAAGCTGCCGCCGGAGGACAGCCTGGTGGTGGCCCGTGGTGAGCACGTGTTCGTGGTGCTCAACCTCTATCCGTACAATCCAGGGCACCTGCTGGTCTGCCCCTACCGGCACGTCGCCGACTACACCGACCTGGACCTGCCGGAGACCACCGAGTTGGCGTCGTACACCCAGACCGCCATGCGGGTGATCCGCAAGGTGAGCAACGCGCACGGCTTCAACCTGGGCATGAACCAGGGCGGGGTGGCCGGCGCCGGCATCGCTGCGCACCTGCACCAGCACGTGGTGCCGCGCTGGGGCGGCGACGCCAACTTCATGCCGGTGATCGGCCGTACCAAGGTCCTGCCGCAACTGCTCGGCGACACCCGCGACCTCCTGGCCCGCGCCTGGCCGTCCTGACCGCCGGCCGCGCGCCGGCCAGCGCCGCGGCCGTCCGCGCCGGGCGCGGTCAGTCGCCGCGCAGCAGCGGGGTCAGCTCCGGCCAGCTCTCCACCCGGTGAACGCGCGGCAGCAGCGCCGCGTGGGCGGCGACCTGCGCCGGCCGGGGCCGGAACAGGAAGCGGTACGGCACCGATTCGAGGTAGCCGAGCACCTCCAACTTGTCGTCCACGAAGTGGGTCAACCCGAGCCGCCGCGCGATCGGAGCCTTGTCCGGTCGGGTGCGGCAGAAGTGCACGCGCTCCACCGGGATGCCGGTGCGCGCCGGGACGTCGTGGTGGGCCAGCCACTCCCGGGTGCGCCGCTCGGTGGCCTCGCCACACTTGGACACCAGGTGCACCTCGTCGAACGCCGGGCCGAGTGCCGCGAGCGCGTCGAACGACCCGGCGACTGCGGGGGTACGCAGGTAGTGCGCGCCGAAGAACGACGTGTCGGCGTCCTCGTCGGCCGGCTCGATGATCACTCCGCCGATGTCCACCCCGAGTCGCCGCATGGCGCCGATCATGCCGCACCCTGACCGTCTCCGTGCGACCGCGTATCCGCCCGCGGATCTGCTCGTCCCGACCAGGTGAAGATGGCACGATCGGCCGATGGCAGTCACGACGCGGACGTTGGGGCGCAGCGGCATCGAGGTCAGCGCCCTCGGCATGGGGTGCTGGGCGATCGGCGGACCGTGGGCGGCGGGGGCCCGACCGCTGGGCTGGGGCGCGGTCGACGACGACGAGTCCGTGCGGGCGGTCCGCCGGGCACTCGAGGAGGGCATCACCCTCTTCGACACCGCCGACACGTACGGCGCCGGGCACGGCGAGCGGGTCCTCGGCCGAGCGCTCGCGGGCCGCCGGGACGAGGCGGTGATCGCCACCAAGTGGGGTTACACCTTCGACGAGGCGAGCCGACAGGCCACCGGGGAGGACGCGTCGCCGACGTACCTGCGTCGGGCCGTGACGGACTCGCTGCGGCGGTTGGGCACCGACCGGATCGACCTCTACCAGCTGCACCTGGCCGACCTGTCGGTGCCGCGGGCGCAGGTGCTGGTCGGCACCTGCGAGGACCTGGTCGCCGAGGGCCTGATCCGGGCGTACGGGTGGAGCACCGACCGGGTCGACCGGGCCACCGCCTTCGGTCACGGCGCCGCCGGTGCCACCGCCGTGCAGCACACCCTGTCGGTGCTGCGGGACGCCCCCGAGTTGCTCGCGGTCTGCGACAAGTACGACCTGGCCAGCGTCAACCGGGGACCGCTGGGGATGGGCCTGCTCACCGGCAAGTACTCGGCCGGGTCGGTGCTGCCCCGCGACGACGTACGCGGGTTGACCCCCGGCTGGTCGGAGTGGTTCCGCGGTGGCCGGCCCGCGCCGGAGTGGCTGCGCCGGGTCGGGGCGGTCCGCGCGGCGCTCACCGCCGATGGGCGCACCCTCGCCCAGGGGGCGCTGGGCTGGATCTGGGCGCGCAGCGGCCGCACCATCCCGATCCCCGGCTGCCGTACGGTCGCCCAGGTCGAGGAGAACGCCGCCGCGCTACACCGGGGTCCCCTGCCGGCGGACCAGTTCGTCGAGGTGGAGCGCCAGTTGGCGGCCCTGCGCACCGCCGCCCTGGTGGACGCCGACCGCCCCCACTGGCCCCCTCCCGCGCACCCCACCGTCCACCCCTGAAGCGGGGCGAGGGTCAGGGAGTGTGTTCCTTGCGGATCTGGTCGGCCAGGTGGGCGGGCATGGGGTCGTGGCGGACGTACTGACGGCGGAAGGTGCCGGTGCCAGCCGTCAGGGAACGCAACTCGACGGCGTAGCGCAGCAACTCGGTGCCCGGCACCTCGGCGCGCACGAGGGTGCGGCCCTCGGTGTCCGGGTCCGGTTCGGTGCCGAGTACCCGGCCGCGCCGGCTGGACAGGTCGCCCAGCACCGCGCCCATCGAACCGTCCGGCACCCGGATGGTGACCTCGTCGATCGGCTCCAGTAGCGCGGGCTGACCACGGTCGGCGGCGTCCCGCAGGGCCAGCGCGCCGGCGGTCTGGAAGGCCGCGTCGGAGGAGTCGACGCTGTGCGCCTTGCCGTCGACCAGGGTCACCCGCAGGTCCACCACCGGGTGGCCGGCGACCAGGCCGCGCTCCAGTTGGGCGCGGACGCCCTTCTCCACCGACGGGATGTAGTTGTGCGGCACCGCGCCGCCGACGACCCGGTCGACGAAATCGTTGCCGCTGCCCGGGGGCAGGGGCTCGACCTCGATGTCGCAGACCGCGTACTGGCCGTGGCCACCGGACTGCTTGACGTGGCGGCCGTGCCCCGTCGCGGGCACGGTGAGCGTCTCGCGCAGCGACACCGTGACCGGCTCGGTGTCCAGCTCGACGCCGCCGGCGCGCAGCCGGTCGAGCACCACGTCGGCGTGGGCCTCGCCCATGCACCAGAGCACCAACTGGTGGGTCTCCGGGTTGCGCTCCAGCCGCAGGGTGGGGTCGCCGGCGACCAGGCGGGCGAGGTTGCGGGCCAGGGCGTCCTCGTCGGCGCGGCGGTGGGCGACGACCGCCACCGGCAGCAGCGGCTCGGGCATCTCCCAGGGGGCGATCAGCAGCGGTTCGTCCCGGGCGGAGATGGTGTCGCCGGTCTCGGCGCTGCCCGACTTGGTGATCGCGCAGAGGTCGCCGGCCACGCAGAGCGGCACCTCCCGCAGGGTGGCGCCCAGCGGGGTGAAGATGTGCCCGACCCGCTCGTCGGCGTCGTGGTCGGGGTGCCCGCGTTCGGCCATGCCGTGACCGGACACGTGCATGGTCACCTCGGGGCGCAGCGTGCCGGAGAAGACCCGGACCAGCGAGACCCGGCCGACGTGGCGGTCGATGGTGGTCTTGACGACCTCCGCGACGAGCGGCCCGGCCGGGTCGCAGGTCAGCGGCGGACGCGGCGAGCCGTCGACGCCGGTCACCGCCGGCAACTCGTGCTCCAACGGCGACGGGAACGCGGCGGTGAGCACCTCCAGCAGCACGTCCAGCCCCACCCCGGTCTCGGCGCAGACCGGTACCACCGGGTAGAAGTGCCCCCGGGTGACGGCCTTCTCCAGGTCGTCGATGAGCACCTCGGTGCTGATCTCCTCGCCGTCGAGGTAGCGGTCCATGAGGGTCTCGTCCTCGCTCTCGGCGATGATCCCCTCGATCAGCTCGTCGCGGGACTCGTCGATGGCCCGCTGGTGCTCCGGGTCCGGGTCGCGGACGTCGGCGGGCAGTCCGGCGGAGTAGTCGAAGACCCGGCGGGTGATCAGGCCGAGCAGACCCTCGGTGGACACGCCGTCGTCGCCGAGCATCGGCAGGTAGAGGGGCATCACGTTGTCGCCGAAGAGGCGCTGGCAGAGCGCCACCGTCTCGTCGACGTCGGCGCGGGGCTGGTCCAGTCGGGAGACCGCGACCGCGCGGGGCAGGTCGACCGCCGCGCACTCCTCCCACAGCGCGACGGTGGCCGCGTCCATGCCGCCCGCCGCGGAGACGACGAAGAGGGCGGCGTCGGCGGCCCGCAGCCCGGCGCGCAGTTCGCCCACGAAGTCGGCGTACCCGGGGGTGTCCAGCAGGTTGACCTTGATGCCGTTGTGCAGCAGCGGCGCGCAGGACAGGCTGACCGACCGCTGTTGGCGGACGGCGGCGGGGTCGTGGTCGCCGACCGTCGTGCCGTCGACCACGGCGCCGGCCCGGCCGATCGTGCCGGTGGCCGCGAGCAGGGCCTCGACCAGCGTCGTCTTGCCCGCGCCGGAGTGCCCGACGAGCACCACGTTGCGAACCCGCTCGGGCTCGGTCACCACCGGCGCGCCGCCGGTGGAACCCTTCTCATGCTTCTGCGCCATGGGGCGCACCTCCCTCAGCCGGTGGTGGGTGGCGACCGCCGCGCGAGGTGTAAGCGGCCCGGGGCGAGTGCGCGGCAGTATCCTCCGGTGGTCTCGTGCACAGCGGGAACGGGACGGGTGGGCGGGTGAGCTGGCTCACCCTCCGCCTCGATCTCACACCCGTTGCCGGGTAGGCACAAGCCTCTCCCGGGCGGGTCGGAGGGGCGGCCGTATCGGCGGACCTGGGCGGACCGTTATCGTGGGGACCGCCATGGCGAAGATCTTCCAAGTGTCGGCCCGCGCGGGGATGACCCGCGTCGTCGAGCCGATTGCCCGCGCCCTGCTGCGCGCGGGCGTCACCCCCAATGCCGTCACCGTCGCGGGCACCGTTGGTGTGCTCGTCGGCGCGCTCGGCTTCGGTGCCCGCGGCCATCTGGTCGCGGGCGCGTTGATCGTCACCCTGTTCGCGCTCACCGACCTGCTCGACGGGACGATGGCCCGGATGAGCGGCGGGTCCACCAGGTTCGGCGCGTTCCTCGACTCGAGCATGGACCGGGTCGCCGACAGTGCCGTCTTCGGCGCGGTCGCGTACTGGCTGGCCACGGAGGGCAACTACTCCGGGGTGGCCGCCGCGTTGGTCTGTCTGGCCGCGGGCAGTCTGGTCTCCTACGTCAAGGCACGCGCCGAAGGACTCGGCATGACCTGCAACGTGGGCATCGCCGAGCGCACCGAACGGCTGCTGATCGTCGGGGTCGGCGGGATCCTCACCGGCCTGAACGTGAAGCCGGCGTTGGAGATCTCGCTCTGGCTGCTGGCCGCGGTGTCGATCTTCACGGTGGGGCAGCGGATGGCACACGTCTACCGCCAGGCCCAGCAGCTCCAGCCGGACGGCCAGGCGTGAGCGGCGCGTCCACGGCCCCGCGCCGGGCGACCGGCGGCCGGGTCGCGTGAACCTCACCGAGCTGGGCTACGTCGCCGGCTGGCGGGTGGTCCGCGCGCTACCCCGGCCGCTGGTGGCGGCGGCGTTCCAGGCGGGCGCGGACCGCGCCCACCGCCGCGGCGGCGGGGGTACGGCCCGACTGCGCACGAACCTGCGCCGGGTGGTCGGTCCGGAGCTGCCCGAGGCCGAGCTGGACGATCTTGTGAAGCGCGGGCTCCGCTCGTACGCCAGGTACTGGATGGAGGCGTTCCGGCTGCCCGCGTTGAGTCGGGCGCAGATCCTGTCCGGCTTTCGACTCGACGGCGCCGAGCTGCTCGCCGCCGATGTCGCCGCGGGCCGGGGCGCCGTGGTGGCCCTTCCCCACGCCGGCAACTACGACGCCGCGGGCGCCTGGGTGGCGGCCACCGGCTGGCCGATCACCACGGTGATGGAACGGCTCAAGCCGGAGGGCGTGTACAAGCGTTTCGTGGCCTTCCGGGGGAGCGTGGGCATGGAGATCCTGCCCACCCACGGGGGGTCGCGTCCGGCGTTCGACGTGCTGCTGGACCGGGTGCGTGCCGGTGCCGTGGTGCCGTTGCTCGCCGACCGGGACCTCTCCGCCCGGGGGGTGGAGGTGGACTTCTTCGGCGGGAAGACCCGGATGCCGGCCGGGCCGGCGCTGCTCGCTCTGCACACCGGAGCGCCGCTGTACGTGGCCTCGATGTGGTACGAATCGGATGCGGCGTGCGCGTCGCTGGCCGGCCCGCTGCCGGTGCCGGGGCCCGAGGCGGGGCCCCTGGACCAGCGGGTCCGGTCGCTGACCCAGCTGATCGCCGACGGTCTGGCGGCGGGTATCGCCCGGCATCCGGAAGACTGGCACATGTTGCAGCGGATGTGGCTGGACCAGCGGGGGTCGGGGGACGGCACGGCGCTGCCCTCCTCGGCCGCCGGTCCGGCCTGAGGAGGTGGTGGGCACGGTGGGACGGTGTGCCGCGGTCGTGGGCGGGGGGCGCTGACGCATGCGGATCGGCATCGTGTGCCCGTACTCCTTCGACGTCCCCGGCGGGGTGCAGAACCACGTGATGGACCTGGCCGAGGCGTTGATCACGCTCGGCCACGAGGTCAGCGTGCTCGCCCCGGCCGACGAGGATTCGCCGCTGCCGGAGTACGTGGTGTCCGCCGGTCGTGCCGTGCCGCTGCCGTACAACGGTTCGGTGGCCCGGATCGCCTTCGGCCCGGTCTCCACCGCCCGGGTCCGGCGTTGGATCATCAACGGCGACTTCGACGTGCTGCACGTGCACGAGCCGCTCACGCTGAGCCTGTCGCTGCTGGCCGTGCTCTCCGCGCGCGGCCCGGTGGTGGCGACCTTTCACACCGCGATGACCCGGTCCCGGGTGCTGGCCGCCGCGCAGGGTGTGTTGCAGATCGTGTTGGAGCGGATCACCGCCCGGATCGCGGTCAGTGCGCTGGCCCGCAAGGTGCAGGTCGAGCACATGGACGGCGGGGCGGTGGAGATCCCCAACGGGGTGGCCGTGGCGAAGTTCGCCGACGTCGAGCCGTTGCCGGGCTGGCCGGGGGAGTGCGCCCCGGGCACCGGCGGCACCCTGGGCTTCCTGGGCCGGTTCACCGAGGCGCGCAAGGGCTTCCCGGTGCTGCGCGACGCGTTCGTGGCGTTGGCCGCGACCCGGCCGGGGCTGCGGTTGCTGGTCGCCGGCCCGGGCGACCCCGACGACCTGTACGACCAGTTCCCGGCCGACCTGCACGAGCGGGTCACGTTCCTGGGGCTGGTCACCGAACCGGACAAGGCGCGGATGTTGCGCAGTGCGCACCTCTACGTGGCACCGAACACCGGCGGCGAGTCGTTCGGCATGATCCTCACCGAGGCGCTGGCTGCGGGTACCACGGTGGTGGCCAGCGACCTGGACGCGTTCCGGCGGGTGCTCGACGGCGGGCGGGCCGGTCGGCTCTTTTCCACGGGTGACTCGGTGGGGTTGCGCGACGCGGTGACCGAGCTGCTGGACGACCAGGCCGCACGGGCCGCGTTGAGCGCGTGCGGCGATCAGGTCGTGGCGAATTTCGACTGGCCGGTGGTTGCTCGCCGCGTTGTGGAGGTATACGCAGCGGCGATCGAGGCAACCGACGGGCGGGTCATCGACCAGGAATGGGTGGGGCTGGGCTGAGCCGGTGGGACGGATGGTGCGGACGACGACCGGGGTGACCGGTGTGGCCGCGCCCAATCGGAGGCGAAACGGAGCAGCACTACGATGCCGCACATGTGGTGGGTGGTGGCCGCGATCGTGGTCCTGGGGCTGGTCGTGGCGTACCTCGTCTGGACCGCCGGTCGGGTGCAGCGGTTGCAGGGCCGCGCGGAGCTGGCGGCTCGGGCACTCGACGCCCACCTGCTGCGCCGGGCCGCGGCGGCCGCCGTGCTGGCCGAGCGGCGCTTCGGTGTCGAGCTGTACGCGGCGGCCCGGGTCGCCCTGGACGCCGGCCCGGACGAGCGGGAGGCGGCGGAGAACGACCTGACCCGGCAGTTGCGGGGTGTCCAGTTGGATCCGGGTGATCCGGACTGCGGGTCGGTCATCGCCGCCAGTCGCCGGCTCGCGCTGTCCCGGCAGGTGCACACCGACCTGGTCCGGGACGCCCGCTCGGCGCGGAGCCGCCCGTTGGTGCGGTTGTTGCGGATGGGACGGGGCCGGGAGTGGCCGCGCTACTTCGACATCGACGACCCGACCCTCACCGTCCCCGCGGACGTCCCCGCCACCTGATCTGACGCCGCACTCCGGGCCGGTGACCAGGGCCACAGGGCAGGCCACCGGGGGTCTGATTGGCTGTCGGTACGGCGTTGACCCGCGCGTAGCCTTCTCGCTGCCCCCCGCCGGAGCCCGTCCCCAAGGAGCGATGACCCGTGCCCGAGAACACCGCGTCGAACACCGGTACCGCCCCCGTCCTCGGAACGGCCCGCGTGAAGCGTGGCATGGCCGAGATGCTCAAGGGCGGCGTGATCATGGATGTGGTCAACGCCGAGCAGGCCAAGATCGCTGAGGACGCCGGCGCGGTCGCGGTGATGGCCCTGGAGCGGGTGCCCGCCGACATCCGCGCGCAGGGCGGGGTGTCCCGGATGAGCGACCCCGACATGATCGACGGGATCATCGGGGCGGTCTCCATCCCGGTGATGGCCAAGGCCCGCATCGGCCACTTCGTGGAGGCGCGGATCCTCCAGTCGCTCGGGGTGGACTACGTCGACGAGTCCGAGGTGCTGACCCCGGCCGACTACGCCAACCACATCGACAAGTGGGCGTTCACGGTGCCCTTCGTCTGTGGCGCGACCAACCTGGGCGAGGCGCTGCGGCGGATCACCGAGGGGGCGGCCATGATCCGCTCCAAGGGTGAGGCGGGCACCGGCGACGTCTCCAACGCCACCACCCACATGCGGAAGATCCGTCAGGAGATCGCCCGGCTGTCGTCGCTGCCGGCCGACGAGCTGTACGTCGCGGCCAAGGAGTTGCAGGCCCCGTACGAGCTGGTCAAGGAGGTCGCCGAGAGCGGCAAGCTGCCGGTGGTGCTGTTCACCGCCGGCGGGATCGCCACCCCGGCCGACGCGGCGATGATGATGCAGCTCGGCGCGGAGGGCGTGTTCGTCGGTTCCGGCATCTTCAAGGCGGGCAACCCGGCTCAGCGGGCCGCCGCGATCGTCAAGGCCACCACCTTCCACGACGACCCGGACGTGCTGGCGAAGGTCTCCCGTGGTCTGGGTGAGGCCATGGTCGGCATCAACGTCGACGAGATCCCGCAGCCGCACCGCCTGGCCGAGCGGGGTTGGTGAGCGCGAGGAGTGAGCCGTTCTTGCGAGCCCCGCAGTCGCGAGCGAAAGAAGGGTTGGTAGGCATGGGCGCGCCCACCATCGGTGTGCTCGCGCTCCAGGGCGATGTCCGGGAGCACCTGACGGCGCTGGCCGCGGCGGGCGCGGACGCCCGCCCGGTCCGCCGTCCGACGGAACTGGACGCGGTGGACGGCCTGGTCGTCCCCGGCGGTGAGTCCACCACCATCAGCAAACTGGCCGACATCTTCGAGATGCGCGAGCCGATCGACAAGCGCATCGCCGACGGCATGCCGGTCTACGGCTCCTGCGCGGGCATGATCATGCTGGCGACCGAGGTGCTCGACGGTCGACCCGACCAGCGGGGCTTCGCCGGTATCGACATGACCGTGCGGCGTAACGCGTTCGGCCGGCAGGTCGACTCGTTCGAGGCGCCGGTGAGGATCACCGGGGTGGCGGGTGCGCCGTTCCACGCGGTCTTCATCCGGGCGCCGTGGGTCGAGCGGGTCGGCGTCGGCGTGCAGGTGATCGGGTCGGTGACCGGTGGGCCGGCGGCCGACCGGATCGTGGCGGTCCGCCAGGGCAACCTGCTGGCCACCTCGTTCCATCCGGAGCTGACCGGTGACCTGCGCGTGCACGCGTACTTCGTGGATCTGGTCCGCGCCGCTTCGGCGTGACCCGTCGCTCAGCCGGCCACCGCGCGCAGGTGCCCCGGGCGGCGGCCGGCCAACTCGTCGAGCGCGGTCGCCGTGGCGGCGTCGGCGGGCAACTGCACCACCAGTCGCTGCGGGTCGGCCTCGGCCAGCTCCAGCGTCTCGACGTCGAGGCGGAGCAGCCCCGCCTCCGGGTGGCGCACTGTCAGCAGGCCGGCCCGTGCGGCGGTCACCGGTCGCCGCCGCCAGCGGTCGGTGAACGGCGCTCCCACGGTCCGGGCCAGCCGCTCGGCGAACGCGTCGCTGGCCGGGTCGCCCTGGCGCAGCAGGTGCAGCTGCGCGACCTGTTGGTCGGCCACCGCCGACCACTGCGGGTAGTGCTCGCGGGCCCGCTCGTCGGTCAGCACGAACCACACCAGGTTCGGTTGCGACCCGTCCAGCAGGCCGAGCGGGCGGGCCAGCCGGTCGAACGGTTCGTTCCAGGCCAGCACGTCGCCGAGTCGGTTGAGCACGTACGCCGGGGTGTCGCGCAGCGCGTCGAGCATGGCGCGGACCGTTGGCCGTACGGTGCGGGAGACCCTCGGCCGGTCGCCCGAGCACAGGTGTCGGGCGTGCTGGGCCGAGGCGAGCTGCCGCAGGTGTTCCCGGTCGGCGCTGTCCAGGCGGAGCGCGTCGGCGAGCGCGGCGAGGATCTCCGGCGACGGCCGGGTGTCGCGGCCCTGCTCCAGCCGAGTCAGGTACTCCACGCTGACCTGCGCCAACGTCGCCAGCTCGGCCCGGCGCAGCCCCGGGGTGCGTCGGCGCGGCCCCTCGGCGAGACCGACCTCGGCCGGTTGCCGCGCCTCGCGGCGACTGCGCAGGAACGCGCCCAGCTCTCCGTCCATCACCGACCCAGTCTGGCAGCCGGCGCTGGCCGGTGGGTGGCCCTGGCAGGGCCATCCTCGCGGCGGTCTCCCCGGCCCGTCCCGTCGCGGACAGGATCGTGGTCATGACAAACGCACAGAGCCCAGGACCGCTGCGGATCGGTCTGATCGTGGGCAGCACCCGTCCCGGCCGGCGCGGCGCGGCGATCGCCCGGTGGGCGATGGAGGTCGCCGAGCGGCACGAGGCGGTCCGCGCCGGCGACGCCGTCTGCACGCTCGTCGACCTCGCCGAGCAGGAGTTGCCACTGCTCGACGAGCCGGTGCCGGCGCTGTTCGGCGACTACCGGCACCCGCACACCCGGCGGTGGGCGGCGGTGGTGGACGCCTGCGACGCCTTCGTTTTCGTCACCCCGGACTACAACCGCTCGATCCCGGCCGCGCTCAAGAACGGCATCGACTACCTGTACGCGGAGTGGACCGACAAGGTGGCCGGGGTGCTGAGCTACGGCGTGCAGGGCGGTAACCGGGCAGCCGACCACCTGCGGGCGATTCTGACCGAGGTACGGACGGTGGTGGTGCCGACCGGGGTGGCACTGTCGATCTTCACCGACTTCGACCTCACCGGGGTCGACCCGGGTGACGTGACCGCCGGCCGGTTCGCGCCGAGCGACGGCCGGGAGGCGGAACTGGCCAGCATGCTCGCCGAGGTCGTGAGCTGGTCCCGAGCGCGGCGTCCGGCGGACCGGGCGCTGCTGGGGTCGTAGCGGTCCGGAGCCTTTTGTCCCGTCTGCTCTGGTCCGGGCGGGCCGGACGGCGTGGCCGCGCGCGGTGCATGTGACAGCAACCGGGGGGACGTCGGTAGGATTGCGGAGATTCGGCAGGGCCATCTGCCCGCCACGGCTTCCACCAGAGCTGACCGGCACCTCCGCGTGCGCCGGCGGGAGCGGGGCGTGAGCGGTGCGGTCGATGCAGCCGGCGGCTAGCAACGGAGGTAGAAGATGTCCGGCCACTCAAAGTGGGCGACGACCAAGCACAAGAAGGCCGTCATCGACGCCAAGCGCGGCAAGATGTTCGCCAAGCTGATCAAGAACGTCGAGGTGGCCGCACGGATCGGCGGCGGCGACCCCACCGGCAACCCGACGCTCTTCGACGCCATCCAGAAGGCGAAAAAGAGTTCGGTGCCGAACGACAACATCGACCGCGCGGTCAAGCGCGGCTCCGGCCTGGAGGCAGGCGGCGCCGACTGGCAGACGATCATGTATGAGGGCTACGGGCCCAACGGCGTCGCCCTGCTGATCGAGTGCCTCACCGACAACCGCAACCGGGCGGCGACCGAGGTGCGCACCGCGCTGACCCGCAACGGCGGCTCGCTCGCCGACGCCGGCTCGGTGTCCTACATGTTCTCCCGCAAGGGCGTGGTGATCGTGCCGAAGGAGGCGACGTCCGAGGAGGACGTGATGATGGCCGTCCTCGACGCCGGCGCCGAGGAGGTCAACGACCTCGGTGAGGCGTACGAGGTGGTCTCCGAGCCGACCGACCTGGTCGGAGTGCGCACCGCGTTGCAGGACGCCGGCATCGAGTACGAGTCGGCCGAGTCCTCTCTCGTCCCCAGCATGAACGTGCCGCTGGACGAGGACGGCGCCCGCAAGATCTTCAAGCTGATCGACGTCCTGGAAGACTGCGACGACGTGCAGAACGTCTACGCGAACTTCGACGTCAGCGACGACGTGATGGCCGCGGTCGACGCCTGACCCACACGCGGTCGCGCTGATTCCCGCCGGGCCACCCGTCGCCCGGCGGGAGTCAGCGGCCCGACCTGCTTCGCCGCCGACCCGGGCGGAGCGTCGGCGTCGGCCGGCACCCCGCGAGTCGGTACGATCCGTCGGTGAGCGAGGACGTGCTGGCGGAGTTGGTGCTGGACCGGTTCGCGCCGGGCGACGTGGTCGTGCGGCGTGAGATCCTGCGCGGCGAGGTGTGGTTCGGCTGCCCGACGATCGTCGTCGAGGATTCACCCGACCTGCTCGCCCTCTACCTTCCGCCGGGTGCCGAGTTCGGCTTTCCCACCGCCGGCGTCTTCCCGTGCGGGCGTCACCCGTGGGAGACCGCCGGGCACCGCTCCTGGTCGGGGCACGGCAAGCTGATGCTGCAACGCCCCGGTGAGGCGCACTCCGTCGACGTCTTCTGGACCGGCCCCGGGCGCGATTTCGCCGGCTGGTACTTCAACCTCCAGGACCCGGTCCGGCGTACGCCGATCGGGGTGGACACGCTGGACCACGAGTTGGACCTGTGGTGGGGCGCAGACGCCGATTCCTACGTCTGGAAGGACGTGGAGATCTTCGCCCAGCGTCTCGTCGAGGGCCGCTACCCGGGCATGGGGAATGCCATCCGGGCCGAGGGTGACCGGATCGCGGCGCTGCTCGACGCGGGCGAGCGCTGGTGGGATCCGGCGTGGGCGACCTGGCAGCCCGACCCGGCCTGGTCGGCGTCGCCGCTGCCCGCCGGCTGGGATCGGGTGCCGCCGGCCCGCTGAGCCCCGAACGGGCGTCGGCGTCCGATCAGGACACCGACGCCCGGATGGCGAACCCTCGGCTCAGCCGATCGTCTCCCGCTCCCGCCACGCGGTCCGCAGGGAGGTGCGGCCGTTGGTGCGCAGCAGCGATCCCTCGTACACCCGGGCGCCGGCGAGCAGGAACGCGCCGGTGGCGAGCAGCAGGACGACAAGCGAGACGAACGGTTCCCAGCCGGCCGCGTCGCCGGTGAACAGCCGCAACGGCATGGCCGTGGGCGACGAGAACGGCAGGTACGACAGCACCCGCATCGCGGTGGCGTTGTCGTTCAGGAAGATCACCGCGAAGAACGGCAGCATGACGGCGAGCTGCACCGGTGTCGACACGGCGGCGATGTCCTCCTGGCGGTTGGCCAGCGCTCCGGCTGCCGCCCACATCGCGGCGAGCAGCACGAAACCGAACAGGAAGAACGGCACGAACCAGCCGATCGCCGGGGCGAGCAGGCTGAGCAGGCCGCCGCTGTCGCCGATCTGCATGCCGATCACCGCCACCACGGCGATGAGCGCGATCTGTGCGAACGCCAGGATGCCGCCGGCCACCACCTTGCCGGCCAGCAACGCTCGTACCGGCACCGCCGCGACGAGGATCTCCACGATGCGGGTCTGCTTCTCCTCGGTGACGCTCTGCGCGATCTGCAGGCCGAAGGTCTGCGAGGTGATGAAGAAGACGAACGCGAAGACGAACGGCACCAGGAACGCCACCACCGGGTCGACCGCGTCCGGGTCGAGCAACTGCACCGGCGGCGAGCTGCTCAGCGCCTGGACCACGTCGGTGGGGGACTCGTCCATCGCGAGAACCTTCGGACCGGCGACCACCGCCGCGTCCACGTCACCGTCGCGGACGGCCTGCTCGGCGGCCCGGTCGTCGGCCACCACGCGGACGTCGAGTCCGGCGTCCCGCAGCGGCCCGGCCGCCTCCCGGGTGACGGCCACAGTGTCCGGACCGCCGGAGAGCAGCGGCGGCAGGATGGTGCCCGCCGCGGCGATCAGCAGGAAGAAGAGCGTGCCGAACAGGAAGGTACGGTCGCGCAGCTTGACGCGGATCTCCCGTTCGGCGACCAGCCGGGTGGCCTGGGCGATGTTCACTGGGTGACCTCTCGGAAGATCTCGGTGAGCGAGGGGCTGACCGGGCGGAAGGCGCGCACCGGGCCGCGCGCGAGGGCTGCCTGCAACACGGGCTGTTCGTCGGCGTCGGCCGGCAGGTCGAAGACCACCCGCGGGCCGTCCAGCTCGACCAGGGTCACCCCGGGTTGGTCGCGTACCCAACCGGCGTCGGTCGCCACCACCAACTCGTAGCGGGGCACGGTGTAGGACTCGCGCAGCTGCTGTCGGCTGCCGGCGGCCCGGATCGTCCCGTCCCCAATGATCACCAGGTCGTCGCAGAGACGTTCCACGACGTCGAGCTGGTGGCTGGAGAAGAGCACCGGCGCGCCGGCCGAAGCCCGTTCCCGCAGCACGGTGACGACGGTGTCGACGGCGAGGGGGTCGAGGCCGGAGAACGGCTCGTCGAGCACCAGCACCTCGGGGTCGTGCACCAGGGCGGCCGCGATCTGCGCGCGTTGCTGGTTGCCCAGCGACAGCGTCTCCAGCAGGTCGTCACCGCGTTCACCGAGGCCGACCCGGTCCAGCAGCGCGTCGGTGGCCCGCCGGGCGGCGGGCGCGTCCAGGCCGTGCAGCCGGCCCAGGTACGTCACCTGCTCCCGGGTGGTCATCTTGGGGTACAGGCCCCGCTCCTCCGGCATGTAGCCGAAGCGCCGCCGGTCCCGCGGGGTCAACGTGCTGCCGCCCCAGCTCACCTCACCGGCGTCGGGGGCGAGCACACCCAGGATGATGCGCATGGTGGTGGTCTTGCCGGCGCCGTTGGCACCCACGAAGCCGGTCATCCGGCCGGCGGCCACCTCGAAGGACACGTTCTTGAGCACCTGCCGGTCGCCGAAGCTGCGGTCGACGCCGTCGAGGCGAAGCGTTCTGGTCACTCGTCCACGCTAGATCGAACACCCCGCCCCGCCGTCCGCCCGGTGGGTGAGCGGGCCGTCCGTCGCGCGGTGGATGGCGGTCACCCGCCGGGCCGGACCACCCCGTTCTCGTACGCGAACACCACCGCCTGCACCCGGTCGCGCAGACCGAGTTTGGCCAGCACCCGACTGACGTGGGTCTTCACGGTCGCCTCGCCCAGGTGGATGGCGGCGGCGATCTCCGCGTTGCTCGATCCGGCGGCGAGCAGCACCAGCACCTCCCGTTCCCGTGGGGTCAGCCCGGCCAGCGCGGCGTCCGCCTCCGGCCCCCGGTGGGCGGTGCCCGCCGGGTCTCCGGGACGAGCGAACGTGGAGATCACCCGGCGGGTGATCTCCGGGGCGAGCAGGCCGTCGCCCCTGGCCAGCACCTGGATCGCCTCGATCAGCTCCTCCGGTGTGCCGTTCTTCAACAGGAAACCGCTCGCCCCGGCACGCAGCGCGGCGAACAGGTAGTCGTCGCGGTCGAAGGTCGTGAGGATCAGCACGGCCGGCCCACCGGGTCCGTCGGCGGTGATCTGCCGGGTGGCCTCCAGTCCGTCCATCCCGGGCATCTCCACGTCCATGAGGACGACGTCGGGGCGGGTGGCCCGGGTCATCGCGACGGCCCGTTCGCCGTCGGCGGCCTCGCCGACCACCTCGATGTCGTCCTCCACCTCCAGGATGACCCGGAAGCCGGTGCGGACGAGGTGCTGGTCGTCGGCGAGCAGCACCCGGATGCTCCGATCCGGTCCCGACCTCTCGTGGGCTGGCGCGGCACTCATGTCGTCACCTCCGTGTCGACTGCCGGCTGGTGTTCGTCGTGCGGCGCCCGCTGCGCGCCGACCGGCGGGTCGGCCACCGCCAGCGGGAAGCGGGCGCGTACCCGCCATCCGCCGCCGGCACGCGGTCCGGCCTCCAGGTCGCCGTCGTGCGCGGTGACCCGTTCGCGCATCCCGATCAGGCCCAGCCCGACGGCGTCGACCCGGCCGCCGGCTCGCCCGTTGTCGGTCACGTCGACCTCCACCTCCCGGGCCAGGTAGCGGACCCGCACGTCCAGCAGGTCCGCACCGGCGTGCTTCAGGGTGTTGGTCACCGCCTCCTGCGTCACCCGGTACACCGCCTGCGAGACCGATTCGGGCAGCGCGACCGGGCCGCCGTACACCCCGAGGGTTGCCGTCAGACCCGCGGCCCGAGCCCGCTCGACCAGCTCACCGATCCGGTCGACGTCGCCGCCGGCCGGCGGCGCGGCGTCGGCCGTGCCGGTGGTCCGCAGCACGCCCAGCATCCGGCGTAGCTCGTCGACCGCGGTGCGGGCGCTCTGCTCGATGGCGGTCAGCGCGGTGCGGGCCTTGGCGGGGTCGCGGTCGAACACCCGGCGGCAGGCGGACGCCTGCACTCCCATCACCGACACGTGGTGGGCGACCACGTCGTGCAGTTCCCGGGCGATCCGGACCCGTTCGCCGAGGACCGCTCGTTCCCGGGACTCGGTCTGCGACCGGCGCAGGTCCTCGGCCTGGGTCCGCAGCTCGTGTTCGCGGCGAGCGGCCACCCAGGCGGTCTCACCGAAGAAGTACGCGAAGCCGAAGACCAGCACATTGAGCAGGACGCCGGTGACCATCGCGGCGAGCACGGGTGGCACCGGCCCGGCCGCGTCGTCGAAGGCCCCCGGTGGAATCTGGTCGATCGTGATCGCGTAGTAGATCCCCAGCCAGGCGAACATCGTGGCGATCACGCCGATGCGCAGCCGCCGGGCCAGGCGACGGTCCTGCCCCCAGGCGCCGACGGTGTAGAGGGCGCAGAACAACGCCCAGGAGGAGAACTGGGTCTCCGGGGCGGATCGCGCCTGCGCGGCGATGAACCCCACCGAGACGATCAGCAGGGTCGTCACCGGCCAGCGCCGCCGCCAGATCAGCGGCACCGTCACCGCGACGGTCCAGAACAGTTGCTCCGCCCCGGACGGCGGCGAGCCCAGCAGGAACGCCCCGGTGCTGTGGGCCAGAGTGAGGCTGACCAGCGCCAGCCCGGTCATCCCCAGGCCGAGCCACAGGTCGTTGCGGCGCTGCTGGGTGGTCGGACCCGGTCGGCGCCATTCGTCTCGCGGTGCCACGGTCATCCGGGAACGATGCCACGTCGCCCGCCACGCCCGTCCAGTGGGCGCAGAAGTGCCGTCGGACCCGGCCCACGGGCGGCGGCCCGACGCGAGGTACGCGCCGGGCCGCCGGGTAGGGCTCCCGCTCACGCCGTCTGACGGCGGGTCTTGATCGCGGTGTCGATCAGGTCCCAGACCACGATCGCGGCCGCGCCCACCGCGATGGCCAGACCGAGAGAGTCCCGGTTGGCTGCCTCCGCCACCCAGCTCAGGCGCTCGCCCAGGGCCGGGTTGAGCAGGCGGTCCGAGAGCGCCAGCCACACCAGCGGCAGTGCGAACGCCAGGTTGAGCAGCACCTTCGTGCCGAACAGTGCCCAGGTCCAGCGACCGATTCGGTACTTGACGATCTCGAAGATCACGCTGGCGACCAGCACGACGATCAGCGCCGGCAGCCAGAAGGACCACAGCGCCGGGTCGAGGATCGGGATGTTGCCGCCGTCGGTCTCGTGCACCCAGGACTGGTAGTGCTGGAAGGGCAGGTAGCCGATGGTCAGCACCAACATGACCACCGATGCGATGGTGTCGGCGAGGGGGATGTTCCGGTGCACCGGGGCGTCGGGCAGTTGGTCGACAGTCCACTCCGGCAGGTCCACGGCCGTCTGGGTGCGCTCGATGATGGCGAAGGTCAGGGTGAGCCAGAAGGCGATCTGCACGGCCACCTGCATGGCCGCGACGATGCCGGGCCCGATGGCTCCGAAGCCCTTTCCTTCGGCCGCGTCGACCACGGTGACGATCGTGCCGACGAGCGCCGGGATGAAGCTGAGCAGCAGCTTCAACAGCCGCAGCCAGAGCAGGTAGTAGGTCGGGCCGATGAGCTGTAGCCGACGGTCGGCGTACCGGGCGGCCAGCACGTCCGGGTTGCCCAGCTCGGTGAGCACCTCCCGCTCGGCGGTGGCGGGGTCCGTGCCACCGTCGGTCCGGCCCTCGATCATGTCGTCGATGGAGGCCCGCAGCTCGGTGGCGATCTCGTCACGACGCGGGGCGGGCACCGAGCGCAGGGTGGCGGCGAGGTAGCGGTTGGTCAGGGTGTTCATCGGTCCACTCCTTGGATCAGCCCGGTGATGGAGGCCTGCACGGCGGCGAGGTCGTCGAGCAACCGGTTCAGCATCGACTCGCCCTCGTCGCTGGTCCGATAGAACTTGCGCGGTCGGCTCTCCTCGGTGTTCCACTCGCTGGTCAGCAGCCCCTGGTCCTCCAGGCGGCGCAGTAGCGGGTAGAGCGTGTTGGCGTCCACCGGGAAGCCGTGGTCGGTGAGCCGTTGCAGCAGTGCGTAGCCGTAGTCCGGTCGGCGCAGCGCGACCAGGCTGGCCACCACGACGGTGCCTCGACGCAACTCCTGTAGGTGCGTCCGTAGAACGTCCTCGCTAACCATGTGTCACACCATACTGTGTGCCACACAGTATTGTCTACCGAGACATCATCGTGTCGCTCGCAGACTGGTGGGCTGGGCAGCACGCGGGGCGCAGCACCGCTGGGCGCACCGCCACCAGCAGGGCGTCCAGCGCTCACCGACCGCACGACCGGTGACACCGGCGTGGCCCGGTACGGTCCGGCACCCGACCCGGACCGGCGCGCTACTCGAAGCGGGACACGTCCCCGGCACCCCGCCGCAGGATCTCCGGCTCGGGGCCGGACAGGTCGATCACGGTCGTGGGCTCCTTGCCGCAGTCGCCGGCGTCGAGGACCGCGTCGAGCTGGTGGTCGAGCCGTTCCTTGATCTCCCACCCCTGGGTCATCGGCTCGTCGTCGCCGGGCAGGACCAGGGTGCTCGACACCAGTGGTTCGGCCAGCTCGGCCAGCAGCGCCTGGGTGACGGTGTGCCGGGGTACGCGGACACCGACGGTGCGCTTCTTCGGGTGCAACATCCGGCGCGGCACCTCCCTGGTGGCCGGGAGGATGAAGGTGTAGCTGCCCGGGGTGGACGCCTTCACCAGACGGAAGACCGAGTTGCTGATCTGCACGAACTGACCGAGCTGCGCGAAGTCCCGGCAGACCAGCGTGAAATGGTGCCGGTCGTCGAGGTGGCGGATCTGGCGGATCCGGTCCAGCCCGTCCGCGTTGCCCAGCTGGACGCCGAGCGCGTAGCAGGAGTCCGTCGGGTAGGCGACCAGCCCACCACCTCGGATCAGGTCGGCGACCTGGCCGATGATTCGGGGCTGGGGGTTCTCCGGGTGCACGTCGTAGTACCTCGCCATGCTGATGAGCCTAGGCGCTCCCACTCGCCGGACCGGTCTGCGCCGTCACCTTGTCCGCGATGACCTGGACTAACGCGTATTCCTTGATCGGTATGTGAACAGGAGCCGTCGGCCCGGGCGTTGATCGGGCCGGTCTGGGCAGGTGCGCCGACGCCGTCGTGGTGGCCCGGGTTCGACGGCGGAGGCACGTGTTCCCGATGCTTGGTTGCCGGCACAGCGGCGGGCTAATTGTTGCCGACGTGGCGGAGTCAAAGCCTTCGATAATTCGTCGAGTTGCTTCCGGGTAGCGAATTCGTCCGCTCGGCCATTATCCGGAACGAGCTCCGATAATCGCGGAAAGTGACGGGCTCGCGACGCGGCCATCACCCCGGCCGGTCTTGTTTGTGGTGACGGTGGGTGCCCGTCGAGCGCAGAGTGCCCTGTTCAGGCTCCTTTCAGGGATTACCGAAAGTAGCGCTGGGTGGTGCGTTTGACACCGCCCGTCATCGGTCCTTACCTTCATCCCACTTGGAGGACGGGGGAGAACCTGCTGGGTAACGCTGCGCAGACAGCCATCTACCAGCGGCTCAGGCGCGCTGGTGATGATCAGGTCGGGCGGAATGTGAGCCGTCGGGCTTCGTCGTCAGCTAATGGGCGGACCGGCAAGCTGCCATTCCGCTGAGTTTGTCGGCGGTGGTGCGCCCGGCTTTTGTCGGCCGCGTTGCCATTCGGAACGCCTCAATTCTGAAATGCTGTGGTCGGCTCGTGTCGAAGAGATGCGACAGCGCCGCCTCAGCCAGGTAATCGTCCGACTGTTCCGAGGCGCCGACCGGTGTCGTCGGCATTCCGGCCGCCGTCGAAAGGCGGCCTCTTCTTCGCGCTTCCAGGCAATTTCTCCGTGGGTGAACCCTGCGGCGAGCCCTCATCACTCTTACTCAGGAGAACTCGAGTGCAAGAACCGCACACAGCCGCTGTCGCCCCTTGGCGCCGGCTGGGGATCACGGTGGTGGCCACCGCTTTGGCCATGTCCACCGTCTCCCTCCTGCCTCCGCCGGCCGGCGCGCAGGAACCCACCCCGCCGGGGGCCGACAGTGCGATCACCGGCCTCTCCGAGCCTGACGCGATCGCGGCTGCCGCGCGGTCGGGCCGAGCCGTCGAAGCGTCCCGGTCGAGGTCGGAGAGTTCCCGTGTGGTGGCGACGCCCCAGGGAACGCTGATCCTGGAGTCGTACGCCACTCCGCGCTGGACGAAAAAGCCCGATGGCGGTGGGTGGCGGGACATCGACACCGCCCTGCGGCAGAACGCGGACGGGACGGTCGCCCCGGTGGCGACGTTGGCCGACGTGCGGTTCTCGGCGGGCGGGGAGGCTCCCGCGGTTCGCCTGCCGGTCGGCCCCGGTGAGGTCTCGCTGACGTGGCCGGGCGCGCTGCCGGCCCCGCAGATCGAGGGCGACACCGCGATCTACGAGTCGGTGCTGCCGGAGGTGGACCTCCGGCTGCGGGCGCTGGTCGACGGATTCACCTGGGTGCTGGTGGTGAAGTCACCTCAGGCGGCGGCGAACCCGGCCCTGGAAGCGTTGCGGTTCCGCCTCGACACGCCGGGGCTGGCCAAGCGGGAGCGCGTCGGCGGGGGCTTCGAGGTCGTGGACGGCTCGGGCCAGCCCCGGCTCTCCGCCGGTAGCGCCCTGATGTGGGACTCCTCCGGTGTCACCTCGTCCGGAGCGGCGGCGAGGGCGGGCGGCACGGCGTCGGCGCTTCAGGCGAACCGGGAGGTCGTACGGTCGGCACCGGATCTGGCGCGCAAGGCGGAGTTGCCGGCGACGATCCAGGGCAGCGATCTCGTGATCCGGCCGGATCTGTCGCTGCTGCGCGACAAGAACGCCGTGTTCCCCGTCGTGATCGACCCGTGGACGACGATCAACAAGCTGCGTTGGGGTTACACCGGCTCGGAGAACGCGACCCGGGACGACGGCGTCGCTCGGGTCGGGGTCGATCCAGCGGGCAGTGGGACCTTCCGATCCTTCTTTGCCTTCAACCTCTCCTCGCTCGCGGGGAAGACCGTCCGGTCGGCGAAGTTCCTGACCGAGATGACCCACTCCTGGGACTGCGCGAACACGCCGGTCAACCTCTGGCGGTCGGCCGACCTGACCAGCGCCGGCAAGCAGAGCTGGGACGGTCCCAACCTGGCGCTGTGGCTGGAGGAGCGGTCCGGGCACGCGCACAAGCCGTCGGGCGGGGCTGGCTGCTCCAACGATCCGCAGCCGGACCTGCCCATGGAGTTCTCGGGCAGCAAACTGGGTACGGACGTGTCCGCCGCGCGCGGCGAGAGCAACTACACGCTGGCCCTGTCCACCCGGCAGTCGGACGGATCCTCGGAGTCGACGAGCAACTGGTGGAAGAAGTTCGACCCGGGTGTCACCAAGCTGTCGGTCGAGTACAACACCAACCCGAACACGCCCACGGCGGCCCAGTTGTCGACGCACGCCGACTTCACCGCTCCCGCGCAGGCCTGCGTCACGGGAACCTCGCGGCCCATGGTGCGCTCGGACTACCCGTGGCTGAAGGCGATCCTCACCGATCCCGATGGCAGCAACGGCGGGTCGCTGAGTGGGGTCTTCACCCTCCAGAAGCTGGTCAGTGGGGCCTGGACCGGGGTGTCCGGTTGGCCGAGGACGGATTCCGGCGTGGCCACGGGGGCGAAGGCGGAGGTGCAACTGACCACCAAGACCGCCGACGCTGAGGTCTACCGGTGGCAGGTGCAGACCAAGGACACCCTCGGGGGCGCGTCCCTGGGCTCACCGTGGTGCGAGTTCTACATCGACTATTCGGCCCCGGCACAGAAGCCCAAGGTGACGGTGGCCGGTGACGTGCCCTACCTGGAGTCGCCCCCCTTCGGCACCAACCAGGACTTCCACGGGTCGATCGGCCTGTCCGGCAAGTTCACCCTCTCCGCGAACGGTGTCGCCGACGTCTACGACTACGTCTACCAGCTCCAGGGCGGACAGCAGATGACGGTGCGGGCGGCCACGCTGGGCGGCCAGGCCGAGGTCTGGGTGACGCCGAAGGTATTGGGCGAGAACGTGCTCAGCGTGCGCAGTCGGGACCAGGCCGGCAACTCGTCGGCCCCCTACGACTACAAGTTCCTGGTCGACAACTACTCGGCGCCGAAGGCCATCTGGAAGATGGACGAGGGGGTGGGCACCACGGCCGCCACCACCCCGGCGGGTGGCCCCAACCTCACCCTCACCAGCAATGTGGGCTGGACGGGGAGCTGGACGTACGGCACCCGGAAGAACACGACAACCGACCGCGCGTTGGGTTTCGGTACCAACAAGGGCTGGGCGGCGACCTCAACGGCACCTCCGATCGATTCGTCGCGCAGCTTCAGCGTGGCGGCGTGGGCACGCATCACCACCACGAGCACCTTCGGTTCGGTGGTGGCCGTGAGCGGAACCAACAACGGCGCCTGGCAGTTGCAGCGGGACAAGGGGGGCAGTTGGTACTTCCACACCTTCTCCGGCGACAGCCCCACCCACACCCGTACCTCGGTCGTCTCGAAGGACTGGGCGCCGATCGGCACCTGGCAGCACATCGCCGGGGTGTACGACGCGGGCGCGAAGGAGATCCGGATCTTCGTCAACGGTGAGAAGGTCGGCACCCAGCCGTTGAGCGCGCTCTGGAAGTCCACCGGCATCATGCAGATCGGCCGGGTGCGCTACAACGCCGTCGAGGGCAACTACTTCGACGGCGACATCGACGACGTCCGGCTGTGGGACCGGGTCGTCGACGAGAGGGACCTCGAGGAGATCGTCACGCCCAAACTCACCGGCGAGTGGCTCCTGGACGACCCGGACCTGGCCACGACCCAGCAGCAGGGCGACTCCTCGGGCTACAACCGGCCGGTCGGCCTCACCGCTGCCCCGAGCGCGACCGTCTGTGAGAACGCCGGGCCGAACGGCGCCTACGCACTCTGCCTGGACGGGATCAGCGGCACCGCGAAGACGCAGGGTCAGGTGCTGCGCACCGAGGGATCATGGACCGTCTCGGCGTGGGTGAAGCCATCGGCGTTCACCGGCTTCCACACGGTGGTCTCCCAGTGCGGGACGTTGCGCTGCGCCTTCTACCTGCAACGCCAGGCCGGGTCCACGCCAGGTTGGGCCATCGTGGTGCCGGACCGGGACCAATCCGAGCCGAACGTCGCCTACACCACGGTCAAGTGGACCGGCACGCCGGTCCTCAACCAGGGGGTCCACCTCGCCGCGACCTACGAGTCGGGCACCAGGACCCTCAGGCTCTACGTCGACGGTGCTCTCGTCGGTGAGAAGAAGACCATCCCGCCGCCCTTCGCCACCACCGGGTCGCTCCGCATCGGCTCGTCCGACTCCGGGGACTACGTGAAGGGCGCCATCAGCCGGGTCAGGGTGTGGCAGGGCGCCCTCTCCGCTGCGGAGATCCTCGCCCTCGCCAGTGAGGTGTAGCGCTCCCTGAGTGAACCGCTCCGGGGCCGGCGGCCTGTCCGCCGGCCCCGGAACAGGCCCCTCTCGTTTCCCTGCCCCGCAGAACAGGAGTTCGCAGTGACCTTCTCCCGTGCGCATGTCCGCACCCGTTCGCGAGGATGGGGGTACGCACTCCTGGCGGCGGCGATTGGCATAGCTGGCGTCGCCTCCGTTCCGCATCGGGTGCGAGCCGAACCGGCGGAACCCGGGCCTGCTGGTCGCCCGACGGCCGCCGCACTGTCCGAAGCCGAGGCTCTCGCCGCCGCGAAGCGATCCGGTCGCGCCGTCGAGGTCACGACGCTGAAGTCGGAGAACTCCCGGGTCCTGGCATCCCCGAAGGGGTCTCTGGTCATGGAGTCGTACCCCGTTCCGCAGTGGGTGGACCGCCGGGACGGAGGTGGCTGGCGGACCATCGACACGTCGCTGGTGACGGGGGCGGACGGGTCTGTCGCGCCGGTGGCGACGGTGGCGGACGTGTCGTTCTCCGCCGGCGGCACCGCCGCGGTCGTGCGCCTTCCGGTCGAGGGTGGGGAGGTGTCCCTCTCCTGGCCCGGCACCCTGCCCGCCCCCCGCCTGGAGGGCGACACGGCGATCTACGAGTCGGTGCTACCCGACGTCGATCTGCGGATGCGTGCCCTGCGTGACGGTTTCAGCTGGGTGCTCGTGGTGAAGTCGGCAAGCGCGGCGACGAACCCCGCGTTGGAGACTCTGCGGTTCCGCCTCGACACCCCCGGTCTGTCCAGCAAAGAGCGCGCCGGCGGCGGCTTCCAGGTCGTCAACGGCTCGGGGCGGGAGGTGCTCTCCGCCGGCAACGCGTTGATGTGGGACTCATCCGGCCTCACGACGAAGGCCGAGGCGAAGAGCAGCAAGGCATTGTCGGCCTTCGCGGCACAGGAGAAGCACGACGCGCTGCGGACGGTGCCGGACCGGGCGCGCAAGGCCGAGCTGGCGACCGACGTGCGGGACGGTGACCTCGTCATCCGTCCGGATCTCACGCTGCTTCGTGGCCCGACAACCGTCTACCCGGTGGCCATCGACCCGTGGACGACCGTCAACAAGGCGCTGTGGGGATACGCCGGCTCGACGAACGCGACCCGCGATGACGGGGTGGCCCGGGTGGGCAGGAACCCGGACGGTTCCGGGAACTTCCGGTCGTTCTTCCGGTTCAACCTCTCGGCGCTGTCGGGCAAGACGATCCGGTCGGCCAAGTTCCTGACCGAGATGACCCACTCCTGGTCGTGTGGCTCCACGCCGGTGAACCTCTACCGAACCGCCGAGCTGGGCAGCTCCGGCAAGCAGACGTGGGACGGCCCGAACCTCATCACCTGGTTGGAGGAGCGGTCCGGCCACGCGCACAAGCCGCCGGCCACGCCGAACTGCTCGAACGACCCGCAGCCGGACCTGCCGATGGAGTTCGCCAAGCTGAAGGACGACGTCTCCGACAACCGCGGTAATGCCAGGTACACCCTCGCCCTGGCCGCCCGACAGGCCGACGGTACGTCGGAATCCGAGTCGACCTGGTGGAAGAAGTTCGACCCGGCGCTGACCAGGCTGTCGGTCGAATACAACAGCAACCCGAACACCGCGACGGCGGCCCAGTTGTCCACCCACCCTGACTACACCGCCGGGGCCCAGGCGTGCGTGAGCGGCACGACCCGCCCGATGGTGCGGTCGGACTACCCGTGGCTGAAGGCAACCCTGAGCGATCCCGACGGCAGTAACGGCGGCAGCCTGTCCGGCGTGTTCACCCTCCAGAAGCAGGTGAACGGCACCTGGGCCACGGCGACCGGCTTTCCCAAGACCGATGCCGGGGTCGCACCGGGAGCCAAGGCAGAGGTGCAGCTGACCACCAAGACCGCCAGCGGTGACGTCTACCGCTGGCAGGTGCAGACCAAGGACGGCCTCGATGGCATTTCGAGCCAGTCGCCCTGGTGCGAGTTCTACGTCGACTACGCCGCGCCCACGTCGAAGCCGAAGGTCACGCCGGAAGATGCTCTCTACCTGGAGTCGCCGCCGCTGGGCACGAACCAGGACGTGCGCGGCTCGGTCGGCTACTCCGGAAGGTTCACCTTCTCCGCCAACGGCGCCGCCGACGTCTACGACTACCTCTATCGGGTCGACGGCGGCGCGGAGCAGGTGGTGAGGGCCGCGGCGCTGGGTGGCACGGCCACGGTCTGGGTCACACCGAACTCGATCGGCGAGAACGTGCTGAGCGTCAAGAGCCGCGACCAGGCCGGCAACACCACCGAGGCGTACGACTACGTCTTCCTTGTCGACAGCCCCTCGGCACCGAAGGCACACTGGGCGATCGACGAGGGCACCGGCACCACCCTGACGAACAGGGTCGACGGCGGGCAGTCGGCCACCCTGACCCCCAACCCCTCCTGGTCCGACTCCCGCCTGCGGGGTACGCACAAGAACCGGGGCAAGGACTGGGCGGTCAAGTTCCGGGGTGTCTCGGACTACGCCAGCACCTCCACTGCGGTGGTCGACACCGCGCGCAGTTTCTCGATCTCCGCCTGGGTTCGCGCGGACGCGGTCGGCGGAGTCGTCGTGTCGCAGCCGGGCACCAAGAAGAGCCCCTTTGAGCTGCAGTATTTCCCGACGAAGGAACGCTGGTGCTTCGTCACCTACGTGTCGGACCTCTCGAACGCGGGCGCGACAGCAGCCCCCGCCTGCACGGCTGAACCCGTTCAGGTCGGAGTCTGGGTGCACCTGACCGGCGTCTACGACGCCGGCGCGGCCAACCAGCTGTCCCTCTACGTGAACGGGGTCCGCAAGGGCACGGGATCCACCGCGCCGGTGTGGTCCTCCGGTGGTCCGTTGTTGATCGGCGCCGCCCGCGCCGGCATCCTCACCGGCTGGTTCAACGGCCTGGTCAGCGAGGTCCGGATCTGGGACCGCGTCGTGGACCCGGAAATCGATCTTCGACCGCTGGTCGAGCCCGTGCTGGTGGGCCAGTGGGAGATGGAGGACTTCGACTACGACGCGCCACGACAGGAGGCGGACGGCTCCGGCTACCAGCGCCCACTCACGCTGACCGACGCTCCCGCTGCCGACTGGTCGGCCAACGCCGGCTACAACTTCTCCAGCGGTCTGGCCGTGGATGGACTTTCCGGCCACGCGGCTACCGACGCTCCGGTCCTGCGCACCGACCAGTCGTACACGGTGTCCGGGTGGGCGCGCTGGAATGGCGGGGCCGGCCCGCGCACGGTGTTCGCCCAGGATGGCGGCCAGATCTCCGGTTTCTTCCTGACGTGTCGAAACGACCCGACCGGCCGTCCCAAGTGGTCACTGATGAATCGGACGGCCGACTCGACGTCGAGCTCCTCCCGAACGGTCTACGGCAGCGACTGCGTCGCGAACAACTGGGCCCATCTCACCGCCGTCCAGGACGTCACGGCCCAGAAACTCAGTCTCTATGTCAACGGCCAACTGTCCGGCGCCGTCAGTGTCCCGGCGCCGTGGAGCGCCGAAGGTGCCTTCACCGTCGGCCGCGGAAAGTACGTGGTGCTCGCGGACCACTTCCCGGGCGACATCGACCGGGTCCGTGCCTGGCAGGGCGCCCTCTCCGACGCCGACATCGCGGCGTTGTTCGCGGAGGCGTAACCGCAGCCGGTGGGTCGGGGTGCCGTGGCGTCGCCGCCATCCCGACCCACCCCCTCGTCCACCACGCCGCACAACCCCCTGGCGGCGTGTAGTCACCCCCTGGAAAGGTAACGATGAACACGGTCAGATCCAGTCGATCACGCCGCCCCTGGCGGCCCAGACCGACATTCGGCGCCGCGGATGCGAAGGGCCGGAAGATCATCGCCGCCGGCCTGCTCGCGGTGCTCGCCAGCACGCTCATCGGGCAGGTGCCCGCACAGGCACAGCAGGTCGCGGAGGCCAAGCGGCTCGAGGCGCAGCGTTACGAATCCGTACCCGTGCAGCCCGTCAAGGCCACCAAGCCCGGCCCCGAGCCGGAGGAGGCGGCGGCCAAGGTCCAGCGCCCGGCGCCGGCGTGGCCGGCCGCCGGTGCCGCCGAGGTGAGTCTGCCCGCCGCCACGGGTGCCCGCACCACCGGGGACGCCGCGGCCGTCCGCGCTGGCGCGCTGCCAGTGACGGTCCGGCCGGTGACCACAGCGGCTTCCGCTCGGTCCGGGGCGACCCCACCCGGCAGGGTACGCGTCGAGGTGCTGCCGAAGGCAGAGGCGGAGGCGGCCGGTGTGCGCGGCGGTCTGCTGCTGCGCGTCGGTCGTACGGACGGCGAGACGTCGGCCGGTCCGGTCGAGGTGGGCGTGGACTACTCCGGGTTCGCCTCGGCGTACGGCGCGGACTGGTCGTCGCGACTGCGCCTCGTGCAGGTGCCGGAGTGCGCCCTGACCACGCCCGGCACGAAGGGTTGTGAGCTGTCGCCGTTGGAGTCGCGCAACGATGTGCGAAGCCAGACGGCGTCAGCATCGGTGCCGGCGTCGGCGATCAGGCCGGCGATGTCGACGACGGACGCGAAGCGACTGGGACTGGGTTCCGCCACGGCGATGGCCGGCACCATGGTCGCCCTGGTCGCGGACAGTAAGGGTGGTGCGGGCAACTACTCCGCATCCAGCCTCGCTCCCGCCTCGTCCTGGGAGCACAGTGGCTCCACCGGCAGCTTCCAATGGTCCTATCCGATGAGCGTGCCCCCTGGCCCGGGAGGTCCCTCTCCGAGCCTCGGCCTCTCCTACTCGTCGCAGTCGGTGGACGGTCGGCAGGCGGCGACGAACAACCAGCCCGGTGCCATCGGCGAAGGCTTCGACTACCAGCCGGGCTTCGTCGAGCGTCGGTACAAGACCTGCCTCGACGACATGGGTGGAAACGCCAACAACACCACCGAGACGAGCGATCTCTGCTGGGGTCCGGAGAACGCGGTTCTCTCCCTGGGCGGCTCGTCCATGGAACTGCTCAAGGGCAGCGACGGGAGGTGGCACCCTCGCAAGGAGGACGGCTCGAAGATCGAGTTGTTGAAGTCGCCCGCCTACGGCAACGGCGACGACGACAACGAGTACTGGAAAGTCACCACCGTCGACGGGACGCAGTACTGGTTCGGACGGCACCAATTGCCCGGTTGGAGCACCGACCGTCCGGTCACCAACTCCACCCTGACCGTGCCGGTGTTTGGCAACAACCCCAACGAACCGTGCCACGCCGCGAGCTTCGCGTCGTCCGATTGCGGCGGCAAGAAGCAGGCGTGGCGGTGGAATCTGGACTACGTCCAGGACGTCCACGGCAACACGATGTCTCTCTGGTGGACCAAGGAGACCAACCACTACGCCAAGAACCAGAATCGAACGTCACCCGTGTCGTACGACCGGGCGGGATACCTCACGAGAATCGACTACGGCACCGACAATCGGGACGGCACCGAATACTCCTCGACCAGCCCGTACGTCCAGAACGCCCCGGGGCGGGTGGAGTTCACGAACGTCGATCGGTGCCTGTCCAACTGCACCACGAAGGACGCCACCACCTGGCCGGACACTCCCTGGGACCAGGAGTGCACGGCGACGACCAACCCCTGCCTGTTCGGGGCTCCCACCTTCTGGTCGGCGAAGCGGACGACGGTGGTCACCACCAAGGCGTGGAAGGCCGCTACCTCGTCGTACCAGCCCGTTGACTCGTGGACGTTGCGACAGAGCTTCCCCGACCCGGGCGACGGCACCCGTGCCGGCCTCTGGTTGGACGGGATCACGCACCGAGGTCTCAACGGAACGACGGTGACGGCTCCGGAGGTCACCTTCAGCGGTATGCAGATGCAGAACCGGGTCGACGCCACCGGTAGTGACTGGGCGCTCGCCATGAACTGGTGGCGTGTCAACTCCATCAGGTTGGAGACCGGCGGTGAGATCTATGTGACCTACAGCCCGCGGCAGTGTGCCAAGGGCGGCACGATGCCAACCGCCCTCGACAACAACGGCCTGCGCTGCTACCCGGTGAGGTGGATCCCGCCGGGCAAGGTCGACCCGGTCACCGACTACTTCCACAAGTACGTGGTGACCGAGGTCCAGCAGATCGACCACACCGGTGGCGCCCGCCCGCTGCGGACCGCCTACGAGTACGACACCAAGAGCCAGCCCCTGTGGCACTACGACGACGATGACGGGCTCAGCCCGGACGACCGGAGGACCTGGTCCCAGTGGCGGGGCTATCCCACGGTGATCACCTACATTGGCGAGGGCACCGAGCGGGTCAAGTCCGAGACGCTCTACTTCCGCGGCATGTACGGCGACAAGCTCGCCGCCGGCGGCACCCGTACAACCCAGGTCGAAGGCCTGGAGGGTGGTAAGGCCAACGACTACGACCACTATTCGGGCACGCCACGGGAGCAGATCACCTGGCTCGGCTCGACGGTCCTCGCCGCCTCGGTCAACGAGATGTGGCGCTCTGACCCGCCGACCGCGACCCGCGCCGGAACGCCGGTCGCGGAGGCCCGCTACGCACGGGTCGCGGTTGTCAAGAGCCGCACCAAGACCGACACCGGAACTCGCCGGTCCACCACCACCACGACCTTCGACGGCTACGGCATGCCGACGAGCGTGCAAGATGGCGGCGACGACGCCACGACCGGCGACGAGGGGTGCGTGCAGACCGAGTACTCCCGCAACACCACCGACTGGTTGTTGACCCCGGTCAAGCGGACGCACGGCTGGGCGGGGCAGTGTGCCACTGCTCCGACCGCGGAGAACCAGATCACCGCCGACGCGAGGTTCAGCTTCGACTCGCTCGGCTACGGCAGCGCCCCGACCGACGGTCTGATCACCGCGATAGAGACGATCAAGAGCTTCACCGGCGGCGTCCGTGGCTACCAGCAGGTCTCCACTGCCAAGTACGACGCCTTCGGCCGGGTCATCGAGTCCACGGACATCGCCGATGAGAAATCGACGACGGCCTACACGCCGGCTACCGGCGGCCCGGTCACCAAGGTTGTCTCGACCAACCCGCTGCTCTGGACCGACACCGCCGAGATCGACCCGGCCACCGGGCTGACGATCAAGAGCACCGACGCCAACAGCCGGGTCACCGAGGTGGCCTACGACGCCATGGGGCGGACCACGGCGGTGTGGATCCCGGGACGGGACAGGGCGACCTTCCCGTCGGACCCGTCCTCCAGCTTCAGCTACAACCTGTCCAAGTCGGCACCCTCGTCGGTCACCTCCCGGTCGGTGAACGCCAGAGGCGGGTACAACACCTCGTATGAGCTGATGGACGCGCTCGGCCGTCCCCGGCAGACGCAGGAGGCCGGTTATGGTGGCGGTCGCATCCTGACCGACACCTTCTACGACGCGGCGGGCCGGATCTACAAGGCCAATGCCGCCTATCACAACAGCGCGGCACCGGTTACGACGCTCTACTCCGGGCTGGACCAGGACGTCCCGAGCCAGACCAGGACGCTGTTCGACGGTGCGGGCCGCCCCGCGCACTCGCTGCTGTTGGCGTCCGAGTCGAGCGTGCAGGTGGAGAAGGCGCGAACGTCGACCACCTTCCACGGCGATCACACGACCGTCGTGCCCTCGGCCGGTGAGTCGGCGACGACCGCGTGGACCGACCCGCACGGCCGGATGGAGAAGCTGTGGCAGTACCACGGCCGAACCGCGACCGGCACGTACGACGAGACCAAGTACACCTACCACCCGGTGGGCCAGTTGGCCTCGGTGCAGGACGCCTCCGGCAACTCCTGGTCGTACACCTACGACATCCAGGGTCGAATGACCTCGTCGACGGACCCGGACGCCGGGACCACGACTCTCACCTACAACAGCCAGGGTGAGGTGGAGCAGACCAGCGATTCCCGGCCGAGCACCCCTGACCTGTACTACACCTACGACCGTCTGGGTCGCCCGGAGACCGTCCGCGAGACCAGTCTGACGGGCCAGAAGCGCATCGAGAACACCTACGACCTGCCGCTCAAGGGTCTGACCAAGTCGGCTTCCCGCTGGATCGGCACGGACGAGTACCGCACCGAGACGGTCACCGTGGACGCCCTGTACCGGCCGACGCAGACCAAACTCACCCTGCCGCCTGCACAGGCGAGTTTCTGCGGTGCCGTCGCTACCACCTGCAGTTTCACCGCAAAGGCCAGCTACCTGGCCGATGGTTCGCCCAATACGGCCACTCTTCCGGCGGTCGGCGGACTCGACCAGGAGGTGTTGACCTACAAGTACGACCAGACATACGCGATGGCCGACCAGCTGGCAACCAACTACGGTGACGTCAGCTACTACGCCATCCAGTCGGGTTATACCAACCTGTACGAGCTGAGCACTCTGACCCGGTCGACGGAGCTGACCGGGGCCAAGTTCGTGCAGACGACCGACCGCTACGACGAGGCCACCGGCCGGGTCAAGAACAGCGCCATCCTCCGGTCGGCATCGCCCTCGTACATCGCCAACGTCTTCTACGACTACGACGAGAGTGGCAACCTTCTCAAGATCGACGACAACTCGGGTGCCCGGCCGCGGGACACCCAGTGCTTCACCTACGACCATCAGCGGCGGCTCACCGAGGCGTGGACTCCATCGTCCTCGAGCTGCAACAAGGCTCCGGCTGCGGAGTCTGAGCTGGGTGGTCCGGCATCGTACTGGCAGAAGTGGTCGTTCGGCGCGCCGGACGACCCCAAGGGTCGGATCGGTAACCGGCTGACGCAGACCGAGCGGGGCACCCCGACCGGCACGGTGACCACCAGTTACTCGTACCCCGCCGCGAAGGCCGCCCAGCCGCACCGTCTGGACGGCTGGAGCAGGACCGACAACGGGGGCACGACCACCGGTTCCTACACCTACGACGAGGCCGGCAACACGAAGACGCGGCCCGGCCCGGCTGGCCAGCAGGCGTTGGCCTGGGACGTCGAGGGGCGGTTGGCGACGCTCACCGACAGCGCCGGCACGAACTCCTATATCTACGACGCTTCCGGCAACCGGCTCATCGCCAAGGATGCGACCGGCAGCACGCTGTTCCTCGGAGACCAGGAGCTGCGGCGCAACAACAACGGCCAGCTCGACGCCACCCGGTACTACTCCTTCAACGGTGAGACGATCGCCCAGCGGAAGACCACCGGGATCACCTGGCTCGCGAGCGACCACCAGGGGACCTCGCAGGTCAGTGTTGCCACCGACGCCAACCAGACGATCACCCAACGGCGGCAGACACCGTACGGGGCGTCGCGTGGCGCGGCGGTCTCGTGGCCGAACAAGCAGGGTTTCCTGGGCGGTTACCAGGACCCGACGGGGCTGACCCACCTGGGCGCCCGAGAGTACGACCCGACGGCTGGTCGGTTCATCTCGGTCGACCCCGTCAACGATCCCGGTAATCCACAGCAGATGCCGGCCTACACGTACGCGGCGAACAATCCGACCACGTACAGCGATCCCAGTGGCAGGATCATCGCCGAATACGGCGGAGTCGACGTCCCCACTACTCCGGGGTGGAACTACGACTGCGCTCACGGCATCAGTGGATACCAGTGCCAGCAAATCATCGAGGGTGGTGAGAAGCCGCTCTCGACCCGCCGCGACAAGGGGATGTTCAACAACAAGGTCATCCACGATACGCTGGATGGCGCCGCGGTTATTCCTGGTCTCGGATCCGCAGCCGATGGTCTGAACACTGCCTTCTACATCTACGAAGAAGATTACGGCAGTGCCGCTGAGGCGTTGATGCCCGGCCCGTCGGTCTGCGCGGCGGCCCGGAACACGTGCAAGAAGGCGCGCAAGGAACTCGCCGACAAGGCGCAGGCGGCAATCGGTCGGGCGACCAAGGGTGGCACGCCGAAGATCAACCCGGCACTTGAAGCCCGAGAGATGGCCCAGATCAAGGCCGAGGCGCGGGCCAAGGACCTGTCGCCCACGCCGAAGCCGGCGACCCCGCCCGGTAAGAAGCCGGACCCGGGCACCAAGGGCAAGCCGAACAAGAACAGCAGTGGCACGACGACGAAGAAGGAGGGCTGCCTCCACAGCTTCGACCCGGCGACCCAGGTCGTCATGGCCGACGGCTCCGCTCGGCCGATCGCCGAGGTTGCGGAGGGTGACGAGGTCCTGGCGCACGACCCGGAAACGGGGGTCACCTCTGCCGAGTCGGTGGAGGCGCTGCACGTCAACCAGGACGAGGACCTGACGGACCTGTCCGTCCGGACCGAGGATGGGAAATTCACCACCCTCAAGACGACCCAGCACCACCCGTTCTGGAGTGAGAGTCGGCAGAAGTGGGTCGACGCCGCAGATCTCCAGCTGACGGAGTGGCTGAAGAGCGCATCGGGCGAGTTGGTGTCGGTCGCCAAGGTGACCAACTTCCGCGGCGACAAGGTCATGCGCGACCTGACGGTCGCCAACGTCCACACGTACTATGTGGTCGCCAGCAACACGCCGGTGCTCGTACACAACTGCGACAGCGCCGCACTGGGAAAGAATCTGGTGAAGACCGGTAGCTCCAAGCCGGTGGGCGTCGATGCTCAGGCGCACCATATTGTGCCGTGTGGATGCGCTCTGGCTGCGCCGGCGCAGCGTATCCTTGATAAGCACGGAATCGGCATCAATGAAGCCGTGAACGGCGTTTGGATGAGTCAGAAGGGGCACGCCGCCACGTTCCGCAGGAAAGCCCCAAATTCTTACTACGACTGGATCAATGATGAAGTCGCTACTGCCGACAGACTCGGTGGAAAGCAAGGTGTACTTGACTTCCTCAAGCAGACCAAGGAAAATCTGACCGCTGTCGACCAACATGCTCGCTACGAGTTTTACTGATCAATGAGTTCTTGTTAGTCCTCGGCTAGTCGCGAGGGTGGATCTCCGGCGGAGATCCACCCTCGCTCTCCCGGTTGGTATAGCGTATTGCTGGAGCGACTGTATGGCATTCATGACCGAATTGATGGTGAACGAGTACGGCTATCTCTTGGGCGGCGAACGGTCCTTTCCGGTAGATGTTGTTGAGCATGACTGGCTGAAGCCGTACCCACAATTCGAGGCGACGGTGTCTTTTCGGTGGGAAGCCGGCGACCTCCTAAGAAGGCCCAACATCTTCCGGCACCCGGAAATTCGGGACTGGGTGTGTGATGATGCTGCATACTCTGTTCTCTCCGGCCTGGCGCCGCACGACCTTAGGGTGATTGGCAGGGGGTGGCTGGGTGATACGCCAATGCATATCGTTCAGGTGGTTTCGATGCTGGATATAGTTGACCTGGACTCTTCGGTTATTCAAGACTACGGCTCATACCAGGTAGTTGATTTTCCGGCGTTCCGTCGAAGCGCCGATCTTGACATCGGATCGCGGATCTTCCGGGTCCCCGGCTCATATACGGGGCTGTTCATCGGCGACACCATCAGGGATTCGCTTGACGGCGCAAAAATCAGCGGCCTAGGTTACGTGCCAGTGCCTTTCGTCGACTGATATTGCGCCTGTGTCGGTAGTGACGACCTGTGCGGGATGCCGAGTGATATTCCGTCTGCCAGTCGAGCGGTCGCTCAGCGGGGTGCTTGAGTTGCGGAGGGCAGGTGGTGGTTCGAGCATGATCGGGCGCCGGACGAGACGCGGGCCACGACCGTCGGCGCGGACGGTGGAGCCGTCGAGATCACCTCGGTAGGGTAGGTCCCGGTCGGCTCCGACCAACAAGATCCACACCGCCGGGGGGCGCCAGGCATGGCCGATTCGTTCGCGCATCTGCACGTGCACACCGAATACTCGATGCTCGACGGAGCGGCCCGGCTGAAGGACCTGTTCGCCGAGGCCAACCGGCTGGGCATGTCGGCGGTGGCGATCACCGACCACGGCAACATGCACGGCGCGAACGACTTCTACAAGCAGGCGGTGGCCGCCGGGATCACCCCGATCCTGGGCGTCGAGGCGTACGTGGCGCCGGAGTCGCGCTATCACAAGGCGCGGGTCAAGTGGGGTCGGCCGGAGCAGAAGAGCGACGACGTCTCCGGTAACGGCGCGATCACCCACAAGACCATGTGGGCGAAGAACGCGCAGGGCCTGAAGAACCTGTTCACCCTCAACTCGCGGGCGTCCATGGAGGGGCACTACGTCAAGTGGCCCCGGATGGACATGGAGCTGATCGCGGAGCACGCCGAGGGGATCATGGCCACCACCGGCTGCCCGTCCGGCGCGGTGCAGACCCGGCTGCGGCTGGGCCAGTTCGACGAGGCGCTCAAGGTCGCGGCGAGCTACCAGGACATCTTCGGCAAGGACAACTACTTCGTCGAGATCATGGACCACGGCCTCTCCATCGAGAGCCGGGTCCGCGAGGGTCTCACCGAGATCTCCCGCAAGCTGAACATCCCGCCGGTGGTCACCAACGACTCGCACTACACCGTCGAGGAGCAGGCCACCGCGCACGACGTGCTGCTCTGCGTGCAGACGGCAAGCAACATCGACGACCCCAACCGGTTCCGCCTCGAGGGCGGCGGCTACTTCATCAAGAGCGCCGACCAGATGCGCGCTGTCGACTCGTCCGAGCTGTGGCAGCAGGGGTGCCGCAACACCCTGCTGGTGGCCGAGAAGGTCGACCCGACCGGGATGTTCGAGTTCCACAACCTGATGCCGCGTTTCCCGGTGCCCGACGGGGAGACCGAGGAGTCCTGGTTCCGCAAGGAGACCTTCGCCGGCCTGGGTCGCCGCTACCCGAACGGCATCCCGGAGGGGCACGTCGTCCAGGCCGAGTACGAGCTGGGCGTCATCAACCAGATGGGCTTCCCGTCGTACTTCCTCGTGGTCGCCGACTTCATCCAGTGGGCCAAGAGCCAGGGCATCTCGGTCGGTCCGGGTCGTGGTTCGGCCGCCGGCTCGCTGGTCGCGTACGCGCTGGGCATCACCGACCTGGATCCGATCCAGCACGGCCTGATCTTCGAGCGGTTCCTCAACCCCGAGCGCGTGTCGATGCCGGATGTCGACATCGACTTCGACGAGCGTCGGCGCGGTGAGGTGATCAAGTACGTCACCGACAAGTGGGGTGAGGACAAGGTCGCCCAGATCGCCACCTTCGGCACGATCAAGGCGAAGGCCGCGATCAAGGACTCCGCCCGGGTGCTCGGTTTCCCGTACGCGGTCGGCGACCGGATCACCAAGGCGATGCCGCCGGCCGTGATGGGCAAGGACATCCCGCTCACCGGCATCTTCGACACCAAGCACCCCCGCTACGCCGAGGCCGGTGAGATCCGCGGCCTGTACGACTCCGACCCGGACGTCCGCAAAGTGATCGACACCGCCAAGGGCATCGAGGGGCTGATCCGGCAGACAGGCGTGCACGCCGCCGGCGTCATCATGTCCGCCGAGCCGATCATCGAGCACATCCCGTTGACGCGCCGCGACGCCGACGGGGCGATCATCACGCAGTTCGACTACCCGACCTGCGAGTCGCTCGGGCTGCTGAAGATGGACTTCCTGGGCCTGCGCAACCTGACGATCATCGACGACGCGGTCAAGAACATCGAGCTCAACCACGGTCTCAAGCTCGACCTGCTGGCCCTGCCGCTGGACGACCCGGCCGCGTACGAGCTGCTGGCCCGCGGTGACACCCTCGGCGTGTTCCAGCTCGACGGTGGGCCGATGCGGTCCCTGCTGCGGTTGATGAAGCCGGACAACTTCGAGGACATCTCCGCGGTCCTGGCCCTGTACCGGCCCGGCCCGATGGGCGTCGACTCACACACCAACTACGCGCTGCGCAAGAACGGCCTCCAGGAGATCACCCCGATCCACCCGGAGTTGGAGGAGCCGCTGCGGGAGATCCTGGCGCCCACCCACGGCCTGATCGTCTACCAGGAGCAGGTGCAGCGCGCCGCGCAGATCCTCGCCGGCTACACCCTGGGTCAGGCGGACCTGCTGCGCCGGGCCATGGGTAAGAAGAAGAAGGAGATCCTCGACAAGGAGTTCATCCCGTTCCGGGACGGCTGCCGCGAGCGCGGCTACTCCGACGAGGCGATCCAGGCCGTGTGGGACGTCCTGGTGCCGTTCGCCGGGTACGCCTTCAACAAGGCGCACTCCGCCGCGTACGGCCTGGTGTCCTACTGGACCGCGTACCTGAAGGCGCACTATCCGGCCGAGTACATGGCCGGGCTGCTGACGTCGGTCGGTGACGACAAGGACAAGATGGCGCTCTACCTGTCCGAGTGTCGCCGGATGCGCATCCAGGTGCTGCCACCGGACGTGAGCATCTCGGCCGGCCCGTTCACCCCGGTCGGCTCGGACATCCGCTTCGGCCTGGCCGCGGTGCGCAACGTCGGCGCGAACGTGGTGACCTCGATCATGCGGTGCCGCGCGGAGAAGGGCGACTACACCGACTTCTACGACTTCCTGTCCAAGGTGGACGCGGTGGTCTGCAACAAGAAGACAATCGAATCCCTGATCAAGGCCGGCGCGTTCGACTCGATGGACCACCCCCGCAAGGGCCTGCTCGCGGTGCACGCGGACGCCATCGACGCGTACGCCGACGTGAAGCGCAAGGAGGCGGTCGGCCAGTACGACCTGTTCGGCGCCGGCTTCGGCGACGCCGACACGGGCAGCACGACGGTGATGCCGGTCATCAGCGAGAGCGAGTGGGACAAGCGCGACAAGCTGGCGTTCGAGCGCGAGATGCTCGGCCTGTACGTCTCCGACCACCCACTGTTCGGTCTGGAGCACATCCTCGGCGCGGCGGCCGACACCACCATCGCCTCCCTGGCCGAGGACGGCGCGGTCCCCGACGGGGCGGTCGTCACCCTCGCCGGAATCCTGTCCGGAGTGCAGCGCCGGGTCACCAAGCAGGGCCGTGCCTGGGCCTCGGCCACCCTGGAGGACCTGGCCGGTGGGGTGGAGACGCTGTTCTTCCCCAACACCTACGAGGTCATCGGGCAGTACATCGCCGAGGACGCCATCGTGGTGGTCAAGGGCCGGGTGGACCGCCGCGACGACACCCCACGGATCATGGCGATGGACATGTCCATGCCGGACGTCAGCACCAGCGCCACCAACAAGCCGGTCACCCTCACCATCCCGGTGCACCGCTGCACACCGCCGCTGGTGGAGAAACTGAAGGAAACCCTGGTGCTGCACCCCGGCGACACGGAGGTGCACGTCAAACTCCAGAACGGCGGCCGCACCACGACCCTGCGGCTGGGTCCGTTCCGGGTGGCGGCGACGACCGCGCTGATGGGTGACCTGAAGAGCGTCCTCGGCCCAGCCGCCGTGAGCTGACGGGTCCGCGGCCCGGCCGGCGTACATCCGGCCGGGCCGCGGGCCGTCGGGCTCAGTCCCGGTCGGGGGCCGCGATCTCCCGCAGCTGGCAGTCGGCCAGCCGCAACCACCGCTGCACGCCGATCTCGGCGAGGAACCGTTCGTCGTGGCTGACCACGACAAACGCCCCCTGGTACGCGGACAGCGCGCTCTCCAACTGGGCGACGCTGACCAGATCCAGGTTGTTGGTCGGCTCGTCGAGCAGCAGCAGTTGCGGTGCCGGCTCGGCGCAGAGCACACACGCGAGGGTGGCGCGCAGCCGCTCACCGCCGGAGAGCACCCCGACGGGCAGGTGCACCCGGGAGCCCCGGAACAGGAACCGGGCCAGCAGGTTCATCCGCCTGGCGTCCGGCAGGCTCGGCGCGTACGCGGCGAAGTTCTCCGCCACCGTGCGGTCCAGGTCCAGCAGGTCCAGCCGCTGCGACAGGTACGCGATCCGCCCGTCCGCCCGTTTGACGTCGCCGCCGGCCGGTTCCAGGTCACCGTCGACGAGGCGCAGCAGGGTCGACTTGCCGACGCCGTTCGCCCCGGTCAGCGCGATCCGTTCCGGCCCCCGGATCACCAGGTCGGCGCCGTCGCCGCCGAACAGCTCCCGACCGTCGAAGCGGGCCCGCATCCCCTGGCCGGAGAAGACGGTGCGCCCGCCCGGGACTGTGGTGTCCGGCAGGTCCACGGTGATCCGGTCGTCCTCACGTACCGCCCGGCCCGCCTCGTCGAGCCGGGCCTTGGCCTGACCGAGTCGGGCGGAGTGCGTCTCGTGAGACTTCCCGGCGGACTCCTGCGCGTTGCGCTTCATGGTGCCGGCGAAGATCTTCGGCAGGCCGGCGTTCTTCAGGTTCTTGGAGGCGTTGCTGGCCCGCCGGTCGGCCCGCTCCCGGGCCTGCTGCATCTCTCGCTTCTCCCGCTTGACCTCCTGCTCGGCGTTGCGCAGGTTGCCCTCGGCCACCTCCCGCGCCGCCTGCACCCCCTCGGTGTACGCGGTGAAGTTGCCCCCGTACCAGGTGATCTCGCCGCGGTCCAGCTCGGCGATGCGGTCCATCCGGTCCAGCAGCTCCCGGTCGTGGCTGACCAGCAGCAGGCACCCCGACCAGTCGGTCAGCACGTCGTAGAGCTTGTGCCGCGCCTTTACGTCGAGGTTGTTCGTCGGTTCGTCGAGCAGCAGCACGTCCGGGCGGCGCAGCAGTTGCGCCGCCAGCCCGAGGGAGACCACCTGGCCGCCGCTGAGGGTGCGCAGCCGCCGGTCGAGCGCCAGGTCACCGAGGCCGAGCCGGTCCAGTTCGGCGCGGCTGCGCTCCTCGATGTCCCAGTCGTCGCCGATGGTGGCGAAGTGCGCCTCGCTGGCGTCGCCGGCCTCGATGGCGTGCAGCGCCGCGATCCGCTCGGCGACGCCGAGCACCTGCGCCACCCTCAGGTCGCCAACCATCGGCAGGGTCTGCGGAAGGTAGCCGAGCAGGCCGTCGACGGTGACGCTGCCACCGCTGGGTGGCAGCTCCCCGGCGATCAGCCGCAGCAGGGTGCTCTTGCCGGCGCCGTTGGGCGCGACCAGGCCGGTGCGCCCGCCCGGGACGGTGAAGGACAACTCCGAGAAGACCGGGGTGTCGTCCGGCCAGGAGAAGGAAAGGTTCGAGCAGACGATGAACGCATCAGACATGTGAGTGACCTCAACGGGGTGGGGTGGGCGCGCCTCAGCCGCCCGACGACACGGGACCGGTGCAACGACGGCATGGCCACGGCGGCTGCGCGATACGCGCACCAAGCCGTTGGCCGAACATGTCCGGTCTCACCCGGAGATGTCGTCGTCACCCGCCATGTCTGGTCTCCCTGGTCGTGCCACCAACCCAACTCGGCCAAGTCTAACAACGGATCTTCACTCCGCCACCGGGCTCCCGACCAGATGATGCTGTGCAGCATCGGGCCGCCAGGCTCGGAGCTGCCAGAGCTAGGAGACGTCGAAGAGACGTCGCCCGTCGTACTCGGCGAAATCCTTGCCGTTGAAGGTCGCCAGCGGCAGCCGTTACGGCCGCTCACCTCGGGCGGTACTCGACCTCGGGACGGCCGGGGGTGCCGTAGCGCGGGCTGCGGACCGCGCGGTCGACGGTCACCAGGTATTCCAGGTAGCGGCGGGCGGTCACCCGGGAGATACCGGTCAGCCCGCTCACCTCGGTCGCGGACAGTCCCACCTGTGGGCCGGTCCCGTCGGTGAGGGCGGCGCGGACCCGATCGAGGGTCTGCGCGTCGAGGCCCTTGGGCAGGCTGTGCCCGGCGGTGCCGCGCAGGGTGGCGAACATCTGGTCCACCTCGTGTTGGGCGGCGACCTCGCCGACGGCGAGCGCCTGGGCGCGATAGTCGGCGTAGCGCTCCAGCTTGTCGCGGAACGCCGCGAACGTGAACGGTTTGAGCAGGTAGTGGGTCACCCCGAGGGACACCGCGGTGCGCACCACCGCCAGGTCCCGGGCGGAGGTCACCGCGAGTACGTCGACGTTGCTGCCGGCGGCCCGCAGCGCCCGGCAGACGTCCAGGCCGTGCAGGTCGGGCAGCCGAAAATCCAGGAGTACGAGGTCCACGTCACCGCCGCCGCCCGCGCGCAGCGCCGCCATCGCCGCCCGCGCGGTGTGCGCCACCCCGACCACCACGAAACCGGGAACCCGTTCGGTGTACGCGGTGTGCGCCTCGGCCAGCAGCGGCTCGTCCTCGACGACCAGCACCCGGATGTCGGTCATCGCGGGGCACCGCCTACCGGCAGGTGGACCGTGAACAGGCTGCCGCCGTCGGCCGAGCGGGTCACCTCGTAGCGGCCACCGTGGCGGCGGACCACCTGCCCGATCAGCGCCAGACCGAGACCCCGCCCCGTGCTCTTCGTGGACCAGCCACGGCGGAACGCGTCCGCCACCCGGTCCGCGGCCAGCCCGGGTCCGCTGTCGGCGACCCGGACCACCAGTTCGTCGTCGAGGGCGCCGACGAAGACCCGTACCGTGCGCGGCGGGGGCGTGCCGGCGACCGCCTCCAGGGCGTTGTCGATCAGGTTGCCGACGACGGTGAGCAGGTCGTTGGTGGGCAGCGGGCTGTCGTCGAGGCGGCAGTCCGGCTCGATGACCAGGTCCACCCCGCGCTCGCCGGCCTGTGCCGACTTGCCGAGCAGCAGCGCGGCCAGGGCCGGCTCGGTGACGGCGTCGACCACCCGGTCGGTCAGCTGTTGCGCCAGGGCCAGGTCCCGGGTGCCGAGCCGGACCGCCTCGTCGGCCCGGCCCAGCTCCACAAGCGTCAGGACCGTGTGCAGCCGGTTGGCCGACTCGTGGGTCTGCGCCTGCAACGCCTCGGTCAGCGCGCGGACCGAGTCCAGCTCGCTGGCCAGCGTGCGTAGCTCGGTCTGGTCGCGCAGGGTCAGCACGGTGCCCAGCGGCGCCCCCTCGAAGCTGGCGGTCCGCTGGTTGGCCACCAGCACCCGGTCACCGGCCAGCGTGGGCTCGTCGAGGGCGTCGCGGCCGGCGCCGAGCAGCTCGGCCACCGCGGGCGGCAGGTCGATCCCGGCCACCGGCCGGTCGGTGACCGGCTCGTCGGCGTCGAGGCCCAGCAGGCGCCGACCCTCGTCGTTGATCAGCGCCACCCGTCGATCGGTGGTCAGCACCACGAGACCCTCGCGCACCGAGTGCAGGACCGCGTCGTAGTACTCGTACATCCGGGTCATCTGCGCCGGTCCCAGGCCGTGGGTCTGCCGGCGCAGGCGGCGGCTGAGCAGCCACGAGCCGGTCGCGGCGAGCGCGAGCGCCGGCGTCGCGACGCCGAGCAGCACGGGAAGTTGGCGCAGCAGCTTGCGGTTGATGGCCCGGGTGGTGATGCCCACCGACACCAGGCCGACGATGCGCTTCTGCTCGTCGTACACCGGCACCACCGCACGCACCGACTCGCCGAGCGTCCCGACGTTCGTGGTGGTGAACGCCCGGCCCGCCAGGGCCGGACCGATCTCGCCGACGAACGGCTCGCCGATCCGGTCCCGGGTCGGGTGCGAGAAACGGGTGCGGTCGGGGGCCATCACGACGACGAAGTCGGTGCCCGTCGCCTTCCGGGTCGATTCGGCGTACGGCTGAAGGATGCTGGCCGGGTCGGCGGTCGTGAGGGCCGCGCGGACGTCGGGGGAGCCGGCCACGGTCTGGGCCACCGCGAGCACCTCCTCCTGCGCGGCCTGATGAGAGTCGACGCGGGCCAGCCAGACCGCGCCCGTCGCGCCGGCCAGCACGAGCAGCGTCACCACCATCGCCTGGAGGGCGAAGAGTTGCCCCGCGATGCTCCACTGCCGTCGGGCCACCTTCACCACCTCCTCGTCGCGCCGCTGCCGTTGTCGGGCCGCTGCCGCTGCCGCTGCCGCTGCCGCGTTCGCGGTGAACAGAATGACCGCAAGGCTGTCAACGGGTGAGACACGGTTCACATTGTCAACATGGACACCACCGCATCCGCCACCACACCGGCACCGGCGGTCCGCCGGGACCGTACCCGTTACCTGTACCTCGCCGTCATCGTGGCCGTGCTCGCCGGCATCGTGGTCGGCCTGGTCGCCCCCGATTTCGGCAAGGAACTCAAGCCGGTCGGCACCGGTTTCGTCAACCTGATCAAGATGATGATCAGCCCGGTCATCTTCTGCACGATCGTGCTCGGCGTCGGCTCCGTCCGGCAGGCCGCGAAGGTCGGCAAGGTCGGCGGCCTGGCGCTGGGCTACTTCCTGACCATGTCGACGGTCGCGCTCGCCATCGGCCTGGTCGTCGGCAACCTCATCCACCCCGGTTCCGGCCTGGACCTCGGCCCGGACCTCGCGGGCGCGGGCAGGGCCGCCGCCGGTGACGAGGCCGGCGGTACGACGGAATTCCTGCTCGGGATCATCCCGACCACGCTGTTCAGCGCGCTCACCGAGGGGGAGGTGCTCCAGACACTGCTGGTGGCGCTGCTCGTCGGCTTCGCCGTGCAGGCGATGGGCCGGCGCGGTGAGCCCGTGCTCGGCGCGATCGCCGTCATCCAGCGGGTCGTCTTCAAGGTCCTCGCCATGATCATGTGGCTGGCGCCGGTCGGCGCGTTCGGTGCCATGGCCGCCGTCGTCGGCGCGACAGGCGTGGACGCCCTCAAGAGCCTTGCGCAGATCATGCTCGGCTTCTACGCCACCTGTCTGATCTTCGTGCTGGTCATCCTGGGCGCGCTGCTCTGGTTCGTGGCCCGGATCTCGATCTTCTCGCTGCTGCGGTACCTGGGCCGGGAGTTCCTGCTGATCCTGTCGACCTCCTCGTCGGAGTCGGCGCTGCCGCGGCTCATCGCGAAGATGGAGCACTTCGGCGTGAGCAAGCCGGTCGTGGGCATCACCGTGCCGACCGGATACTCCTTCAACCTGGACGGCACGGCGATCTACCTGACCATGGCGTCGCTGTTCATCGCCGACGCGCTGGGCAATCCGCTCTCCATCGGCGAGCAGATCTCGCTGCTGCTGTTCATGATCATCGCTTCGAAGGGCGCGGCGGGCGTCACCGGCGCCGGCATCGCGACCCTGGCCGGCGGGCTCCAGTCGCACCGGCCCGACCTGGTGGACGGGGTCGGCCTGATCGTCGGCATCGACCGGTTCATGTCGGAGGCCCGCGCGCTCACCAACTTCGCCGGCAACGCGGTGGCGACCGTGCTGGTCGGCACCTGGACGGGTGAGTTCGACCGGGACCGGGCGGCCGGAGTGCTGCGCGGCGACGACCCCTTCGATGAGGCCACGATGCTCGACGACCAGGACGACGAGTCGGCGGCACGCCCCGACGAAGCAACCACGCCGGCCGGCGTCCCCGCCTGACCGTCCCGCCTGTTGGTCCACGGCGCTGATCGACACGGGATCGGCGATACCGGGGCATCCGAGCGCGTAGGACACCCCGATATCGCTCTCCGGGGCGAGCGCCGCGACCATCGCCACCCTGCTCGGGCTGCACCTGGTGCCTGCGGCGGTGATGATCCCCATCCTGACGCGGAGCCTCCGCACCCGAACCGACTGATCGGTCTCGTCAGCGACGCCGATCAGGCGCTGAGGGGGAGTTGCGGAACGCTCGCGCAGACATGCCGAAGGCGGCGGTGAACACCCTGCTGAAGTGGGCCTGGGAGGGAAAGCCCCAGCGGGCGGCGATGGTGTGGATGGGCCACCGGCGGTGCAGGGGATCGCGCAGGTCGCGCGCGCACCGGTCCAGGCGCCTCGTCCGGATGATCTCGGCGACTGTCTGGTCCTCGGCCTCGAACGCCCGGTGCAGGCTCCGGAGCGAGACATGGTGCGCGGCCGCCACCGTGCCTGGGGAGAGGTCCGGGTCGCCGAGGTGCTCGTCGATGAACGCCTTGACGCGCACGCGCAGGCTATGCCCGCGTACCTCGGTCGGCAGGGCTTCGGTGAGGTCCAGGCGCTGGGCCAGCGTCGCGGAGACGAGGTCCCGGGCGACGATGCCCAGCAGCGGAACGTCGCGCTCCTGGTACTGCTCCGGGTGGCCCAACACCTGGTGTACGAAGTTGCTGAGCAGTGCGCCCATTCCCTCGGTGGCAGGAATGTCGGTGGCGAGGAGCTGCGCGATCTTGTTGGGATGCAGCGGTACGAGACCGTGCGGCACGAGGATCGTCAGGGTGGTCAACAGACCCTCGTGCCGCGACCGCCCCTGGTGCGACGACTGGTGCGGTCGTGACGTGTCGACGACGGCGAACCGCCCCGGCGTGAAGAGGTTGGTCCGCCGCTCCTGTTCCACCCCGCCGTGCCCGGACAACGGCAGCGCGAACTCGTACATCTCCGGGTCGCTGCGGCGGATGAACGTGCTGGTCCGCTGCATGTCCAGGGACGGGTACCGCCACGACGACAGGACGATCTCACCCAGACTGATGACCTCGGCCCGGGCCTGGAAGTTTGCGGCGTGGGCACTGTGGATCCGCATCGGGACCGACTCACGTGCCACCAGGTCGTGCCAGTAACCGAATCGCTCACTCGCGGGAACGGAGATCGTGTCCGCCGAGCCTACGGTGAGCACTGGCTACCTCGTATTCTGTCGATGTCGGCGACCCGGTGACGACAGCGCCGCCGACCGGAATGAGAAGATCACCCTAACTCCGGCTCAGGTTCGGCGCGGCGGCGTCGTCGCCTCATGTTCGTAGAGCGCCCAGACACCGGGCCATCACCCGGTAGGGGATGGCCTGGCCCCTGGTCTGGTCGACGGTGCCCACCAGGTGCAGGTCGAGCTGTGGACAGTGGAAGAGCCACGTCCCGGTGACTCCTGAGTGGCCGACGAGCGTGACCGGGCGGCGCCCCGACGACATGAGCCGACCGACAGTGAAGAACATGGTGCCCAGCCCGTACCTGAGCACGGGGATGTTGCGCAGCCGGTTGCGCCGCTCGGTGAGCATCCCCGCTGAGCGGGTGTCCCGGAAGAGGGCTCCACCAAGAAGCGCTCGCTGAAAGGTGAGGAGATCGGCGGTGGTGCTGAACAGGTCGTTGCAGGATCCGATCATCGAAGGCACCTCCACGCGGCGCTGCTTCGCGTGGAGCCGCGAGGGCGGTGCGGACGCCGCAGGTGGCGGTGGATCCCCCGGAAGCCAGGTGTGCGTCAGGTCGAGCGGGCCGAGGATCCGTTCGGTCAGCAGGTCCGCGAACGACCGACCGGTCACCGTCTCCATGATGCGGATCAGCAGCTGGAAGCCGGTGTCGGAGTAGCGGGCCTTCTGCCGTACGGCAGTGAGGTCCTGCGGCGCGAAGTGCGGGCGCTGCTGCTCGCGCGTGGTCCGCACGGTGTCCTCGAAGGTCCAGGCCAGATCCTGCCCGGTGGCCAGGCGCTCATTCAGGCTGGGGCCTTCCCGACGCCTCTCGAAGTGGTCGGGCAGGCCGGACGTGTGACTCGCGAGGTGGCGCACCGTGATCGCCGACGTCCGGTCGATTCCTCCGAGGACATGCAGGCCAGTGGTCGTCTCCGCCGGCAGGTAGCTGGTGATCGGCGCGGACAGGTCGAGTTCACCGCGCTCGTGGGCCTGCAACACCAGCGCGATGATGAACCGCTTGGTGACGCTGGCGATGAAGAACGGGGTCTCCGGACGCACCGGTTGATCGTGGGTGCCGACCGGCCCGCGGGCAGCCGACCAGCGCAGCGTCCCGTCGCCGCTGGCGACGGCGAGGTTGACGTGGTGTACGCCGCGGTGCGCGACGAGATTCTCCAGCAAGCCCGTCAGCCGCGCGTCGACACCGGCGGGAACGTGATTGTCCTGAGCGGTGATCGTGGTCGGTGGCGATCTCACCAACACATGTCTACTAGACATGTCTGTGAGAGGCAACGACCTAGACTCGGCCAATGGCCCACGTGATCCTTGGTCTGCTCCTGATCACCCCGCAAAGCTTCTACGACCTCATCAAGGGATTCGAGGCCGGCGTCGCGCTCTTCTACAGCGCAAGTTCCGGAAGCATCAAACGGGCGCTGGACACCCTGCTCACCCGAGGGCTCATCGAGGTGGCCAGCACCGAAGCCGGCGGGCGGGGACGGAAGGTGTACCGCGTCACCGACGCCGGCCGGCAGGAGTTCCACGCGTGGATGACAGGAGAGCTGACCGGGTCCGATCTGGAAACCGCAGCGCTGTCCCGGCTCTACTTCCTCGGTCTGCTGAAGCCAGACGAACGCGTACCGGCGCTCCGCAGGGTCACGGGCCGCATCGAGAACGACCTCGCCAGGCTCTCGGCCCTCGCCACGCACCTCAAAGACCTGGAGGTCGCCGAGGAGCACCGTGACCTCGCCACCCATCAGCGCGCAACGCTCGACTACGGCATCGCCGCACACCGCTTCACGCTCGACTGGTTCCGCGATCACACCAACCGACACGTTCAGGGCCACCTGCGCGACGAGCATCCGAAGGTCCGCGTCCAACGCCTCGGCTGACGCGCCGACCCGTGTCAGCTCACTGCGTCCAGGGCCGCCGCGCAGAACTCGGCCGGTGGCAGGTATTCGTGGGCGGAGACGTAGTGGGGCAGGAGTTGAGGTGCGGCGTACACGACGCCGTCGCCCTGGACCTGGAACTCGGCGCTCTCGCGGGCGATCAGGCCCTGCCGAACGGCTTCTCTGGCGTCCTCGCCGATGTCCCGGATGCAGATCTCGCAGAAGTGGTATCCGCGTGTCTGGCGGACCCGCGCCGTGGCCAGCTTCGTCAGGGCCGGCATCAACCCGTCCGGGGAAGCGCCGGTCGGGAACGGATGCGCGGCGTCCAGCCAGCCGACGTTGAGCAGCGGCAGGTCCGGCCATGGCTCGTCGGCTAACCCTGGCTCGTCCTCACGCCGCTCCAGGTACGTGTACGGCGTCAGGTCCGCGAAGTAGGTCACGGGTCCTGCCTACCCACTCTCGCTCGGCGTGACTCGTCCGCACTCGGGGCATCGACGACGCGTCGCATGGACGTCTGAGCCGTGGGGTGAGTGCGTCGATGTCCGCTCAGAGTTCGCGGAGCGACCCGTCGTACCAGACGAGAGTGCGAGCCCGACGTGAGTCCGTTGGCCGGGCGGCGCGGGCTCATCCGGCGTTGGCACACGGCTCACCATCGCCGCACTTGACAGGTGAGGTGTGAACGTTAACATCGACAACCACCACTGTCTGTCGGGAGGTCCGATGACGCTCGTCCTCGCGCGTTCCACCGCAGGCCGGATGGCCGGGCTCACGGCTCTGGTCGTGCTGCTCGCCATCGGCCTCAGCGTCATCTCCCCGAAACCGGCCGCGGCCTGGGACAACGGCACGGCGGACACCCCGCCGATGGGCTGGAACAGCTACGACTCGTTCAACTGGCGCGTCACCGAGTCCGACGTCCGGGCCAACGCCGACTACCTGCGGGACAACCTGCGTCAGCACGGTTGGCAGTACGTCGTCATCGACTGGGCCTGGTACTACCCGGGCCAGCACAACAACAGCCCCAACCAGGACGCCAGCCTCAACCCCCGGCTGCGGATGGACGCCAACGGGCGGCTGCTGCCGGACACCACGCGGTTCCCCTCGGCGGCGGGCGACAACGGGTTCAAGCCCCTCGCCGACTACGTGCACGCGCAGGGGTTGAAGTTCGGCGTCCACCTGATGCGCGGCATCCCCCGGCAGGCGGTGGCCGACAACGTGCCCATCCTCGGCACCAACTGCCGAGCCAACCAGATCAACAACAGCACCACCGCGGCCTGGCTCAACCTGATGTGGGGCCTGAACATGTCCAACGCCTGCGCGCAGGCGTACCTGGACTCGGTGTTCCAGCTTCTGGCCAGTTGGGGTGTCGACTACGTGAAGGTGGACGACATCGCGGCCCCGACGTACCGGCAGTCCGAGGTCGAGGGGTACCGGACAGCGATCCAGCGCAGCGGTCGGCCGATGGTGCTGAGCCTCTCGCCCGGCGCGACGCCGCTGGCCAGCGGCGGGCACGTGCGGGACAACGCGCACATGTGGCGGATCGTCAACGACCTGTGGGACAACTGGTCGTCGCTCGACGCGCTCTTCGACCAGCTGCGCAACTGGACGCCGTACCGGACGACTGGTGCCTGGCCCGATCCGGACATGATCCCGATCGGGCGGCTGTCGAAGTACGGCCCGGTCGGCTCACCTCGCTACTCCGCGCTCACCGCCGATGAGCAGCGCACGCTGATGACCCTGTGGGCGATCAACCGGGCGCCGCTGATGTGGGGCGGCAACCTGGTCGAGAACCGCGCCGCCGAGTTGGCGCTGATGACGAACGCGGCGGTGCTCGCCGTCGACCAGAACAGCGCCAACAACCGGCAGCTCGTCGGTGGCACCCGGCAGGTGTGGACCGCCGACGTGCCGGGCACCGACCACCGGTACGTGGCCCTGTTCAACCGCGAGAGCGCCACCGCGAACGTCTCGGTGAACCTGGCCGACCTGGGCATCGGCTCCGCCACCGTCACCGACCTGTGGTCCGGCACCGGCCTCGGCACCGCCACCGGCACGCTCACCCGGTCGATTCCCGCCCACGGCAGCGGCCTGTACCGACTGGCGCCGCTGACCACGACCCCCACGCCGACCACCTACACCGTGGCCGCGCGGCACAGCGGCAAGCTCCTCGACGTCTTCAACGCGTCCACCTCGGACGGCGCGAACGTCGTGCAGTGGGGCGCGAACGGGCAGGCCAACCAGCGGTGGCGGTTCTCCGACACCGGTGGCGGCTACGCCACGGTGACAGGCGTCAGCAGCGGCAAGTGCCTCGACGTGTACGGCGGCGCGAGTGCCACCGCCGACGGCGTCCGGGTCATCCAGTGGGCGTGCAACGGCGGCACCAACCAGCAGTGGCGCGTCGAGGACCTCGGCACCGGCTACGTCCGGCTCGTCGCCCGCCACAGCGGGAAGTGCCTGGACGTGCTGAACGCCGCCACCGCGGACGGCGCCCAGACCGTGCAGTGGACCTGCGGCACCGGCACCAGCCAACAATGGCGACGCACCACCGTGTAGCGCTCAGCGGCGGCGTGCCCGCCACCTCGCGGGGAATGGTCCGCGAAACCCGCCGCCACCAGCAGGTCCGGAGCGAGAATGAGGGGTGCCGCGACGAACCGGGGGAGCAGGCGTACGGGCAAGCGGCGTCCTCGGCCGGCTCTGCCGCCGTGACCCGGGCGATGCCGTCCTGCGGCGGGCGGCACGCCTGACACTCGTCGCGTCCGTCGTCTTCTACGGCTGCCGCTACGGCGCGGGCAGCTCGGTGCTCGCCACCTACGGCCTGTTCGGCACGATCGCCGCCGGGTCGTTCGCGCAGTTGCCCGGGCCGGCGCCGCAACGGGCGCGGATCCTCGTCACGGCACTGCCGGCCGCCTGGGCGCTGATCGCCGTCGGCTCGTTGTTGGCGTGGAGCACGTGGTCGGCGGCCGGCGGGATGCTTGTCGTCGGGTTCGTCGTGGCGTTCGCCGGGGTGGGCAACCCGCGCCTGGTGGGGTTGGCCAGCGCGTTCCAACTCTTCTACATCCTGGCATCCTTCCCGCCGTACCAGCCGGGCACCCTGCCGGAGCGACTCGGCGGCGTCACGCTCGCCGTCGTGCTGCTCGCCGCGGCGGAGGTGCTCCTCTGGCCCGATCCGGTGCCGGTCTCCTACCGGCAGCGCCTCGCCGTCGCGGCGGGCGGCGTCGCGGCGTTCCTCGACGTCGCCGCCGAGAGGTTTACCGACCCGCACGCCGGTCCGGGTGGTCGGGACCCGCGGCGCGAGCGCGCGTACGACCTGGTGGCCGCCACCGCGCTGGGCCGCAACCCACCGGAGTGGGCACCGAGCGCGGCGGGCGCCCAGGATCGAGCGTTGCGGATCTGTGCGTCCGCGCTCCGCGAGGCGCTCGCCGAGGCGGACCGGTTGGTGGCGGACGCGCCGCCCACACCGAGTGGGGACCCGGCGGCGGCGCGTCTGCTGCGCTCGTGCGCGGACACGACCCGCGCCGCCGGCCGGACCCTGACACCGGGTGCCCCGGTGGTGGGTCTCGACGACCTGGACGCCGCGATCGGGCGGGCCGAGATGGCGTACCTCGCCGGAGAGGGCGACGGCCGCCACCCGCCGGACGTGTCCCGGTTGTGCCGGGACGCGACGGCGCTGGCCCTCGCCGACCAGACCCGGGTCTTCGCCGTCGGCGTCCGGGTGGCCACCGGGTCGCGGCCCGAGGGCGAGGACGCCCGGACGGGGCTCTTCGCGTACGCGGGGCACAGCCCGTGGCGGCTGTACTGGTGGCAGTTCCGCTCCCACCTGGCACCCCGCTCAGCCCACCTGCACAGCTCTCTCCGGGTGGCCGTGGCGCTCACCATCGCCCGGGTCGCCGCCGGGGTGCTGAATTTGACCCACGGTTTCTGGGTGCTGCTGGCCACCCTGACCGTCCTGCGTACCTCGGCCGCCGACACCCGCACCGCCCTGCGGCCGGCCCTGCTGGGCACGATCGCCGGTGCCGTCGTCAGCGGCGGGCTGATGCTCGTCGTCGACAAGCCGATCGTGTACGCCGTCGTTTTGCCGGTCACCCTGATGCTGGCCTTCGGCGTCGGTCGCCTGCTCGGTCCGGTGTGGCAGCAGGCGCTGTTCACCCTGCTGCTGACCGTCGTCTTCGCCCAGCTCAGCACCGAAGGGTGGCGGCTCGCCGAGACCCGCCTCGTCGACGTGCTGCTCGGCGCGGTGATCGGCGTGCTCGCCGGGGTGGCGATGTGGCCGCGCGGCGCGAGCCACGACCTGCGGCACAACGCGACAGGCTATCTGGGTGCCAGCGCGGACGCCGTCGAGCAGACCGTGCTGGCGATCCTCGGTAACGCTCCGGCTCCCGACCGTGCCCTCGACCGGGTCCGGCGCCGAATGATCCTCGTCGACTCGTCGTACTGCCAGTACCACTCGGAGCGGCACCATCCGCACCAACAGCAGGTGAACTGGGACGCCGTCCTGAGCGCCGGGCACCACGTGGTGCCCGGCGCGGAGTCGCTGTTGCGCCGTAACCCGCCCGGCTGTCTCGCCGACTGGCCGGCGGCGGCGACCCTGCTGCGGGACTCCGCCGCGCACCTGCGCTCGGCGTACGACGACGTCGCTCGCGAGGTGGCACACGACCGGGCCGCGGACCCGACGTCCGACCGGACCGGCGGTTGCGCCGACGAACTGGACCGGGTCCGTCCACTGCTCGGCGGGAAGGACCCGCGGTCGGTCCGGCACCTCGTGGAGGTCGACAGGTGGCTCACCGGCCTCGCGGCCAGCCTCGCCCGAATCCGCCCACCGGCTGGCGATTCGGCCCCGATGTGACCGATCCGGTGCCCCAACCAGTCATGGAGTGTGGGAGTCCACCGGAGCACGGGAGTGAATCATGGATCAGAACCTGCGGATGCTCTTCGACCGGGCGATCGACGACGAGCCCGCACTGCCGTCGACCGACCTGGCCGGCGCGGCGATGGCGGCCGGCACCGGCCTGCGCCGACGCCGGCAGCGCCTGGTGACGGCGGGCGCGGCAGCCGTGGCCGCCATCGCGGCGGTCGGGGTGGTGAACGTGGCAGCACCGCCGCAACGCTCGGCCCCGGCACCGACGACCGTGCCGGCGGCGTTCGGAATGCTGGTGAACGAGGTGTGCGAGTTTCCCGCCCGGACGGCCGTGACCGACGCTGTGGTCTTCCTCGACGACAACGTCACCGATCAGCAGCGCGACGAGGTCAGACGTGCGCTGGACGCGGACCCGGCGATCCGGACCGTGGTGTTCGAGAGTCGCGAGCAGGCGCTGGCGACGTTCCAGAAGATGTACGCGGACGCGCCCGATCTCGTCGCCAGCGTCCAGGCCAGTCAGTTTCCGGAGTCGTACCGGATCACCCTCGCCGCGCGGGAGCAGTTCGCCGAGCTGAGGGTCCCGGTCGAACGCCTGCCCGGGGTCGACGAGATCATCGGCATCGACTGCCCGGCCGGCGCGAGCGCGTTGGTGGTCGACTGATGGCAAATGTCCGCTGGGGCGCGGGCCGACGGCGCGAGCAGACCGCCCGGCAGGCGGAGTTCACCGCCTTCGTCGAGACCACCGCGCCGCGACTGCGCCGGACCGCCTACCTGATGTGCCGCGACTGGCACCTGGCGCAGGACCTGACCCAGACCACCTTCGCGAGGATGTACGCGAACTGGAGCCGGATCCGGCACACCACGAACCTCGACGCGTACAGCCGGCGGGTGCTCATGAACGTCGTCTTCGACCACGCGAAGCGGCGTAGCGCCACCGAGCTGGTGCTGGCTGAGCTGCCCGAGGCGGCGCCCCGACGGCTCGACGACACCGCGGAGTTGCACGTCACCCTCCTTCGGGCGCTTGCCACCCTGCCCCTTCGGGACCAGGCCATCGTCGTGCTCCGGCACTGGGAGGACCAGAGCGTCGAGGCAGTCGCCAGCACCCTCGGCGTCTCCGTCTCGGTGGTCAAGACGCAGAACGCCCGCGCACTGACCAGGTTGCGGACGGTGCTCGGCCAGGACTTCGTCCGGATCTGACAGGCCGCCGATCGCTGATTGGTCCTGCCCGTTCGACGCCGCCTCGCCTAACGTCGGCGAGATGGAGATCGAGCAGGCGCAGAAGCTGTGGCAGCCGGAGCCCGGCTGGTTGAACACCGCCTCCTACGGGTTGCCGCCCGAGCCGGCGTGGACGGCACTACAGGACGCCCTGGGCGCGTGGCGCGTCGGCCGCACGTCGTGGGAGGGCTGGGGCGAGGCGGTACACCGGTCCCGTACCGCGTTCGCCGCCCTGATCGGGGTGCCGGCCGCTGACGTCGCGGTCGGCGCGGCCGTGTCGCAGATCCTCGCGCCGGTCGCGGCGGCCCTGCCGGCGGGGGCGACGGTGGTGGTCCCCGAGGTCGAGTTCACCTCCAACCTGTTTCCGTGGCTGGTGCAGGAGGAGCGCGGGATCAAGGTCCGTACGGTGCCGCTGGCTGGCCTCGTCGACGCGATCGACACCGACACCGACGTGGTCGCGTTCAGCCTGGTGCAGTCGGCCGACGGGACGGTGGCGGCGTACGACGAGATCGTGACCGCGGCCCGCGCGCACGGCGCGTTGGTGGTGGTGGACGCGACCCAGGCGTGCGGCTGGCTGCCGTTCGACGGGAGCCGGGCCGACGTGGTGGCCGTCGGTGGCTACAAGTGGCTGATGAACCCGCGCGGCACCGCGTACGCCTACCTGGCCCCGGCGTTGCGTGACCGGCTGCGCCCGGACGCCGCCGGCTGGTACGCGGGCCGCGACCCGCACGCCTCCTACTACGGCCCGCCGCTGCGGCTGGCCGACGACGCCCGCCGGTTCGACATCTCCCCGGCCTGGTTCAGCTGGGTCGGCGCGGCGCCGGCGCTGGAGGTGGTCGCCGAGATCGGCGTGCCGGCGATCCAGGCACACGACGTGGCGCTGGCCAACCGGTTCCTGACCGGGCTTGGCCGGCCGCCGGGGGAGAGCGCCATCGTCAGCGTCGACGTGCCGGACGCGGAGCAGCGCCTGGCGGCGGCCGGCATCCGGGCGGCGGTCCGCGCCGGACGGGTCCGCGCGTCCTTCCACATCTACTCCACGGAGGCTGATGTGGACGCGGCGTTGGAGGCGTTGACGGGGTGACTCCGCTCAGGCGAGGTGACCACCGATCTTCGTGTAGCCGCGCAGCAGGTCCCGGGAGATGATCAGCCGCTGCATCTCGTCGGTGCCCTCGAAGATCCGGTAGAGCCGGACCTGCCGGTACCACCGCTCGATGGGCAACTCCCGGGTGTAGCCCATGCCGCCGTGGATCTGGAGCACCCGGTCGACCACCCGGTTGACCATGCCGGCGCCGTAGAGCTTGCCCATCGACGACGCGTGCCGGGGATCCAGGCCCTGATCGACGGTCCACGCCGAACGCAGCACCAGCCACCGGGCCGCCTCCAACTCGGTCTCCGAGTCGGCGATCATCCACTGGATGGCCTGGTTGGTGCCGATCTTCGCGCCGAACGTCTCCCGGGTGTTGGCGTAGTCGATGGCCATCTGCAGCACCCGCTCGGCGATGCCGATGGCGTGCGACGGGATGGTGTAGCGGCCCTTGCCGATCCACTCCATGCCCAGCGTGAAGCCCTGCCCGATCTCGCCGAGGATGTTGCGGTGCGGCACGCGGACGCCGTCGAAGATGAGCGACGCGGGACCGCCCTCGCCCATGGTCTGGATGAACTCCGAGCGCCACCCCATCGTCCGGTCGACCAGGAAGGCGGTGGCCCCACCGTTGCGGGCGCCCTTGTCCCGGTCGGTCACCGCGACCACGATGGCGAAGTCCGCGTCGTGCCCGCCGGTGATGAAGGTCTTCTCGCCGTCCAGGACCCAGTCGTCGCCGTCGCGGCGCGCCGAGAGCCGGATGTTCGCGGCGTCCGAGCCGGCCCCCGGCTCGGTGATCGCGAAGCAGGAGCGCCGCTCGCCCTCGATCGTCGGGAGGAGGAACTCCCGCTTCTGCTCCTCGGTGGCGTGGAACAGGATGTTGTCGGCCTCCCCGCCGAAGCGGAACGGCACGAACGTGCGGCCCAGCTCCGTCCAGATCAACGACTGGAGTACGGCCGGCAGGTTCATGCCGCCGTACTCCTCGGGGGTGGCCAGGCCCCAGAAGCCGAACTTGCGGGCCTTGAGTTGCAGTTCGCGCACCTCGGAGTGGTCCAGGCCCGGCTGGTGCGCCCGCTCCCGGCGGAGCACCTCGGCTTCCAGGGGCATCACCTCGCGGCTTATGAACGACCGGACGGTGTCCCGCACCGCCCGCTCCTCGTCGGTCAGCGAAAAGTCCACGGTGGTCCTCCTGGCGTCGGAGCTGCCGGTCACCATTAAACTAGCGGTGCAAGTTTTGCCGCGTCCAGACCCCCACCGCCGAGACCCGCGAGGAGCGCAGTGCCCCGACCCCGCCAGCCCCGCCTCACCCGGCAGCTGATCGTCGAGACCGCCACCGCGCTCATCGACGCCGAGGGCCTGCCCGCCTTCTCCACCCGCCGGCTCGCCGCCGAGCTGGGCGTCCGCGGCCCCTCGCTCTACAACCACTTCGCCACCAAGGACGAGATCCTCGACGCCGTCGCCGACACGGTCACCGGCGCCGTCGACACCAGCGGCTTCGCCAGCCGGGACTGGGCCGCCGCGCTGCGCGACTGGGCCTGGTCGTACCGGCGGGCGCTCACCGCGCACCCGAACATCGTGCCGTACCTGGCGCAGGGGCCGGGCCGCCGACCGGCCGCCCTCGCCATGGCCGACGCCGTCTACGGCGGGCTGGTACGCGCCGGCTGGCCGCCGGCACGCGCCACCCACATCGGCGCCGCCCTGCGCTACTTCGTGGCCGGGTCGGCGCTCGGTTCGTTCGCCCGCGGCTTCGTCGAGGACCCCGAGCTGTACGCCGCGCACTACCCGCACCTGCGGCAGGCGCACCGGCTCGCCGAGCACCAGCAGAGCGTGGACGAGGGCGCCTTCGCCCTCGGCCTGGACGCGTTGCTGCACGGCCTGGCCGCCGAGTACGCCCGCAGCGTCGGCACGGTGGAGTCCGGGCGGTCCAGCGGGTAGCGTCCAAACTCCCAGCGCTAGTTTCATCGCCCGCCGCGACTCCGTCGCCACCGCCCGCCGCGACTCCGTCGCCACCCCCGCCGCCATCGCCCGTCGACCACCCCCGAAGGGACGCCATGGACCTCGCCGCTCCGCCGTCGCAGCTGCCCGACACCCTGCGCCTCCGACGTCACCTGCACATCGGCGGCGAGTGGACCTCTCCCGCCGGCGCCGACCTGCTCGAGGTGGAGAATCCGAGCACCGGCGAGCCGATCGGGCAGGTGCCCGCCGGCACCCCGGCCGACGTGGATCGCGCCGTCGCCGCGGCCCGCGCCGCCTTCCCCGGCTGGGCGGCCACCGCCCCCGGCGAGCGTGCCGCCCACCTCGACCGGCTGCACACCGCGCTCGCCGCCCGCGCCGACGACCTCGCCCGCACCATCGCCGTGGAGCTGGGCTCGCCGCTCAGGTTCGCCACCCGTGTCCAGGTCGGGCTGCCGCTGACCGTGCTGCGTGACCACGTCGCGCTCGCCGCCCGACCACCCGTCGAGGAGAGCATCGGCAACTCGCTCGTCGTCCGCGAGCCGGTCGGCGTGGTCGGCGCGATCACCCCGTGGAACTACCCGCTGCACCAGGTGCTGGCCAAGCTGGCGCCCGCGCTGGCCGCCGGCTGCACGGTGGTCCTCAAGCCCAGCGAGTTGACCCCGTTGACCGCGTACCTGCTGTTCGACGCCGTCACCGAGGCCAGCCTGCCGCCGGGGGTCCTCAACCTGGTCCCCGGCACCGGAGCGGTGGTCGGCGAGGCCCTGGCCGGGCACCCCGACGTCGACCTGGTCTCGTTCACCGGCTCCACCGCCACCGGCGCGCGGATCATGCGCCTCGCCGCCGACCGGATCGCCCGGGTCGCGCTGGAGCTGGGCGGCAAGTCCGCGAACGTGATCCTCCGCGACGCCGACCTGGCCGGTGCGGTCAAGGTGGGCGTCGGCAACGCCCTGCTCAACTCCGGGCAGACCTGCACCGCGTGGACCCGGATGCTGGTGCACCGCGACCGGTACGCCGAAGCACTCGACCTGGTCGCCGCGGCGGTGGCCGGCTACCGGCTCGGTGATCCGTTCGATCCGGCCACGCGGCTCGGCCCGCTGGTCTCCGCCGTCCAGGTCGAGCGGGTCCGTGCTCACGTCGACCGGGCTCTCGCCGACGGCGCCCGGCTGGTCGCCGGCGGCCCGGACGCTCCGGTGCCGGCCCAGGGGCACTTCGTCGCCCCGACCGTCTTCGCCGACGTGCACCCCGACAGCGCGCTCGCCCAGGAGGAGGTCTTCGGCCCGGTCCTCGCCGTCCTGGCGTTCGACGACACCGACGAGGCGGTCGCCATCGCCAACAACTCGCGCTACGGGCTGGCCGGCGCGGTCTGGTCCGCCGACACCGCGGCGGCGCTCGCGGTGGCCCGGCGGCTGCGGACCGGCGCGGTCGACATCAACGGCGCCCCGTTCAATCCGCTCGCCCCGTTCGGCGGCTACAAGCAGTCCGGCCTGGGCCGAGAGTTGGGCGTACACGGGCTCGCCGAGTTCTGCGAGCTGAAGGCGATCCAGCGATGAGCGCCGCCGAGCCGTCCCCGGCCGCGCCGGGCCGCGGCGAGCCGGTCATCGTCCGCGCGCTTGTCGCGCGCGGGGCCGGCGCCGAGCTGCGCGTCGAGCGGATACGCCTGCCCGCGCCCGGTCCGGGCGAGGTGCGGGTGACGATCCGAGCCGCCGGCGTCTGCCACTCCGACCTGTCCATGGTGAACGGCACCATCGCCGCGAGGTTCCCGCTGGCGCTCGGGCACGAGGCGACCGGCCTCATCGCCGAGGTCGGGCCGGGCAGCGCCCTGCGGGTCGGCACCCCGGTGGTGCTCAACTGGGCGCCGGCCTGTCGGGCCTGCTGGTGGTGCCGCAACGGCGAGCCGTGGCTCTGCGCCGACACCACCGCCCCGACCGTGCCGCGCGGCGAGACCGAGGACGGCGTCCCCCTGCACCTCACCCTCGGCCTCGGCGCGCTCGCCGAAGCGGTGGTGGTGCCCGAGAACGCCGTCATCCCGATCCCGGCGGGCCTGCCGCCGGAGCGGGCCGCGTTGCTCGGCTGCGCGGTGCTCACCGGTGTCGGCGCGGTCCACAACACCGCCCGGGTCGCGCCCGGCCAGTCGGTTGCGGTGATCGGGCTCGGCGGGGTCGGGCTCGCCGTGCTCAGCGCCGCCCGCCAGGCCGGCGCCACGACGATCCTCGCGGTCGACGTCGCCGAGGCCAAACGGGACCTGGCGCTCGCCGCCGGGGCGACCGACTTCCTGCTCTCCGACGACCGGCTCTCCAAGGAGGTACGGGCGCGCACCGAGGGCCGGGGCGTCGACCACGCCTTCGAGTGCGTCGGCCGCGCCGCCACCATCCGCGCCGCCTGGCGGCTGACCCGGCGCGGGGGAGTGGTGACAGTGGTCGGCATGGGCGCCAAGGACGACATGGTCAGCCTCGGCGCGCTCGACATCTTCCACTCCGCCCGTACTCTGCGCTCCTCGGTGTACGGCTCGTCCGACCCGGAGCGGGAGGTGCCGGCGCTGGCGGCCAAGCTGGCCGACGGTGCGCTGGATCTGCGCGTGCTGGTCAGCGGCACAGTCCCGCTGGACGACGCCCCCACGGCGTTCGCCCGACTGGCGCGAGGCGAGGGCGCTCGCTGGGTGGTCACCCTGGACTGAGCCGAGTGGGTCGGCCACCGCCGTTCACCCGGACGCGTGTCACATCCGCGCCCGCAGCACGTCGACCTCGCAGCCTGGCGACGAGGGGTCGAAGCCGTGCTGGACGAGCCAGCGGATCGCCAGCAGGCTGCGCAACGACCACCACGCCCGGATCACGTCGGCGTCGACGTCGACGCCGTAGCCGGTGACGACGTCGTCGAGGCGCTCCTCGTGCCCGAGCGTCAACGTGGCGAGGTCGAAGAGGGCATCGCCCCGGCACGCCTCGGACCAGTCGAGCACGCCGGTGATCTCGTCGCCGTCAACGAACACGTGGGCGATCTGTAGGTCGCCGTGGGTGAACACCGGCGTCCACGGCCGGAGCGCGGCCTCGGCGACGTGGCGGTTGCGGGTGACCAGGTCGGTGGGAAGAACGGCGTTGCTGACGAGCCACTCGCACTCGCCGTCGAGCTGCCCGGCCAACTCGTCGCGGCTGCGGCCGGGCCAGGGCGGCAGCGGCGCGTCGTGCAGCGTACGAGCGGCGGCGCCGGCCGCGGCCCAGGCCGCCGGCGACGCGGTCGACGGCGTACCCAGGCGACCGAGCGCGGTTCCGGGCAGGGCGGCGAGCGCGAGTACCGGCGGCCGGTGCCAGCGGACCTCGGGAGTTGGGACCGGTGCGATCGCCATCGCCTCGACCTCGACGTCGGCGCGTACCGGATCGGCGTCGATCTTCAGGAACGTGTCGCCGACGCGCAGGGTCGCGCGTTCGCGATGGGCGACGACGACTTCGACTTCCTGCACAGCAGGCATTATCGCCACCCGACCACCGGTGTCCCAGGGGTTTGTCGGCGACGAGGGGCGTGCCTGGCCCGGCGCTCTGGGCTGGCTCCGAACGGGCCAACCCCGGGCGCCCGGGCGACGAAGGCCGGGCGACAGATCAGAAGGGTGGGGCGTCCTCGCCCATCAGCGCCAGCACGACGCCACCCTTGCCGCTCTTGAGGCCCTGGACCACGACTTTGCCGGTGCTGCCGTCGGGCAACTCCAGGGTGAAGGTCTTTCCGATCGCGTTCTTGGGGCCGTTGCCGGCGCTGTTGGCGGGGCGGAAGTCGCCCGCCCAGGGTGCGATACCGCCCCTACGGGCCGGCTCGGCGAAGAGCGCGGCGGTGCCGGGGGTCCGGGTGCCGTCGGAGGAAAGGAGCACTGAGGCGCTGCGAAAGGTAGCCATATGCGCCAAGGCTAACCCGGACGGCGCCCATTCGCGGCACCACCGCTGCCCGGGACGGCGATTCGGTCGCCGCCCCTTGCGGCTGGAGCAATACCTAGCAGTACAATGCATCGTACTTCTAGGGTTAGGGGTGGGAGGCTTCATGAAGGTCGCCAAGGATCTGGTCGCCGCCTCGGCGACACCGATGGTGCTCGGCATCCTGGCCGAGGGTGAGAGCTACGGATACGCCATCCTCCGGCGGATCAACGAGCTGTCCGGGGGTGAGCTGGACTGGACCGAGGGGCTGTTGTACCCGCTGCTGCACCGGCTCGAGCGCCTCGCCTATCTGGAGTCGAGCTGGCAGGCGGTCGCCGGTGAGCGCAGGCGCAAGTACTACCGCATCACCGACCGGGGCCTGGCCGAGCTGGCCGAGCAGCGCCGGCAGTGGGACACCGTCGTGGGCGCGCTCAAGGAGATCTGGCACGACCGGGCGCCACTGGCGGCGTACCCGCTGGAGGGTCCCGCATGACGACGCACGACGGGCCGGAGGAGCTGGAAGAGCAGTTCGCGCAGTGGCGCCGGTACGTGCTGCGCCGCAGGGAGTTGCAGGCGGTGGACGCGGACGAGCTGGAAGACCACCTTCGCGGCTCCGTCGACGAGCTCGTCACCGCCGGCCTGAGCCCGGACGAGGCGTTCCTGGTCGCGGTGAAACGGATGGGCAGCCTCGACGACCTCTCCCGCGAGTTCGCCCGGGAACATTCGGAACGTCTATGGAAGCAGTTGGTGCTGACCGGCGACTCCGACGGTCCGGTCGCCGGCACGCGCTCCCGCCGGGACCTGTGGGTCATGCTCGGCTGCGCGGCGGGTGCGGTGGTGTCCGTCAAGGCACCCGCGCTGTTCGGGTTGAGCCTCGACGACGACGGCTCGTTCTACGCGCGCAACGCCACCCTGTTCGCGCTGCCCTGGCTGGCGGGGTTCCTGGCCTGGCGCCGGCAGGCCCGGCCGGCGGTGCTCGCGGTGCTGGTGGCGCTGTTCGCGCTCGGCGTCGCGGCGGCCAACGTCTACCCCCTGCCGGACGACTCGCAGTCCGTGGTCGTCACCGGCGTCCACCTGCCCATCGCTCTCTGGCTCGTGGTCGGTCTGGCCTACGTCGCCGACGACTGGCGCTCGTCGCGTCGACGCATGGACTTCATCCGCTTCACCGGCGAGTGGTTCATCTACTTCGTGCTGATGGCCCTCGGCGGCGGCGTGCTCGCCGCGTTCCTGTTCAACACCTTCGCGGCCATCGGTATCGCCCCGGAGGCGTTCGTCTCGCAGTGGCTCCTGCCCTGCGGCGCGGCGGCCGCGGTCGTGGTGGCCGGGTGGCTGGTCGAGGCCAAACAGGGTGTCGTGGAGAACATCGCGCCGGTCCTCACCCGACTGTTCACGCCGCTCTTCACGGCCGCCCTGCTCGCCTTCCTCGTCGCGGTGGTCTGGACCAGCCACGGCATCGACGTCGAGCGCGAGGCGCTGATCCTGTTCGACCTTCTGCTGGTCGTGGTGCTGGGGCTGCTGCTCTACTCACTCTCGGCCCGTGATCCGCTGGCCCCTGCCGGAGCGTTCGACAAACTTCAACTCGCGCTCGTGGTCAGTGCGTTGGCCATTGACGTACTGGTGCTGTTGGAGATCACCGGGCGCATCACCGACGAGTACGGCAGCACGCCCAACCGGGCGGCCGCGCTCGGCGAGAACGTGATCCTGCTGGTCAACCTCGCGTGGGCGGCGTGGCTCCTGCTGACCTTCATCCGCCGGCGCACGCCGTTCACCACCCTCGAACGCTGGCAGACCGGCTACCTGCCGGTCTACGCGGCGTGGGCCTGGATCGTGGTCCTCGTCTTTCCCCCGTTGTTCAGCTACGCCTAACTGTCACCCGCTACCGCATCCGCCCCTCGGAGGTAACCGACGGTTACCCCGGGGGGCGGCTGTGCCCACTGCCCCAGGCCGGGCGATGCCCACCAACCAGGTGGTTGACAAGGGCTCACACAGCTGCTGAACTATCAACCAACCGCTTGGTTGAGGATGGGTGATGACTGAACAGCTCGACCGCCGGCAGGCCCTGGTGCACGCGGCGTTCTCGGCGATCGCCGAGAACGGCTTCGAGGGGTTCCGGCTGCGACCGATCGCTGCCGCGGCAGGCATCGACCACTCCACCCTGCACCACTACTTCCGCACCAAGGCCGATCTGATCGCCGCGGTGCTCGAGCACGTGACCAGCCAATTCGAGGCGACGATGCACACCGATCTGGAACCCGCCGCCCGGTTGCGGCAACACCTCAGCGAGATCGCCACCGCCGTCGCGGAACGGCCCGAGTTGTTCGTCGTACTCGATGAGCTTGATCTTCGCGCTCGACGTGACGCGTCCACCGGGGTCGATATCGAGCGCGACGAACAGGGGTGGCGTGACGCCCTCGCGGCGATCTTCACCGAAGGCGTCGCGCACCACGTCTGGTCGGTGAACCTCAACGTCGCCGCCAGCGTCGAGCTGGTGATCGCCACCGTCAAGGGCATCCGCCTGCGTCCCGACAAGGCCGAGTCGGTTGTCAACCAACTGTGCGACCTCTTCTCACCAGAAGGACTCACCCATGATTGACGTCCTCATCGTCGGCGGCGGCATCGGCGGCCTCGCGCTCGCCCAGGGTCTGCGTAAACACGGCCTCAACGCCGCCGTGTACGAGCGTGATCGGCGCCGCGACGACCGGGTGGACCGCTACCGGCTCGCGATCAACCCGGCGGGCAGCCGGTCGCTGCGTGCCTGCCTGCCCGACCGACAGTGGCAGGCGTTCACGGACACCGCGGGCCGCCCCGGTGGCGGCTTCGGTTTCCTGGGCGCGGACCTGCGCACGCTCGTCCTCGTCGAGGACGCGCTCATGCATCCCGACGATCCCGACCCCGCGGAACGGGCCTACCCGGTCGACCGTCAGACGCTTCGCGGCGTCCTCCTCGACGGACTCGACGACGCCGTCCACTACGACAGGACATTCGTTCGCTACGAGCTCGCCGCCGACGGTCGGCCCACCGCGCACTTCGCCGACGGAACGTCCGTCAGCTGCGACGTCCTGGTCGGCGCCGACGGGATCAACTCCCGGGTACGGGCGCAGTACCTGCCGACCGCCACTCGGCGCGACACCGGCGCGGTGGGCGTCGGGCTCAAGTTGCCGCTGAACGACGACACCAGAGCCTGGCTACCCGCCCGGCTGGCGGACGGCATGAACCTCGTCCTGACCGGTGCGCCGTACTTCCTGTTCACCTCCGTGTTCGAACGCCAGCAGCCGGTCGGGGACGACTATCTGCTCTGCGCGTTCGTCGGCCGCAACGAACTGTTCCCCTCGCGTCCGGAGCGCCTCGACGGCACACAGTTGAAGACCTACGTCGCCGGGCTGATCACGCACTGGCACCCCGCGCTCCGCCGACTGATCGACGAGTGTCCACCAGGGGACGTGAGCGCGTTTCCGTTCCAGGCGTCCGACCGCCCGGCCCCCTGGGCGCCCGCACGGGTCACCGTGCTCGGCGACGCCGTGCACGGCATGCCGCCGGCCGGCGGTAACGGCGCCAACACCGCACTGCGCGACTCCGCCCTGCTCACCCGCCAGTTGTCCCTGGCCGGCACCGGCCAGCTGCCGCTGCTCGACGCCATCGGCGAGTACGAGACCGAGATGCGCGAGTACGGATTCCAAGCCGTCGACCTGGCCCTGCGGACCCTCCACCAGGGCATGGTGAGCAACCCGCTGAACGTGGGCCTGACCCGTGGCTGGTTCAGCCTCTGCGACATCGTGCCGCCGCTGCGCCGGATGACCTTCGGCGCGAGCTGGGCCAAGGTCAGCGCTCCCCGCCCCTGGGAGCGGGCCGGCGCGCGCTGACGCGCCGACCCGCTCGGCGTCGGTCACTTGCCGGTGACGATGCCCGGGTTGATGCACAGACCCGGGTTGGCGCCGTTCTTCTCGGCGATCTCCAGACAACGGGTCACCTTGTCGACCTTCGCGTTGGTCTCGGTGATCTGCTTGGAGATCTCGGCGTTCTTGCGGTCCTGTTCCAGGTTGCGGGTCTGGGCCAGCTTGTCCTGGAACGCCTTGATGTTGCCCTCGGTCTTGTCGTCGTGGTTTACCCGGGTGATCGTCACCGAGAGGATGTCCACGTCGGTGGTGAGCCGGGTCTCCGCGCTGGTCTTGATGTTCGCCGCGAACGGCTTCAGGTCGACGTTGAGGTCGCCGGTCTGGGCGTCGATCTTCTCAAGGGGGTTGTACGCGGCGAAGGCGTCGTTGACCGCGCTGTCCAACTGCACTCCCACCCGTTGGCCCCGGAAGCTGTTGAAGTCGCCCTTGTAGTCCATGAACTGCTTCGGTGCGTTCTCCGGCTTGACCTGCCACTCGATGAGGACCTCGACGCAGGCGTCGGCGAGCGTGCCGGTGCGGACCCGTACGCAGTTGTTGCCGCCGATGTGGTCGTACTTCTGCCGGCCGGCGTCCCACTCGCCGACCTTCTGCCAGGGCGCCACCCACTTCAGGCCGGAACCGGTCACCTCGCCGGTGGGCTTGCCGAAGCTGGTGACGATGCCGACCGAGCGGATGGGCACCGAGTGGGCGCTGGAGGTGATCCCGACCAGCAGGGTGAGGACCAGGAAGCCGAGGGCCGCGAGAGCGGCCACCCGCTTCAGTGGCCGCGCGGGGGTGACGAGGGCCAGGACGGCGCTGACCGCCAGGGCGGCGGCGAAGACGATCGCCGTGGTGAAGCCGACAGGCATGGGTGGGACCTTCCGCGGGGCTGGGTGGATCATCAACCTAGGAGGTCCGGTCAAGGTCGCCGCCGGTAAATCCCGCGCCGGCGCATCCACCGCGCGCCGTTTCAGCGAACCCCCGGGTAGGGAACGTCTATCCGGGGGTACGTCTGGTGCTGACCGAGCCGATGCCGGCGGGGACCGTGGAGATCGCGTATGAGCAGGTCTCGCTGGCTGCCGAGGACCTGGACGGCAACGCCGTCGCCACGCTGGTGCTGCAGGTGGCCGAGGCCTGGGGCGTGCCGGCGCTCTGGGAGCAGGTCTGTCGTCCGTTGCTGGCCCGGCTGCGGGGACGTACCGCCGCCGAGGTCGCCGTCGAACACGCCCTCTTCGAGGGCGTCCGGGTCGGGTTGGACGTGTACCGCCGGGAGCCGGGCCGGTCGCTGCCCACCGGCGGGGTGCTGCTGGCCGGCGTCGAGAAGGAGGCGCACTGCCTTGGTCTGCACGCGCTCGCCGCCGCGCTGCGCGAGCAGGGGCGCGGGTGTCTGCACCTGGGTCCCGCGCTGCCCTGGTCGGCGCTGACCAGCGCGGTGTACCGGGCCCGCCCGCACACCGTCGTGCTCTGGTCGCAGACGCCGGTCACCGGCCGCGCGTACCGTCTGGTGCGCTTTGCCCGGGACCTCCCACGCCTGCGGGTGTTCGGCGCGGGACCGGGTTGGATCGAGCCACTCACCGCGCCGGCGGACCGTCTCGACTCGCTGCCGACCGCCGTCGCCGCCTGCCTGGCCGTCGCTGCCCGGCGTGATGCCCACCACATACGATACGGATCGGTGCCGTATCGTTAATGCACGCCGTAGGCTGACCCGCGTTACGAGTCTGACCCGTATCGTATTGCGGCGCGGGGAAAGCGTGGGGGGAACCAGGCATGGAGCTGCACAACAACACCGGCCACCCGAGGAGGTGGGCGATCCTGGGGGTGCTGGTGATCAGCCTCCTCGTGGTCGTCCTCGACAACACGATCCTGAACGTCGCCCTGCGTACCCTGGCCGACCCGGTGCACGGCCTCGGCGCCAGCCAGGGCGAGCTGGAGTGGTCCATCAACTCCTACACGCTCGTCTTCGCCGGGCTGCTGTTCACCTTCGGGGTGCTCGGCGACCGCGCCGGCCGCAAGCGCTTCCTGATGATCGGTCTGGTGCTGTTCGGCCTGGCGTCGCTGCTCTCCGCGTACGCCCAGAGCCCCGGCCAGCTCATCGCGGCCCGCGCCCTGATGGGGGTCGGCGGCGCGGCCATCATGCCGGTGACGCTCTCGATCATCTCCAACGTCTTCGACCCGCGCGAGCGTGGTCGGGCCATCGGGGTCTGGGCCGGCGCCGTCGGTCTCGCCGTGGCCATCGGCCCGATCCTCGGCGGCGCGCTGCTGGAGCACTTCTGGTGGGGCTCGGTCTTCCTGATCAACGTGCCGGTGGTCATCGCCGGCGTGGTGCTGGTGGGGCTGCTGGTCCCGGAGTCGCGTGATCCGCGACCGGGCCGGATCGACGTACTCGGCGTGCTGCTCTCCGTGGTCGGCCTGGTCGCCCTCTCCTACGGCATCATCGACGGCGGCGAGCACGGCTTCGACCGCCCGATCGCCTGGGGTTCGATCCTGATCGGCGTCGCGGTGCTCGCCTGGTTCGTCCAGCACGAGCGGCGCAGCGTCCACCCGTCGCTGGACGTCCGGCTGTTCCGGGTGCCCCGCTTCGCCGCGCCGGTCGCCATCGTCGGCCTGGTCTTCTTCGCCGCCATGGGCTCGATGTTCTTCGGCTCGTTCTACCTGCAACTCGTCCGCGACTACAGCCCGTTGCAGACCGGTCTGCTCTTCCTGCCCTTCGCCGGTGCCCAGCTGATCTTCGCGCCGCGCAGCGCCGCGATGGTCCGCCGCTACGGCGGTAAGGCCGTCGCCACCGTCGGGCTGGCGCTGACCGTGGTGTCACTCGGCGCCTTCGTCTTCATCGGCGCCTCCACCCCGATCTGGATCGTGCTGCTCGTCTTCCTCATCCAGGGCGCGGGAATGGCCAACATCATGCCGCCCGCCACGGAGTCGATCATGTCGGCGCTGCCCCGGGAGAAGGCCGGCGTGGGCTCCGCGGTCAGCAACACCATCCGCCAGGTGGCCGGCGCGCTCGGCGTGGCCGTCCTCGGCTCGGTGCTCTCCGCGGTCTACCGCAGCGACATCGGTGACGCGCTGACCGGTCTGCCCACGCAGGCCCGCGACGCGGCCAACGAGTCGATCTCCGGCGCGTACGCGGCGGCGGGCCAGCTCGGCCCGGCGGGCCCGTCGCTGATCTCGGCCGCCAACGACGCCTTCGTCACCGCCATGCACTGGGCGGCCGGGCTCTCCGCGGTGATCGCCGCGCTCGGGATCATCGTGGTGCTGCGCTGGATGCCGGGTCGGGAGGAGACCAGCGTCGCTCCGGCGGCCCCGGTTGCCGAACTCGAGTTGGCCGCTACGGCATAGGTGCGGGAAGATGTCGGCCATGACGTCCACCGCTGATGCTCCGCGGTCGCCCGGGCGACCGCGGAGCATCCGTGCCGACGAGGCGATCATCGAGGCCACCCTCGACCTGCTCGCCGAGGGCAGCACGATCGAAGCGCTCTCGATCGAGGCGATCGCCGCTCGCGCCGGGGTCGGCAAGGCCACCATCTACCGCCGCTGGGCGGGCAAGGACGCCCTGCTGCTGGACGCGCTACGTCGCCTCAAGGGCGTCCTGGCGCAGCCGGCCGGGCACTCGGTCCGCGACGACCTGGTGCTGCTGGTCGGCGCGATCGGCAAGAACGTCGACCCCCGCGCGCCGAAGATCATGCCCTGTCTCGCGTCCGCCGTGAACCGCGATTCGGATCAGTTCCAGCTCTACCAGAACATCATCTCGCCCCGCCGGCAGCTGATGCGCGAGGTGCTGCGGCGCGGCATCGACGAGGGAGTGCTCCGGGGCGACATCGACATCGAGGTGACGATGGCGCTGCTCACCGGGCCGATGCTGATCCAGCGGGTGCTCCAGTGGAACCCGGACCTGGACGAGCAGACACTGCCCGAGCGGGTCGTCGACGCCGTGCTGCGGGGCATCCAGGTCCGCTGAGCAGGCCGCTGGTCAGCGAGCCGGCGGCTGCTCGGGGCGCTCGCCGGCTGGCGTCGGCCGATCGACGGCCTGTCGGCGTTCGCGCACTGGCGGTCGTGGGCTGGCGTCGGTCGATCAGTCGGCCGATGCGCGCAGCCGGTGCAGGCGCAGCGCGAGCTGCACCTCCAACGCCCGCTCGGGCCGCTGCCAGTCCGCGCCGAGCAGCTGCCCGACCCGCTCCAACCGCTGGGTCACCGTGTTCACGTGCACGTGCAGCTGCTCGGCGGCGCGGGACAGACTGCCACCCACCCCGAAGTACGCCTCCAACGTCCGCACCAGAGCCGTGCCCCGACGGGCGTCGTAGTCGACCACCGGCCCGACCGTGCTGCGGAGGAACTGGGCCACGTCCGTCTCGCCCCGGTCACCGACCGTGCCCAGCAGTAACCCGACGAAGCCCAGCTCGGCGGTGCTCGCCCCCTGGCCGGTCCGGCCCAACGCGCCAAGCGCCGTGAGGCACCGGTCCGCCTCGTGGAAGGTCCCGGCCAGCGCCGCCGGCCCGTTCGACGGGCCGCTCGCCCCGGCGGTCACCGGTCGGCCGGTCACCCGGGACAGGTCCCTGGCCACCGCGCGGGCGCTGCCGCCCGCGTCCAACCCCGGCAGCATCAGCACCACCCGACCGTCGCGCGCCGCGGCCAGCCCACCGCGCGCCGAGGCGTACGTGGTGGCCCAGGAGAGCACCCGCTGCCGGGCCGAGCCGGTCGCCGCGATCGCGTCGTCGCCCACCGCCACCAGCACGTGCGGCGCGTCCAGGTCCACCCCGAGCCGGCGAGCACGACTGCGCAACGCGTCGGTGTCGCGCAGCGGGCGGGCGATCAGGTCGTCCAGCAGCTCGCCACGAACCCGCCCCTCCGCCTCCGCGACAGTCCGGCGGAACAGCAGCAGCAGCGCGGTCACCAGGGCGGCCCGCTCCAGAATCCGCTGGTCGGCGTCGACCAACTCGTCGTCCGGACGCAGCACCAGGGCGCCCAGGTTCTCCGCGCCCGCCACCACCGCCGCGTACCAGAGTGGACCCCGGCGCACACTTCGTCCCTCGGTCCGCGACGCCGCCACCGCCTCCACGATGTCCGCCCGGTCCGGCTCGTCGATCTCACCCACCCGGGCCAGCAGGCGGCCCTCGGCGTCCAACGCCAGCAGCGCACCACCCAGCACCTCGGTCACCGCCGCCGCCACGTCCTCCACCCCGCCGCCGCGCAGTACCAGCGCCGTCATCCGGTCGTGTGCCGCCGCGGCCCGCTCCACCGAGCTGCTGTGCGCCCGGATGGTGGTGTTCGCGGCCGACAACTCGGCCAGCGCCGAGCGGGTCTCGGTCAGCAGTCGGGCGGTGTCGATCGCCACCGCGGCGTGCGCGGCCAGCGAGACCAGCAGCGCCACCTCCTCCCGGACGAACGGCCGAGCCGAACGGTTGGCCGCGTAGAGCACACCGATCGAGGTGGAACCGAGCCGCAGCGGCACCCCGAGGATCGCCACCAGACCCTCCTCGCCCACCCCGGCGTCGATCTCCCCGGTGTGGTGGAAGCGCGCGTCCTCGCCGTAGTTCCCGGTGACGTACGGCGCGCCGGACTGGGCCACCAGGCCACCGAGACCGGCGCCCATCGGCAGCCGCAACCGCTGGAAACGGGCCGAGACCGACCCGTCGGTCACCCGCATGTAGGTGTCGCCGCGCTCGTCGTCGTTGAGCGTCATGTAGGCCACGTCCGCGCCGAGCAGGTTGCGGGCCCGGTGCGCGATCGCCCGCAGCACGTCGTCCAGGTCGCGCAACCCGGCCAGGTCGCTGACCGTGTCGTACAGGCCGGACAGCTCGGACTCCCGGCGGCGGCGGCGCTCCAACAGCGCGCGGACCCGCAACGCCACCGACCTGGCCTGCTCCAGCTCGGCCAGCCGCTCCGGCGGCAGCCCCGCGGCCCGCGCGGCCACCAGCGGTCCCTCGAACTCGACCGCCGCGGCCTCACGGGCGAGCAGCTCCAGGAACTCCACCGGCGATGACATGGTCGACATTGTGCTCAGCCCCACTAGTTGGCCGTCCAGCCCCCGTCGAGGGCGATCGACGCGCCGGTGATGAACGCCGCCGGCGACGAGCAGAGGTACGCCAACAGCTCGGCGACCTCCTCCGGCTCGATCAGTCGCTTGATCGCGGCCCGAGCCAGCATGATCTTCTCGACCACCTCGGCCTCGTCGATGCCGTGGCTGGCCGCCTGGTCGGCGATCTGGCTCTCCACCAGCGCGGTGCGTACGTACGCCGGGTTGATGCAGTTGGCGGTCACCCCGTGCGCGGCTCCCTCCAGTGCCACCACCTTCGACAGCCCCTCCAGGGCGTGCTTCGCCGAGACGTAGGCCGCCTTGTACGGCGACGCGCGCAGCCCGTGCACCGAGGAGATGTTGACGATCCGACCCCAGCCCCGGGCGTACATGTGCGGCAGCGCGCGACGGATCAACAGGAACGGCGCCTCCACCATCACCCGCTGGAGGTACTCGAAGCGCTCGACGGGAAAGTCCTGCAGCGGCGCGACGTGCTGAAGCCCGGCGTTGTTCACCACGATGTCCACGTCCACGTCGAGGCGGTCCACCGCCGCGGCGTCGGACAGGTCCACACCCTCTGCCCGGCCGCCGACCTCCGCGGCCACCGCCTTGGCCGCCTCCAGGTCGCGATCCACCACGAGCACCGTGGCGCCGGCCGCGCCCAGCCGCAGGGCGCACGCTCGCCCGATGCCGCCACCGCCCCCGGTGACCAGGGCGGTCCGACCGGCGAGGTCGACCTGTACGACGTGGGGGACCGCCACGGGTTCTGCCGTCATGGCGCAAGAAGTTACGAGCTGTGTGCTCCCCGGCACATGGGCCAGCGACACATACTCCGTACCAAAGCTGTGTGGCCCACCCGCCCCCGCGCGGAAAGATCGCGCAGCATCCGGGATTGTCAACGCCGTTGCGAGCGACGGAATGACCGTTCCTCAACCGATCCTGCATCGCGATCTTGCACTTCCTGCCCCGACATTAAGGGGCGTTACCGCTTAAATCAGCGACAGAAAGTGCAAGATCGGCGCAATTCTCCTGATCGACGTGGCTTGATCTACAAGCCTCGGCAGTCCGCAGCGGGTTGACCTGTCGGCCACAGCACTGACGCAACGGCGTTGTCCCGGGATGTAGTGGTGTTCTGGTGCTTCGTTGCCACTGCATCCCGGATCGAGCGTGACCCTGCGGCTGGCGCCCCGGACCTCCGCTCCCGGCCGGTCGAGCGTGGTGCGCGCGGGGCGCGGGCTCGGGGCGTGTCCCGTGGGGCTGGTGGGAAGGGCGCCGGTTAGGGTGTCGAACACACGTACTGCTGACGGCTGGGGAGGGGGCGGCGTGCGGGTGCTGGGGGTTGACCCGGGGCTCACCCGGTGCGGGGTGGGCGTGGTCGAGGGTGTGCCCGGGCGTCCGTGCACTCTGATCGCCTACTACGTCATCTACACCGACCCGGCCGACGACCTGGCGCTGCGCCTGCTGCACCTGGACCGGTCGCTCAACGATCTGGTCGCCGAGCACCAGCCGGAGAGCGTCGCCGTCGAGCGGGTGTTCAGTCAGCACAACGTGCGTACGGTGATGGGCACCGCGCAGGCCAGCGGCATCGCGGTGCTGGCCGGGGCGCGCGCCGGACTGCCGGTGCAGACGTACACGCCGAGCGAGGTGAAGGCGGCCGTGACCGGGTCCGGTCAGGCGGACAAGGCGCAGATGACCGCGATGGTCACCCGGCTGTTGCGGCTGGCCGAGCCGCCGAAACCGGCCGACGCCGCCGACGCGCTCGCCCTGGCCATCTGCCACGTGTGGCGCGGCGGGACCCGCTCGAAGCTGGCCGCGGCAGCCGACCGGGCACGACGAGGAGGAGCACGATGATCGCCAGCGTGCGCGGCACGGTGACCGCGACGGGTCCGGACCAGGCCGTGATCGAGGTCGGCGGTGTCGGCCTCGCCGTGCACTGCGCCCCCGGCACCCTCGCGGAGCTGCGGGTCGGCCAGGTCGCCCGGCTCGCCACCAGTCTGATCGTGCGGGAGGATTCGCTGACCCTCTACGGCTTCGCCGACGACGACGCCAAGTCGCTGTTCGAGTTGCTCCAGACGGCCAGCGGGGTGGGTCCGCGACTGGCTCAGGCGGTGCTTGCCGTGCACAGCCCGGACGCGGTGCGCAGGGCGATCGCCAACGCCGACACGGCCGCCCTGACCCGGGTGCCCGGAATTGGCAAGAAGGGCGCCGAGCGCCTGGTGCTGGAGCTGCGCGACCGGATCGGCCCGGTGCCGATCGGCGTCGACGGGGTGACCGGGGTGACCCGCGGTAGCTGGCCGGACCAGGTTCGGCAGGCGCTGGTCGGGCTGGGTTGGACGGCTGGCCAGGCCGATCAGGCGGTGGCCGCGGTGGCCGAGTCGATCGAGGGTGAGACGCCGCCGGTGCCGGTCCTGCTCAAGCAGGCCATCCGCCTGCTGGGTCGGACCCGATGAGCGAGACCGACGGGCTTGTCTCGGCGTACGTCAGTGACGCCGACCGGGACGCGGAGGCCACGGTCCGGCCGAGACGGTTGGCCGAGTTCATCGCCCAGGACCGGGTGCGTGATCAGCTCGACCTGTTGTTGCAGGGCGCGATGCGGCGTGGGTCGCCACCGGATCACATCCTGCTCTCCGGCCCGCCCGGTCTGGGCAAGACGAGTCTGGCCAACATCGTCGCGGCCGAGTTGGGCGCGGGTATCCGGGTGACGAGTGGCCCGGCGATCGAGCGTTCCGGGGACCTGGCGGCGATCCTGACCAGTCTCACCGAGGGCGATGTGCTCTTCATCGACGAGATCCACCGCATCGCGCGTCCGGCCGAGGAGTTGCTCTACAGCGCGATGGAGGATTTCCGGGTCGACGTGATCGTCGGCAAGGGGCCGGGCGCGACGGCGATCCCGCTGGATGTCGAGCCGTTCACCCTGGTGGGCGCGACGACCCGCTCGGGTCTGTTGACCGGTCCGATGCGGGACCGGTTCGGGTTCGTCGCCCACCTCGACTTCTACGCTCCGGCGGATCTGGAGACGCTGCTGCACCGTTCGGCGCGGATCCTGGGGGTGCCGATCACCCCGGAGGGTGCGACCGAGATCGCCGGTCGGTCCCGGGGCACGCCGCGGATCGCCAACCGGCTGCTGCGCCGGGTCCGCGACTACGCCGAGGTGCGGGCCGACGGCGTGGTCGATGTCGACACCGCCCGTGCGGCGCTGATCGTGTACGACGTGGACGCGCTCGGGTTGGACCGGTTGGACCGTGCGGTGCTGACCGCGTTGGTCGACTCGTTCCGGGGTGGGCCGGTGGGTCTGTCCACCCTTGCCGTGGCGGTGGGCGAGCAGCCGGACACGGTCGAGGAGGTCTGCGAGCCGTTCCTGGTCCGTGCCGGTCTGTTGGCGCGTACGCCGCGGGGGCGGGTGGCCACGGAGGGCGCCTGGCGGCATCTGGGGCGTACTCCGCCGAATGGTACCTTTGGCATGGATAGTCCACCTGTGCCCGATCTGTTCTCGATGGATACTGATCAGCCGTGATGTGAACGTGATCTGTGCCGCATTCGGCGTTCTCAGGTGCAGGGTTTAGACTTCGCCGCGGTCTGTACAGGACGTGAGATTCCGCCTCCGCTCCGGCGCCCCAAGCGCCGGGCCGGTGGCCAGTGGGAAGGTCAGTAACCGTGAACCACATAGCAGCGGGCCCCTCGGGCGGCGGCATCACGCCGATCCTGATGATCGTCCTGCTCTTCGGTGTCATGTATTTCATGATGATCCGGCCCCAGCAGAAGCGCCGCCGCGAGGCAGAGTCCATGCAGTCCGGGCTCGGCCCGGGCGACGAGGTCGTCACCATCGGCGGGCTCTACGGCACGGTCACCGGCATCGAGGACGACACCGTCCTGATCGAGGTCGCCCCGGGCGTGCAGACCCGCTACGCCCGCGCCGCCATCGCCCGGGTGACCACCCGCGCGGAGCTGCCGAGCGAGCCGGTCAGCGAGGACGCCGACACCGTCAAGGAATGACCCCTGCTCCCGGGGGATCGCGGTTCCGGCGTACGGCCGGTCGGCCGACCTCCGGGCCACCGCGCCCGACGGGGCAGCGGACCAGGCAGTAAAACTGGATAGTTGGGTCGACGCCGGGCGTCGGCACGTTCCGGTGACCATCGGCGTTCCGCGCCGGCGTGTCCGGGCCACGTGTCGGCATCTCGTCGGCTCAGGTCAGACCCGTCAGCCGGGACCCCCGGCCCGACACCGCCGCCGCTGCGCACAGCGGCGCCACCGCACAGGGAGACAGGACAGCCGTGGCACCACCTCAGGGACAGATGCGCCCCGGGCGGCAGCTCGCCGTGCTCGGGTTCATCTTCGTCGTCCTCTATCTACTGGTGTTCTTCTCCGGCGGCGCCAAGGGCAGCTTCCAGGATCGGCTCGAGCCCCGGCTCGGTCTGGACCTGATCGGCGGCACCCGGGTGACGTTGGAGGCGAGAAACAGCATCGGCGGCAAGGCCCCGACGGCGGAGAATCTCGAGGAGGCTCGTCAGATCATCGAGAGCCGGGTCAACGCGTTCGGCGTGGCCGAGGCCGAGGTGGTCACCGAGGGCAACCGGAACATCGTCATCTCCCTGCCCGGTGAGAACCGCAACCTGGACAACGTGGGCAACGCCGCCGAGCTGCGCTTCCGCAAGGTGCTCAAGGGTGCCGACGGCAGCGGGACGGCCGCCGTGCCGCCGCCGGCCGCGCCCACCCCGTCCGGCAGCGCCGTCCCCAACCCGTCCGGCAGCGCGACGCCGTCCGGCGGCGCCACCCCGACCCCGTCGGGCAGCGGCGCGCCGAAGATAACCTCGTCGCCCAGCGGCGGTCAGGGTGGGATGGCCCCGGCGCCCAGCGCCACGCCGACTCCGTCCGCGTCCGCGTCCGCCTCGGCCTCGGCGAGTGCCGCCGCGCCCAGTGCCAGTGCCAGCGACGAGCCGGTGTCGGCCAGCATCGAGCAGCAGCGCAAGGCCGTCGAGCAGAAGGTCGGCGCCGCCGCCTGGCAGGCCGCCAACGGTCTGCAGGCCCCGGCCGACCTGACCGCCGACCCGTCGCTCGCCGACAAGCTCAAGCCGTTCGGCACGCTGTCGCCGCAAGAGGTCGCCGTGCTGCCGGCGCAGATGCAGTTCAACACCCCGACCATCGGCTGCAAGCAGCTCGACGAGCGTCCCCCGGCGTCGATCTCCGACCCGAAGCAGCAGGTCGTCTCCTGCGAGGACGGCGCCTCGAAGTACCTGCTCGACCAGGCCAAGGTGCTGGGTACCGACGTGTCCGACGCCGACGCGGTGCTCGACCAGACCAACGCCTGGGTGGTCAGCCTCGACTTCAAGGGCGACGGTCAGGGCAAGTGGACCGACCTCACCCGTGAGTCGTTCACCAACGAGGGCCAGGCCTGCGACGCCACCGCACTCGGCCAGGACGGCAAGTGCCGGGTCGCCGTGGTGCTGGACAACGAGATCGTCTCCTCCCCGGAGATCCAGGGCGTGCTGACCGGCAACTCCCAGATCACCGGCAACTTCAACCAGAAGGACGCCAGCGCGCTCGCCGGCCAGCTGCGCTTCGGTGCGCTTCCGGTGACGTTCAAGCAGCAGGAGGCGCAGAACGTCACCGCGACGCTGGGTGCCAGCCACCTGCGCGCCGGTCTGCTCGCGGCCGGCATCGGCATGCTGCTGGTCATCATCTACGCGTTCTTCTACTACCGGCTGCTCGGCTCGGTGATCTTCCTGAGCCTGATCCTCTCCGCGCTGTTGGTCTTCGGCGCGCTGGTGGTGCTCGGCCGGCAGATCGGCTTCACGCTCACCCTCGCCGGCATCGCCGGCATGATCGTCTCGCTCGGTGTGGCGGCGGACTCGTTCGTCATCTACTTCGAACGGTTGAAGGACGAGATCCGGGAGGGGCGCAGCCCGCGTAGCGCGGTGCCGCGCGCCTGGATGCGGGCTCGTCGCACGATCATCTCGGCCAACGCGATCACCCTGCTCTCCGCCGTGGTGCTCTACGTGGTCTCGGTCGGCACGGTCAAGGGCTTCGCGTTCGCCCTCGGTCTGGCCACCGTGCTGGACCTGGTCGTGGTCTTCCTCTTCCGGCACCCGATCATGACGATGTTCGCCCGGACCCGGGCGTTCCTGTCCCCGCGGGTCAGCGGCCTGGGCCGGGCACTGCCGGCCCGCAGCCAGCAGACTCAGCCCCGCAACCCGCGCGCCAAGGAGGCCTGAGATGGCTGAAAACGGTCTGGCGAGCCGCCTCTACAACGGCGAGGCCGGTCTCAACGTCGTCGGCCGCCGCAAGCTCTGGTTCGGCGTCGCCGGTGTCCTGATCCTGATCGCGCTGCTCAGCTTCGGGCTGCGCGGGTTCAGCCTCGGCATCGAGTTCGCCGGCGGCAACTCGTTCCAGGTGCCGGCCAGTGTCGGCACCCTGGAAGACGCCGAGCGAGAGGTCAACTCGGCTCTCGCCGCGGAGAACACCGGCATCAAGGTGGCCACCGCCCAGAAGGTCGGCGGCACCGGTGGTGACACCTACGAGCTGCGGACGCCGCAGCTCAGCGCCGAGCAGACGAACGCGGTAAAGGGTCAGATCGCCGAGGACCTGGGGATCAACGCGGACCAGATCAGCGGTAACCAGGTCAGCGAGGCGTGGGGCAGTCAGGTGACCCAGCGGGCCGTACTCGGTCTGGTCATCTTCATCGCGCTGGTGATGGTCTACCTGATCCTGCGCTTCGAGTGGCGGATGGCCGTCGCGGCGGTCGCGTCGCTGTTCACCAACCTGATCCTCACCGCCGGCATCTACTCGCTCGTCGGCTTCGAGGTCACCCCGTCGACGATCATCGGCTTCCTCACGATCCTGGGCTTCGCGCTCTACGACGTGGTGGTGGTCTTCGACAAGGTCCAGGAGAACACCCGCGGCATCACCGCCAACAACAACCAGACGTACGGCGAGGCGGCCAACCTGGCCGTCAACCAGAGCCTGATGCGGTCGCTGAACACCTCGGTGGTCGCCCTGCTGCCGGTCGGCGGTCTGCTCTTCATCGGTGCCGGCCTGCTCGGCGCCGGCACGTTGAAGGACCTCGGCCTGGTGCTGTTCGTCGGTATGGCGGTGGCGTTCCTGACCTCCATCCTGGTGGCCACGCCGCTGCTGGCCCTGCTGAAGAACTACGACCCGCGGATCCAGGCGCACAACAAGCGCGTCCTGGCCCGGCGGGGCGGGCTCGCCCGGGGCGAGGTCACCGGCAAGGGTCCGGCGAGCCCGACCCAGGGTCAGGTGACCGAGGAGTCGCTCGACCCGGACGCTGCCGCGCTGGCCGGCGCCGCGCCCAAGGTGGGCGCTCGCCCGGCGGGCAAGCGGCCGACCGGTGCCCGGGGCGGTCGCCCCGGCGGTGGCGGCAACCGGCCGGGTGGCGCCAAGCGGCGCTGACCCGCCACGACACAACCGAACGGCGTCCGGCATGCTGTGCGAGCAGCACTGCCGGACGCCGTCGTCGTTGAAGGAGAGCGAAACAGCCATGACGGAGACCCACAGCACCGCGGCGCGCGGGGACAGCGGCCCGGAGGCCGCCCGACTGGTCGCCAGCCGGGTGCTGGACGTGCCCGACTTCCCCAAGCCCGGCGTGATGTTCAAGGACCTGATGCCGCTGTTCGCCGACGGGAAGGCGTTCCGTGAGGTGATCGACGGGATCATCGAGTACCACGGTCGGGACGCCTTCGACGTGGTGGTCGGCATCGAGGCGCGCGGGTTCGTCGTCGCCGCGGCCGTGGCGTACGCGGCCGGGGTCGGCGTGGTGCCGGTCCGGAAGGCCGGCAAGCTGCCCCGCCCGGCGCACTCGGTCTCCTACGCGCTCGAATACGGCGAGGCCACCCTCGAGGTGCACGAGGACGCCTTCACCGCCGGGCACCGGGTGCTGGTGGTCGACGACGTGTTGGCGACCGGCGGCACCGCCGAGGCGACGTTGGACCTGGTGGAGCGGGCCGGCGGCACCGTCACCGGTTTCACCGTGCTGCTGGAGCTCGGTTTCCTGGGCGGGCGGGAGCGGTTGGCACCGCGTCCCGTCCATGCCCTGCTGACCGTTTGAGCCGTTCGGTGGCGGGCTGACCGTTTGATGGCGGACTGGTCGGGCGGGAGCCTGCGGCGACCGTCCGGCGGAGCGGCAGCGGACCGTCCGTGCGGGTAGCATTGCCCATTGCTGACGCCGGCGGTACGCCGTCCGGCGGCACGAGACCAGGCCGGCCGATTGTTCGGCAGGTGATTTCCCGGCGAGCGGTGAGGAGGCCGGTGTCCCACGATGTCGTCCCTCCAGCGGAGGGCACGGTGCACCCGACAGGCGACGCTGACGGCACGGTGACTGACCGGGCAGGCGATGCGCCAGCCCGGGTCACGGGCGCCGGCAGCGGCTCTGGCCGGGCTGCCGGCGAGAGCGCGGTACGTCCGATCAGCGGCCCGCCGAGCGTCGAGGCGTCTCCCGGCGCCGACGGGGTGGTGGTGCCGTTCCCGAGTGACGCCGGCGTCGACCCGTCGCCGAGCGGTGGCTTCGGGCTGTCCAACGCGCCCACCGGGCGGCGGGTGCGGGCCCGGCTGGCCCGGTTCAACGCGCCCTGGCAGACCTCCCAGGTCAGTGAGGTGCTGGAGCCGCTCATCGCGAGCCACCGGGACAATCATCCCAAGGCCGATGCCCGGCTGCTCCAGCGCGCCTTCGACACGGCCGCGCGGTGGCACTCCGGGCAGTACCGCAAGTCCGGCGACCCGTACATCACGCACCCGCTCGCGGTGGCGACGATCCTCGGCAACCTGGGGATGGACACCACCACGCTCGTCGCCGCGCTGCTGCACGACACCATCGAGGACACCGAGTACACCCTCGACGCGATGCGCGCCGACTTCGGCGGCGAGGTCGCCCTGCTGGTCGACGGCGTCACCAAGCTGGACAAGGTCAAGCTGGGTGACGCGGCCAAGGCCGAGACGATCCGCAAGATGGTCGTGGCGATGGCCAAGGACCCGCGGGTGCTGGTGATCAAGTTGGCCGACCGGCTGCACAACATGCGTACCCTGACCTTCCTGCCCCGCCCCAAGCAGGAGCAGAAGGCCAAGGAGACGTTGGAGATCCTGGCGCCGCTGGCGCACCGGCTCGGTATGAACACGATCAAGTGGGAGCTGGAGGACCTGTCCTTCGGCACGTTGTTCCCGAAGCGCTACGAGGAGATCAACCGGCTGATCGGGGAGCACCAGCCGCAGCGCGAGACGCTGTTGCGGCAGGTCACCCAGAAGGTCGGCACCGACCTCAAGGCCGCCAAGATCAAGGCGGAGACCACCGGGCGGCCGAAGCACCTCTACTCGATCTACCAGAAGATGATCGTGCGGGGTCGTGACTTCAACGACATCTACGACCTGGTCGGGGTGCGGATCCTGGTCGACACGGTTCGGGACTGCTACGCGGCGCTGGGCGTCATCCACGCCAACTGGCAGCCGGTTCCGGGCCGGTTCAAGGACTACATCGCGATGCCCAAGTTCAACATGTACCAGTCGTTGCACACGACTGTCATCGGGCCCACCGGCAAGCCGGTGGAGATGCAGATCCGCACGTACGCGATGCACCGCACCGCGGAGTTCGGCATCGCCGCGCACTGGAAGTACAAGGAGCACAAGGGCACCCAGATCGTCGGCCCGCCGGCGCACATCGACGAGATGACCTGGCTGCGGCAGTTGCTCGACTGGCAGCGGGAGGCGGCCGACCCGAGCGAGTTCCTCGACGCGCTGCGCTTCGACCTGTCCAGCCAGGAGGTGTACGTCTTCACCCCCAAGGGTGACGTCATCCCGCTGCCGACCTCCTCGACGCCCGTGGACTTCGCGTACGCGGTGCACACCGAGGTGGGGCACAAGTGCATCGGGGCGCGGGTCAACGGCAAGCTGGTGCCGTTGGAGTCGACGCTGTCCAACGGCGACGTGATCGAGATCTTCACGTCGAAGTCCGAGACGGCCGGCCCCACGCAGGACTGGTTGGGCTTCGTCAAGAGCCCGCGGGCGCGTACGAAGATCCGCCAGTACTTCAACAAGGAGCGGCGCGAGGAGGCGATCGAGGCCGGCAAGGACGCGATCGTCAAGGCGATGCGCAAGCAGGGCATGCCGTTGCAGCGGATGCTCACCTCCGACGCGCTCATGTCGATCGCGCGGGACCTGCACCTGGCCGACGTGGCGTCGCTCTACGCGGCGGTCGGTGACAGCCAGGTCTCCGCCCAGTCGGTGGTGCAGAAGCTGATGGCCGCGTACGGCGGCGAGGAGGGCGCGGCGGAGGACATCGCCGAGACCGCCGTCGCCACCCGGCCACCGCGCAGCCGCCAGAGCAGCAACGACCCCGGTGTCGTGGTCCGCGGCGTCAGCGACGTCTGGATCAAGCTGGCCCGTTGCTGCACCCCGGTCCCACCGGATTCGGTGTTCGGTTTCGTCACCCGTTCCGGCGGGGTGAGTGTGCACCGCGACGACTGCGCCAACGCCGAGGACCTGCGGGCCCAGAGCGAGCGGGTGGTCGAGGTGAGTTGGAAGCTCACCTCCGCCTCGACCTTCCTGGTCGCCATCCAGGTCGAGGCACTGGACCGGCACAAGCTGCTGGCCGACGTCACCCGGGTGCTCTCCGACGAGCGGGTCAACATCCTCTCCGCCACCGTCACCACCACCCGCGACCGGGTGGCGGTGAGCCGGTTCAGCTTCGAGATGGCCGACCCGAAGCACCTCGGCCACCTGCTGGCCACGGTCCGCAAGGTGGACGGCGTCTTCGACGCGTACCGGGTCACCTCCGGCGCCTGACGCGTACCCCGGACACCCAGGCGCCCGCCGGCTCAGCCGGCGGGCGCCTGGTCGTCAGCGCGGGGGTCAGCCCTGCGGTGGGCTCATCGCGAGGTCCTTGATGATGACCTCCTTCTTCGGGTGGCCACCACCGGCCTGCTGGGCGAACGCGCCGTCGTCACCGGCCTTGGCCACGTCCTTGACGATGTCCATGCCGCCGGTGATGGTGCCCAGCACCGTGTACGCCGGGTCCAGCGGTGAGTCGCCGTAGACGATGAAGAACTGGCTGCCGGTGCTGCCCGGATCCTGCGACTTGGCCATCGCGATGACACCCTCCGGGTACGGCGGGCGCTTGTCGGTGGGCAGGTTCTCCTCGGCCATGCGGTAGCTCGGGCCGCCCTGGCCGTCGGTGTCCCGCCAGCCGTTGCCGGTGGCGCTGGGATCGCCGCACTGCAACACCTTGATGCCCTCGCTCACGAGGCGGTGGCACTTGGTGTTGTCGAAGAAGTTCTTCTCCGCGAGGTAGCTGAAGCTGCCCGCCGTGCACGGCACCTTCGACCGGTCGACCTTGGCCGTGATCGGGCCCAGGTTGGTGTCGATCGTCATGGTCTGCACGCCGGTGGCGGACTGCTGGTTGCTCGGCACCCCGACGTCCTTGATCTGCGGGGGCCGCTGTTCCTTCGGCAGCTCGTTGAAGGCGCACTCCGCCGCGCCGGCCGGCGCGGCGGTGTTCTTCTTGTCGTCGTCGCCGCCGCCGAGGCTCACCGCCAGCCAGACGGTGCCGGCGACCACGAGCACCAGCGCGCCTGCCGCGCTGATGATCGCCCGCGTCTGCCGGCCCTTGCGGGCCTTGGCCGCGCGCTCGGCCATCTCCTTCTCGAGCCGGGCGCGTGCCGCCGCGCGCTGCCGCTCTCTGGTGGACGTCACGCCTGGATCCTCCTGGCTGTCTGCTGCTGGGGTGCCGCTCTGGGTGTGGGTGGTGGCGGCCGGTCAGCCGGCGCTGGGGCTGCTGGACGGCGCGCCGGAGGCCGACGGCATCGGCGCCGCCGCGGTGACCGGCGCACCGACGGTGAGGCTCTGAATCGTCACGTCGGTGCTGGGCTTGACCTTGGCCCCGGTCCCATTGTCCACGGTCGGGAGGGCACCGATCTTCTCCACCACGTCCAGCCCGCCGGTCACCCGCCCGATCACCGGAAACTTCGGCTCGGCGGTGGTGAAGTCCTTGAAGAAGATCAGGAACTGGCTGCCGTTGCTGCCCGGCGGGTTGGCGATCATCGCCACGGTGCCCTTCGGGTACGTCGGCGGCTGGCCGGGAGCCGGGCTGGCCGACGACACGGTCGGCAGCTCCTCGTCGTAGAACGAGTAGGTCGGTCCGCCGAGGCCGGTGCCGCTCGGGTCACCGCAGCGCAGCGCGCCGTCGGCGGTGATCTCGTGGCACGTGGTGTTGTCGTAGAACGACCGGCTCGCCAGGTGCGCGATGCTCGCCGCCGCGCAGGGCGAGTTGGTCAGGCTGAGCTCCGCGGTGATCGGCCCGCCCTGGTTGGTGGTCACCGTCATCGCCCGGGTGCCTTCGGTGGGCAGACCCTTGCTCTCCGGCGTGCCGACGTCCTTGAGGTTGGCGTTGGCCGAGGCGTCCTGCGGCGTCCAGAGGCAGGTGTCCTCGTTTGCCGTGTTCTGCGTGGAGTCGGAGTCGAACGCCCCGAGTGCCCAGGCGGAGCCGGCCACGACCAACACGAGGATCAGGGCGGCGCCGACACCGGCCTGGATCTGCCGACGCCGCCGCGTGGCGGCGGCCCGGCGGGCCAACTGCCGGTCGAGCTTGGCCCGCGCCATTTTGCGCTGCCGGTCCCTGCTGGAAGCCACCGGTGCTCCCCTTTCCTCTACCTGGTCGTCGCCGGCGACCGGGCGTCCCGGCCCGTCCGGGCGTCACGTGTGCCGCGCCACACGCCCGCCAGAGTGTACGGCTAGTGACTGGGAAAGTGGTGTACGAGGTCCACCCCGTTCCGAGCAGCGCTTATCGGGCGGTGTCACTGTGTCCCGCGGGGCGCGCGGGACGGACGCGGCAAACTCACTCGGCGCGCCCGTTAGGCTGCTGGGCAGGACGACAGCCGTTCGACGAAAGGACAGCGCCCGTGCTCGTGGCCGGCTTTCCCGCGGACGCCTTCGGCACCAACTGCTACGTGGTTGCCACCGCGCCGGGGGAGCAGTGCGTGGTGGTCGACCCCGGCATCGGGGTGCTCGACCAGCTCGACGCGCTGCTCGCCGAACACCGCCTGCATCCGGCCGCTGTCCTGCTCACCCACGGGCACCTCGACCACACGTTCTCGGTCGCGCCGGTCTGCGGTGCGCGGGGCATCACCGCCTACGTGCACCCCGGCGACCGGGAGATGCTTGCCGATCCGGCCAAGGGCCTCTCGGCCGACCTGACGTCGCTGTTCGGCGGCCGACTGAGCTACACCGAGCCGGATGACGTGGCCGAGCTGACCGACGGCGCCACCCTCACCCTCGCCGGCCTGGAGATCGCCGTCGACCACGCCCCGGGCCATACCGGCGGGTCGGTGCTGTTCCGGTTGCCCGGCGCGGGCTCGGGCTGGGAGGCGGACGAGATCTGCCTGTCCGGCGACGTCCTCTTCGCCGGGTCGATCGGCCGCACCGACCTGCCGGGCGGGAGCATGCCGGCCATGCTCACCAGCCTGCGCGACAAGATCCTTCCGCTGGCCGACGACACCGTCGTGCTGCCCGGCCACGGCCCCAGCACCACCATCGGCCGCGAGCGCGCCAGCAACCCGTACCTCGTCGAGGTGGCCGGCACGACGCCGGCCGCTCCCACCCGGGGCCTCTAGATCTTTCGTCCGCGCCGCGGCGCGGACCCACGACACCACCGCGCCGCGGGCGCGGCACCGCAAGGAGTACGCCGATGAGCAAGCCCACGCCCATCTCCGGTTTTCCGGAGTGGACCCCCGGCCAGCGGATGATCGAGCAGTTCGTGCTCGACAAGATCCGCGCCACGTTCGAGCTGTACGGCTTCGCGCCGCTGGAGACCCGCGCGGTGGAGCCGCTGGACCAGTTGCTGCGCAAGGGCGAGACCTCGAAGGAGGTCTACGTGATCCGGCGGTTGCACGCCGACGCCGAGGGCGCGGGCGGCGACGACCAGCTCGGCCTGCACTTCGATCTGACCGTGCCGTTCGCCCGGTACGTGCTGGAGAACGCCGGCAAGCTGACCTTCCCGTTCCGCCGCTACCAGATCCAGAAGGTGTGGCGGGGGGAGCGACCGCAGGAGGGGCGCTACCGGGAGTTCGTCCAGGCCGACATCGACATCGTCGACCGGGACACCCTGGCCCCGCACCACGAGGCGGAGATGCCGCTTGTCATCGGGGACGCGCTGCGGTCGCTGCCGATCCCGCCGGTGACCATCCAGGTCAACAACCGCAAGATCCCCGAGGGCTTCTACCGGGGTATCGGGCTCACCGACCCGGAGGCGGCGCTGCGGGCGATCGACAAGCTCGACAAGATCGGTCCGGCGAAGGTGGCCGAGCTGCTGGCCCAGACCGCCGGGGCGAGCGAGGCGCAGGCCAAGGCGTGTCTGGCGCTGGCCGAGATCTCCGCTCCGGACGCGTCGTTCGCCGACGCCGTGCGGGCGCTCGGGGTGAGTGACCCGCTGCTCGACGAGGGCATCGAGGAGCTGGTCCGGGTGGTGCAGAGCGCCGCCGAGCACTCGCCCGGCCTCTGCGTGGCGGACCTGCGCATCGCCCGCGGCCTGGACTACTACACGGGCACCGTCTACGAGACCCAGCTGCGCGGCTACGAGCGGTTCGGCTCGATCTGCTCCGGCGGCCGGTACGACAACCTGGCCAGCGCCGGCGCTGTCTCGTACCCCGGGGTGGGTATCTCGATCGGGGTGACCCGGCTGCTCGGGTTGCTGTTCGGCGCGGGGGACCTGTCGGTCTCCCGCTCGGTGCCCACCTGTGTCCTGGTGGCACTGGCCGACGAGGAGCACCGGCCGGCCAGTGGCCGGATCGCGGCGGCGCTGCGGTCCCGCGGCATCGCCACCGAGGTCTCGCCGAGCGCGGCGAAGTTCGGCAAGCAGATCCGTTACGCCGAGCGGCGCGGCATCCCGTACGTGTGGTTCCCGGGTGCCGACGGAGCGCCGGACGAGGTGAAGGACATCCGTTCGGGTGAGCAGGTCACGGCCGGTGCGGGGGAGTGGATGCCACCACTGGCGGACCGCAAACCGACGGTCAGCTGAGTCTCACCACTGGCGCTCATGGTCGCGGGGACCTACGGTAGCGTAAGTTACGCCACCGTAGGGAGTTTCTCGTGACCATGAGCACCACACTGAGCCAGACCGCGCTCCTCGTCGAGTTGGAGCCGGTGGTTGCCCGCAACCTCGACCGCCACCTCTCGCTGGCCAAGGAGTGGTTCCCGCACGAGTACGTGCCGTGGAGCGAAGGGCGGACCTTCGACGGGCCGCTCGGCGGCGAGGCGTGGTCACCGACCGACTCGACCATCCCCGACGTGGCCCGCACGGCGCTGATCGTGAACCTGCTGACCGAGGACAACCTGCCCTCCTACCACCACGAGATCGCCACCCTGTTCGGCCGGGACGGCGCGTGGGGCACCTGGGTGCACAGGTGGACCGCGGAGGAGGGTCGACACGGGGTCGCGATCCGCGACTACCTGAGCGTCACCCGGGCGGTCGACCCGGTGGCGTTGGAGCGGGCCCGGATGACGCACATGTCGGAGGGCTACACCAACGCCCACGGCGACGAGGTGCTGCACTCGCTGGCGTACGTCTCGTTCCAGGAGTTGGCCACCCGCATCTCGCACCGCAACACCGGCAAGGCCACCGGCGACCCCGCCTGTGAGGCACTGCTGGCCCGGGTGGCCGCCGACGAGAACCTGCACATGGTCTTCTACCGCAACCTGCTCGCCGCCGCGTTCGAGCTGGCCCCGAGTCAGGCCATGCGGGCCGTCGCCGACGTGGTGGCCGACTTCCAGATGCCGGGCGCCGGCATCGACGGTTTCGCCCGCAAGTCGGTGGCGATCGCCCTGGCGGGCATCTACGACCTGCGCCAGCACCGCGACGAGGTGCTCCAGCCGGTGTTGCGCCAGTGGGACGTCTTCAACGTGACAGGTCTCGACGCCGACGGCGAGGCGGCCCGCGAGCAGCTCGCCGGCCAGCTCGACAACCTGGACAAGGCAGCAAGCCGCTTCGAGGAGAAGCGCGACGCCCGAGCCGCCCGCCTAGCCCTTCGCTGACCCACCCCCCACCCTCTCCTGCCCCCACCCCGGGTCTCCACTCCGTTGATCATGGAGTGGGTCAGGGCAATAACTTCCATGATCAACGCGGCGTGGGGGTGGGGTGGGGTCAGGGTTGGGGGAGCAGGAGGCAGGTGCTGGTGGCGTGGGCCGTCAGGCGGCCGTTGGCGTCGGTGATGCGGGCCTCGGCCAGGGCCGTCCGGTTGCCACGTTGCAGCACCGTCCCCGTACAGCGCAGCGTGCCACTGGCGACCGTGACCGGGCGGAGGAACTTCACGTTGAGGTCCAGCGAGGTGTAGCCGACGCCGGCCGGCAGGGTGCTGTGCACGGCGCAGCCCGCGGCCGTGTCCAGCAGTGTCGAGAGGACACCGCCATGGACGGTGCCGAGCGGGTTGTAGTGGAACTCCTGCGGGGTCAGCTCGACGACCACCACGCCCTCGTCGGCCGCCATCCGGGTCATGTCGATGAGGTGCATCACCGGTGGTGCGGCCAACTCGCCGGCGATCATCGCCCGGAGCATGTCGAGGCCACTGCGTCGACCGACCTGAGCGGCGTTGACCGCCGGGTCCGCCCAGGTGAAGGTACGGCTGCGCGCCGGTTCCTGCGTCTGCGTCATGGATGCAGCCTGGCAGCAGGTTGCTGAGTCTGTCAACGAGACCTAGCCTGGTTGGATGCGACCCGCAGCGCTGGACTGGTCGGTGGAGAACTGCACCATCGCCCGTGCCATGGAGATCCTCGGTGAGCGGTGGACCCTTGTGGTGCTCCGCGAGGTGTTCACCGGCATCCGCCGCTTCGACGACATGCGGGTGCGCACCGGCATTCCGCGGCAGGTGCTGACCAACCGGCTGGCCGGCCTGGTCGAGCAGGGCGTGCTGCGCCGCGAGCCGTACCGGGAGCCGGGCAGCCGGGTGCGCCACGAGTACCTGTTGACGGAGAAGGGTCTGGACCTCTGGCCGGTCCTGGTGGCCGTGCTCGGGTGGGGTGACCGGTACCTCGCCGACGCCGAGGGTTCGCCGCTGAGCGTCACTCACCGTGACTGCGGCGCCCCGGTGCACGTCGGATTGCGCTGCGCCGACGGACACGATGTGGGGCGGGTGCGTGACGTGGTTCCCCGCCCCGGCCCCGGTGCCCGCCGCCGTACGCCCTGACGGGCGGTACCCGCGCCGGGAGTGCGCCAAGACATCGACGATCATGCGCGTCGGAGACAAATCCGGTGTGACGGTGGCTGTTCGCCATCGTGTCGGTGGTGTTGCGGAGATGTGGCCGGCCGCGTTCGCTGAATCCGGGCTCAACCAAGCCTTGTCAATGATCTTAAGTATGTGAATACTTCAGTGCACTTGGCCGGTTTCCCCAGATCGGCCGGGTTGCCCTCGGGTCAGCCGACCTCGGCGAGACCCGCTCCCCCGCCCAGGAGGTTGTTACATGCGACCCACGAGGTCCACATTCCGCGTTGCGGCCACTGTCGCCGTTTCCGGAAGCCTGGTCGTCGGTGTGCTCATCGGCGCACCCGCCCAGGCCGCACCCGCCGCCTCGCCCGACGCCGCGGCCGCGCTGTCCGCGCAACTCGGCGACCGCTCGGCCGGCTCGTACATCGACGCCAGCGGCAGGTCCGTCGTCACGGTGACCGACGCGGCCGCCGCGAGCGCGGCGAACAAGGCCGGTGCCGCCGTCCGCTACGTCACCCGCGGTGCTGGCGAACTCAACCGGGCCACCGCCGACCTGGAGCGCTCCGCGAAGATCCCGGGCACCGCCTGGTGGAGCGACCCGGTCACCAACCAGGTCGTGGTCTCCGTCGACAGCACCGTCACCGGCGCCAAGCTGGAGCGGGTCAAGGCCGCCGCCGCGCGGGCCAACGGCGCGGTCCGCGTCGAGGCCGAGGCGGGCGTGCTGAGCACCCGGATCTCCGGTGGCCAGGCCATCTACGCCGGCGGGGGCGGGCGCTGCTCGCTCGGCTTCAACGTGCGCAGCGGCAGCACCTACTCCTTCGTGACCGCCGGGCACTGCACCAACATCTCGGCGAGTTGGTACTCGAACTCCGCCCAGACCGCCCTCCTCGGCACCCGGACCGGCACCAGCTTCCCGGGCAACGACTACGGCATCGTGCGGCACAACAACTCGGCGAACGCCGCCGGTAACGTCTACCTCTACAACGGCAGCTACCGGGACATCACCGGCGCCGGCAACGCCTCAGTCGGTCAGTCGGTGCAGCGCTCCGGCAGCACCACCGGCCTGCGCAGCGGCTCGGTGAACGCGACGAACGCCACGGTGAACTACGCCGAGGGTTCGGTCTCCGGCCTGATCCGCACCAACGTCTGCGCCGAGCCGGGCGACAGCGGCGGCTCGCTGTTCGCCAACACCACGGCCCTGGGCCTGACCTCCGGTGGCAGTGGCAACTGCCGCTCCGGTGGCACGACCTTCTTCCAGCCCGTCACCGAGGCCCTGAGCCGCTACGGCGTCAGCGTCTTCTGATCCCGTCACCGCCCGCGGGCCGCCGGAGGATTCCGGCGGCCCGCGTCGCGCGTCCGGCCGCCGTCGCGCGCCGGCTCAGGCGAGCCGGTCGGGCCGCTGGGTGGGTCGCCGGGGATCCGGGGGCACGACAGCCACGGCGGGACCGGTGGGTGTCGCGGCGCCGACGGACCAGGCGAGGTGTGCCCGCCGGGCGGAGACGACCGCCAGCAGCGGCCACAGGGAGACCGCCACCGCCGTGACCCGCTCGGCCAGCCCGGTGCGCGACCCACTTGTCACCTCGAACGCGCACCAGCCGAAGAGCGCGAGCAGCACGAGGGTGGTGCGCAGCCCCACCGCCCGGCGAAACGCCCAGGGCGGCTCCGGTCGGGTCGGGTGCTCGGCGTCGTGACCGCGCGGCAGCCGCAGTGCCGAGCCGGCCGGCCAGAGCACCAGGGCGAGGACTGCCACCGTGGCCGCGACGCCGTGGCTGAGCGAGCCGCCGACCGGCGGCCGGGGAAACGCGACAAGCGCGATGGTGGCCACCCCACCGATCGCGAGCAGGAACCGGCTGGGCAGTCCGGCCGCGTGCAGGACGGCGGCCACCGACAGGTAGCAGCAGCCGAGCAGCACCAGCGCCACCACCATGATCCAGGCGTCGGTGGCGTCCTGCCCCGCCAGCTCGCTGATGGTGTCCCGGATCGGGTCGTACCCGGCGGGCTGTCGGGCCTCCGCGACGGTCCAACCGGCCACCAGCAGCACGGGCGCGGCCGCCGCCGTGGCGACGGCCCAGTTCGGTACGGGCCGCATTTCGCCACGTTAACCGGCGCGGCTGCCGGGGGAGACGGGTTCGCCGGTCCACCCCACCAGCGAATCGCGCCGGCCTGCCGGGTGCCCGGAGGCGGGGCGGCCACCCCTGACAGAATGCCGGTGAGGACTGTTCCACGATGAGGAGTTGCCAGCCGTGATCCGTACCCACAATGCCGGAAGCCTGCGCGCCGCGGACGCCGGCTCGACGGTGACGCTCGCCGGGTGGGTGGCCCGCCGGCGCGACCACGGCGGGGTCATCTTCGTCGACCTGCGCGACGGCACCGGCGTCGTCCAGGTGGTCTTCCGCGAGGAGGACGCGCACGCGCTGCGCAACGAGTTCTGCGTGAAGGTCGTCGGCGAGGTGACCCGCCGGCCGGCCGGCAACGAGAACCCGGAGCTGCCCACCGGTGAGGTCGAGGTGACCGTCACCGAGCTGGAGGTGCTCTCCGAGGCCGCGCCGCTGCCGCTGCCGGTGGACGACCAGATCGAGGCCGGCGACGACATCCGGCTCAAGTACCGCTACCTGGACCTGCGCCGCAGCGGGCCGGCGAACGCGCTGCGGTTGCGTTCGCGCGCCAGCCACCTGGCCCGGGGTGTGCTGCACGAGCGGGACTTCCTGGAGATCGAGACGCCGACGCTGACCCGGTCGACGCCCGAGGGCGCCCGCGACTTCCTGGTGCCGGTGCGCCTGCAGCCCGGCAGCTGGTACGCGCTGCCGCAGTCGCCGCAGTTGTTCAAGCAGCTGCTGATGGTCGGCGGCATGGAGCGGTATTACCAGATCGCCCGCTGCTACCGCGACGAGGACTTCCGGGCCGACCGGCAGCCCGAGTTCACCCAGCTCGACATCGAGATGTCCTTCGTCACCGAGGACGACGTGATCGACCTCGGTGAGGCGATCGTCTCGACGCTGTGGAAGGAACTGGCCGGGCACGAGATCTCCGGGCCGATCCCGCGGATCACCTGGCACGACGCCATGGCCCGGTACGGCTCCGACAAGCCGGACCTGCGCTACGGCGTCGAGCTGACCGAGCTGACCGAATACCTGCGCGGCACCGCGTTCCGGGTGTTCGCCGGGGCGATCGACGCGGGCGGCTACGTCGGCGCGGTCGTGATGCCGGGCGGCGCGGCGCAGAGCCGCAAGGAGCTGGACGGCTGGCAGGACTGGGCCAAGGCGCGTGGCGCGCGCGGCCTGGCGTACGTGGTGTTGGACGCCGAGACCGGCGAGGCACGCGGACCGGTGGCGAAGAACCTCTCCGCAGAGCACCTGGGCGGGCTCGCCGACGCGGTCGGCGCCAAGCCGGGCGACGCGATCTTCTTTGCCGCCAGCGCCACCACCCGGGAGGCGCAGGAGCTGCTCGGCGCGGCCCGCGTGGAGATCGCCAGGCGGTCCGGTCTGATCGACGAGAGCGCCTGGGCGTTCTGCTGGGTGGTCGACGCGCCGATGTTCGAACGCACGGACGAGGGCGGTTGGACGGCCGTGCACCACCCGTTCACCTCGCCGAACTCGGAGTGGGTGGACCGGTTCGAGGAGGCTCCGGACCGGGCCCTGGCGTACGCGTACGACATCGTCTGCAACGGCAACGAGATCGGCGGCGGGTCGATCCGTATCCACCGGGGTGACGTGCAGAAGCGGGTCTTCGACCTGCTCGGCATCACGCCCGAGGAGGCGCAGGACAAGTTCGGCTTCCTGCTGGAGGCGTTCAAGTACGGCGCTCCGCCGCACGGCGGCATCGCCTTCGGCTGGGACCGGGTCTGCATGCTGCTCGCCGGCGCGGACTCGATCCGCGAGGTCATCGCGTTCCCGAAGACCCGGGGTGGGTTCGACCCGCTGACCGGCGCACCGACGCCGATCACCGGCCAGCAGCGCACCGAGGCCGGCATCGACGCCAAGCCCAAGCCGCCCGCGACGGCCCACACGGGAACCGCCGGCCCCGCAGCCCCGGTAGCCGACCCGGTCTGACCCCACCCCGCTTGGTTGATCAAGAGGTTTGCGTCATAATAGCCCCCCGAGGTGGACCCAAACACTTTGTAAAACCACCCGGGGGGGGGGGGGGGGTGGGGGGGGGGGTGGGGGGGGGGGGTGGGTTTCTGGGGCGTGCGGTCTGTCGGCGGGGGGTGCGCGCCGGGCTCGCTGTGGTCGGGACGTTCCACTCCGGTGAGCTCGCGGTGCCGGGCGTGCACGCCCGGCGGCTGGACGTCACCGACCGGGCCGCCGTGCGCGCGCTTGTCGCGCAGGTGCGGCCGGACGCCGTGGTCGGGACCCCCTACCGGTACGACGACTGGGCGGTCACCGCCGACGGCGCCGCGAACGTGGCGGTCGCCGCCGCCGAGGTGGGCGCCCGGCTGGTGCACGTGTCGAGCGACGCGCTGCACGCCGGCCGTCCCACGCCGTACGCCGACGACGACCCACCCACCCCGGTGCACGCGTACGGAGCGGCGAAGGCCGCGGCCGAGACCGCCGTGCGGGCGATCGACCCCGGCGCGGCCCTGGTGCGTACCTCGCTGATCCTGGGGGAGGGCAGCAAGCAGATCCAGCTCTGCCGGGACGCGCTCGCCGGCCGGGCCGTCCTGTTCAGCGACGAGATGCGCTGCCCGATCGACGTCACCGACCTGGCCGAGGCCGTGCTGGAGTTGGTCGCCTCCCCGTACGCCGGTCTGCTCAACGTGGCCGGCCCGGACGCCGTCAGCCGCGCCGACCTGGGCCTGCTGGTCGCGGCGCGGTTCGGTCTGGACGCGGCCGGGCTCACGACCACCACCGGGGCCGCCGCCGGCCTGTCCCGCCCCCTCGACGTACGCCTCGACTCCGCCCGCGCCACCGGCCTGCTGCGCACGCCACTGCGGGGAGTACGCGAACTCCTCGCGCCCTGAGCAAGCTTGCATAGTTGTCATGCAAAAATATTGTGCACAGGAGTTGTGCAGAGTTAGTGTGCAGGCATGGAGAGCCCTTCACCCGAGCGGCCGGTCGAGCAGCGCCGCGTCCATCTGGACGGCCGACAGGTCCGCACGCTTGCCCACCCCCTGCGGATGCGGCTGCTCGGCTCGCTGCGGGTCGACGGCCCGGCGACCGCGACCGCGTTGGCGCAGCGGCTGAGCACCAACACCGGCGCCACGAGCTACCACCTGCGCCAGCTCGCCGACGTCGGACTGGTGACCGAGGATCCCGACCGGGGCACCAGCCGGCAGCGATGGTGGCAGGCCGCACACGACCTCAGCGACTTCGAGCCCACCGACTTCGACGACGATCCGGACGCCCGTGCCGCAGTGCAGTGGATCCAGGGCGACCAGGTACGGGTGATGGCCGAGCTGGCCGAGCGGTGGATGGCCGTCGAGCACCACCAGTCCCGTGACTGGCGTGACGCCGCCGGCATGAGCGACCTGGTGCTGCCGCTGGACCCGACCCGGCTGCGGGCTCTCAGTGCCGACCTGTGGGCGGTGCTGATGCGCTACCGCGACGAGGCGGTCACCGAGGCGTCGGACGTCAAGCCCGTGCACGTGTTCCTGGCGGGCTTCCCCCGGTTGGACGATCGCTGGTGAGCGCGAGGAGTGAGCCGGTGTTGCGAGCCCCGCAGTCGCGAACGAACGGTGGCCTGGTGAGCGCGAGGAGTGAGCCGGTGTTGCGAGCCCCGCAGTCGCGAACGAACGGTGGCCTGGTGAGCGCGAGGAGTGAGCCGGTGTTGCGAGCCCCGCAGTCGCGAACGGAGGTGTCGTCGTGAGTGCGCTGACCGTACGCCAGGTCCGGCGTCGTTACCTCACCCTCTACGGCCTGCGCTGGCTGCCCACCGGCCTGATGATCCCGGTGATGATCCTGCTGATGCAGGAGCGCGGCCTGTCGCTGCCGCAGATCGGTCTGGTCTTCACCGCGCAGGGACTGCTGGCGCTCGCGCTGGAGTTGCCCACCGGCGGGCTCGCCGACGCTCTCGGCTGCCGGCCGGTGCTGGTCGTCGCCGCGGCGCTCAACCTCGTCTCGCTGGCGCTGTTCGCGGCGGCCGACTCGTTCTGGGTGTTCTTCCTGTTCTTTGCGGTGCAGGGGATCTATCGGGCACTGGACAGCGGCCCGTTGGAGTCCTGGTACGTCGACGCCACCCTGGCGGTCGACCCGCAGGCCGAGTACGAACGCGGCCTCGGGCACGCCGGTGCCGTCAGTGGCGGGGCGATCGGCGCTGGCGCGCTGCTCAGCGGTGGTCTGGTCGCGCTGGGTTCGATCGGGCCGGTCAGCGCGCTCACCGTGCCCGTGTTGGCCGCGATCGTCGCGCAGGCGGCCGCGCTCGTCGCGCTGCTCGTCCTGCTGGTCGAGCAGCGGCCGGCCAGGGGGGTCGCGGCGATCCGGGCCTCGGTGGTCCAGGCGCCCCGGATGATCAGTCAGGCATTCGGGTTGCTGCGTCGTTCCCGGGTGCTGCTGGCGCTGGTGTCGGTGGAGCTGTTCTGGGGCTTCGGCATGATCACCTTTGAGTCGCTGCTGCCGGTCCGGCTCACCGAGGTGATCGGCAACCCGGAACGGGCCGCCGCGCTGCTCGGGCCGGCCAGTTCGGCCGCCTGGCTCGCCTCGGCCGCCGGGGCGGCACTGACCCCGCTGCTGCTGCGCTGGTTCGGGGCGGCCCCGGGTGCGGCCCTGCTGCGCATCCTGCAGGGTGTGACGGTGGCCGGGATGGGCCTGTTCGCCGGGCCGGTCGGGGTGCTGGTGGCCTACCTGGCCTGCTATGCCGTGCACGGCGCGTCCAACCCGCTGCACAGTGGGCTGTTGCACCGGCAGGTCGACGGCCCCTACCGGACCAGCGTGCTCTCGCTGAACTCGATGATGGCGCAACCCGCCGCCGCCCTCGGCGGGGTGGTCCTGACCGCGATCGCCGCCGCCGCCAGCGTCAGCACCGCGATGGTGGTCGGCGCGGTGGTGCTCGCCGTCGCCGCGCCGCTCTACCTGCCGGCCTGGCTGGCCAGCCGCCGGCCCGCAACCCCGGTCGAGCCGACGGCGGTGCCCGTGTCGGCGCAACGGTAGGAGGGCCACTCACCCGGGCGGCGGTCCACCCGGTCCGGACGTGGACACCCCAGATCCACCGTGGAGATTGGCGAGTCGACCGATTGGGTACATCACGCGCCGACCTACTGGGAACCCCCACCGGAGGAGCGACATGCTCGCCATTCTCGCGGCCATCGTCTTTGGCTTTGCCCTGCTGATCGATCTGCTCGACACCAACTTCGGCGCACCCGACCTGTTCAACTGGAACACCCTCGTGCTCCTCGGTCTGTTCCTGCTCTCGCTCTACCTGGGCGGCGTGGGCAGCGGCCCGCGCAGCGGTGGCGGTGGCGGTGGCGGTCGCTGGTACCGGGGCCGTCGCCCCGGTCGTGGCTGACCGGAACCGATCACCGGGGGCGGGCCCACGGCGCGATTCTGGCCTCGTGGGCCCGGCCCGGTACTGTCTTCGTGATGGAGTCCGACGCCCTCTTCTCCCTCGGTGAACCCGCCGGGTCGCGCAGCGCGCCCGACGGTCCCGCCGGTGTCGACGGCTTCACCGCGGTGGCCGACGACTCGCCCCTGCCCGTCCGGATGCGCCCGGTGACTCTCGACGAGTTGATCGGCCAGGACCATCTGCTCGCCCCCGGCGCCCCACTGCGGCAACTGGTCTCCGGCGGCGCTCCGATGTCGGTGATCCTCTGGGGTCCCCCGGGCAGCGGCAAGACCACCATCGCGCACCTGGTGGCCGGGGCGACCGACCGGCGCTTCGTCGCCATGTCGGCGCTCTCCGCCGGCGTCAAGGACGTCCGGGCGGTGATCGAGGCGGCCCGCCGCCAGCGCCGCTCGGGCGGCCCGCAGACCGTGCTCTTCATCGACGAGGTGCACCGGTTCAGCAAGACCCAGCAGGATTCGCTGCTCGCCGCGGTCGAGGACCGCACTGTCACGTTGCTGGCGGCGACCACCGAAAATCCGTACTTCTCGGTCATCTCGCCGTTGCTGTCGCGGTGCGTGCTGCTCACCCTGCAACCGCTCGACGACGAGGCGGTGCGGGGCCTGCTGCGCCGCGCGGTCGCCGACAAGCGTGGCCTCGACGGCGTGCTCACCCTGACCCCGGAGGCCGAGGACCACCTGGTCCGACTCGCCGCCGGTGACGTCCGCAAGGCACTCACCGCGCTGGAGGCGGCGGCGGCCTCCGCCACGGCGCTCGGCGGCGGGCGGATCGACCTCGCCACCGCCGAGCAGGCCGTCGACGTCGCGGCGGTGCGCTACGACCGCGACGGCGACGCCCACTACGACGTGGTCAGCGCCTTCATCAAGAGCCTGCGCGGCTCGGACGTGGACGCCGCGGTGCACTGGCTGGCCCGCATGCTGGTCGCCGGTGAGGACGCCCGGTTCATCGCCCGCCGCCTGGTCATCTTCGCCAGCGAGGACGTGGGCATGGCCGACCCGGGCGCACTGAGCGTCGCCACCGCCGCCGCCCACGCCGTCGAGTACGTGGGGCTGCCCGAGGCGCAGCTCAACCTGGCCCAGGCGGTGATCCACCTGGCCACCGCCCCCAAGTCCAACTCGGCCACGACCGCCATCGGTGCCGCGATCGCCGACGTCCGGGCCGGTCGGGGAGGCCCCGTGCCGCGCGGGCTGCGCGACGCGCACTACGCCGGCGCTCGCGGCCTGGGCCACGGCACGGGTTACCGCTATCCGCACGACGACCAGCGCGGTGTGGTCACCCAGCAGTACGTGCCGGACGACCTGGTCGGCACCGACTACTACCAGCCCAGCCCGCACGGCGCGGAACGGTCGGTGGCCAACCGGCTGCCGGTGCTGCGCCGGATCGTGCGTGGCCTGCCGGCCCCGGCCACCCGTCCGGACACTCCGACAGTCGAGCCGCAGGTAACGACGCGGACCGTGTCCGCGCTTCCTGGTGGGAACGGCCGCCCGACGACGGGCACGGGCACCTCCGGCACGACGCAGGACAGCGGCGCTGACGCCGCAGGAGAGGGTCAACAGTGAGATCGCGTGGTGGGGACCGCCCGGACGAGGGCCCGGACGAGCGGCGCGATCCCCGCGCCAAGACGCGCCGGTGGGGTCGAGGCCGGGCGCCCGAGGCCGAGCCGGCGGAGCCGGTCGCCGGCGAGGAGTTCGGCTGGATCGACGACCTCCGCTCAGCCAAGCAGCAACGCGGTGAACTGGGTCCGGACGGCGCGCCGGCCGAACCCCACCGCCCTCACGGTGGTCCGCCGGTAGAGCCCGCCGGGCTGCGTGGGGGTGCGCCGGCCGAACCCGCCGGGCCGCGTGGGGGTGCGCCGGCCGAACCCGCCGGGCCGCGGACGGGTGCGCCGGTAGAGCCCGCCGGGCCGCGGACGGGAGCGCCGGCCGAGCCGGCCCGTGCGCGGGGGCCGGTGCCGCCGGCGGCCGCGGCGCCGCCCGCCCCGAGCCAGAGCGGCCCGGGTGCCGCCGCCCGTCGACCGGTCGACACCCCCTGGCCGGGGGACGTGCCGCCGGCGGGCCGCCGCCCGGATGACCGCCCACCTCCCGCCGGCCCCGCTGCCCCCGGCCCGGGGCAGCCCGCGCGTCGCGGCGTACGGCCGGCACCCGGTGCCCGTGCCGCCGTACCGCCGGCGCCTCCCGCCGCCCGCCCGGTCGGCGGCGACCCGGCCGGCCCGCCGGCGCCTCGCGCCACACCCGACGCGCCCGGCGGCCCGGCCCGGCCCCGCCCGGCAACGGCTCCCCCCGGCCCACCCACCTCAGGCGCCCCGACCGGTCGTCGTCCGGACGCCGCCGTTCCGCCGGGCCGTCGTCCGGACGCCGCCGTTCCGCCGGGTCGTCGTCCGGACGCCGCCGTTCCGCCGGGCCGCCGTCCGGACGCCGCCGTGGCCGGCGGTCACCCGGACGCGATGCCGCCACTGCGCCGCCCGGACGCCGGCCCACCGGGTCGCCGACCTGGTCCGGAGCCCACCGAGCCCGGTCGTGCACTGCCGCCGGCCGAGGGAGCACCCGCCGGTCGGCGCGCCGGAGCGGCACCCGACCCGCCGCGGGCCGCCGGACCAGCCGCCGGCGCGGCGCGCCTCGCCGGCGCGCCGGCCGCGCCACCGGCCGCGGACGGCCTACGACCCGACCCCGCCATCGACCGCGACCCACGTACCGCGCGGCGTCGCCCAGGCCCGGTCGACCCGGGGGCCCCGGAGCCCACCGACCGTCGTCCCGACGAGCGTTCCCGTCCGGCCGCCGGCCGCCGCCGTGCCGCCGAACCCGACGAGCCCGCGGTGCCCCGCACGGGCAACGCCCCGCCGGTGCCGGCGGCCTCCGGCGCGCACAGCGGTGCCACGCCCACCATCGGACCGGCCGACGGCACCGGTCGTCGCCGGGCCGTCCCCGCTGAGCCGGAGCATCGGCTGCCGGCCGGCGGCGAACCCCGGGCGGACCGCCCCGAACGGCCCGCCGACTGGCTGCGCCAGGCCGGCCGCCTGCCGCACACCGACCCCGGTCTGCCCGTGGTCAACCGCCGCGGTGGCACCCCGCCGGCCGCGGGTCGCGGCCCCGCACCGGCCGGCGGTGCGGGTGACCTCGTCGACCACGCGTCCGGTCGCCTCGGCGTGCCCGACCCGGCCGCGGAGCGCACCGCCGCCCGCCGGCCCGCCGGCCCGCCGGCCGACCCCGGTGCGGACCCTCCGACCGGTCGTCGTGCCGCCCGACCCGACGCGCCAGGAACCACAGGTGAGCAGGCTCTGCCCCCTGCGTCGGCGTCCGGCGATCGCCCGGCCCGTGGCCGGGGCGCTGCGGCGTCCGTTGCGGACCGCACCGGCGGGCGGGCCCGCCCGTTGGGCGCGCCCGGCCCGGACGCGACTCCCACGCCGGATCCGACCGGCCGACGACGCCGGCCGGGCGCCGAGCCCGGTTCGGACGGCCCAGGGCGATCCGGCCCGGCCAACGACCGCGGCGACGCCCCCTACGCCGGTGGACGGCCCGCGCCCGGCGTCGGTCCCGGCGCACCCGCGCCCGGCGTCGGTCCCGGCGCACCCGCGCGCGGCGCCGCCCGCTCCACCCCGCCCGGCCGGGCGCGACCCGTCCCGGGTGGCGCACCGGTCCCGGGCGCCGGGCGCCGGGGCGTCGACCCCGCGGCCCGCCCCGCCCCGGGCGCCGAGTCGGCACCCCGGGACGCCGTCCGTCCGGACGGTCCAGCTCGGGCCGCCGTGCCACCGGGTGGGGACGGCCCGGTTCGGGCCGCCGCCGCACCGGGCGTGGACGGTCCGCCACGTACGCGGCCGGACGGCCCGGCTCGTGCCGCCGTCCGCCCGCCCGGCGGCGCGCGACCGCCGCTCGCCGACGATCGGGCGCACGGTGAGCCGGGTCCCGGTCCCGGGTCCCCGACGCGTGGTGGCGCCCCGGCCGGCCGACCCGTGCCCGCCGACCGTGCCGCGGGACGTGCGTTGCCGCCGCACCGGGAGCCCGGCCGCGCCGACCCGAACGGCGTCGCCCCGGTGCCACCACCCGGTCGCCCCGGTGAGCCGGTCGGGGTGGCCCGTGCCGCCGCCGCGGTGCCGGTCCCGGCCGGCCCGGTGGATCGGCCGGCAGGTGAGCCCGCGCTGCGCTCGGCCGGTCAGGACACGCCCGACGACGATGCCGCGCCGGGTGCCCGATCCGAGTTGCGCCGGCAGTTGCGGGAACGCCGTCGCCTCCGCGCGGCGGTGCTGGTGCTGGTCAGCGTCGTGCTGCTCGGTGCGGTGCCGCTCTTCTTCGGCATTCGGACGCTGAGCCGTGACCCGGTCTTCGACAACCTTGATCAGCTCAACGTGCCCGGCTGGGCCGCGGCCAAGACCGTCGACGACGTCAGCGGCAGCCGCTGGTGCCTGCTCGACTGCCGGCTGCGGGAGCGCACCGTCACCTCGGACAAGTCGCCAGAGGACACGGCGAAGGTCTACGAGGACGCGCTGCGCCAGGACGGCTGGCAGCCGTGGAAGGTGAGCCGCTGCCCGGAGCAGAAGACGAAGGGCAGCTACACCTGCTGGCGTCGCGACGAGTTGACGCTCGACCTGTGGGTACGCGAGCCGACCTGCGTGCCGCCGCCGGTCGACGGCGAGCCGGCGGTCGTGCCGTCCGGCGACCCGTCGGCCGCTGCGACGGAGTGCACCGGTTCGTTGGTGTCGGTGAAGGTACGCAACGCGATCGACGACGAGCGGACCAGGCCGCAGCCGACCACCGACCCGTCCCTGACCGGGGAGGACCCGTTCCCGACGGTCAGCGGGGATCCGCTGGGTGAGCTGACACCCTCACCGTCGTGAGGCGGTCTCCATCACGGACGGTAGGGTCTGGGGCTGGCGGGCACGCCCGCTGTCGGTGACCGCTGACGGCGTGGCGCCGCCACGGTGCCACGGTTGTGCGTTCCGGGGACGTCGGGTCCTGCGGACTCTGCTTGAGGAGGACAGGCGTGGGCGACATTTTGGCGATCGCGGCGCTGATCGCGGCGAGCGCGTTCGCGGTGCTGGTGCTCATCCTGACGCTGCCCATCCTGCGGCTGCGGCACACGGTGGACGCCACCACCCGGATGATCAACGATCTCAACGACCGGACCGGACCGCTGCTCGGTGACGTGAACACCACGGTGAAGAACGTCAACACCGCCCTGGAGCAGGTGCAGACCTCGCTCGACGGCGTGAACCTCCAGCTGGCGAAGGTCGACACCATGACCAGCCACGCGCAGAACGTCACCGCCAACGTCGCCAACCTGGCCACCGTCGTCTCAGCCGCGGCCGCGAATCCGCTGGTCAAGGTGGCCGCGTTCGGCTACGGCGTGCGCAAGGCCGCCGCCGGCCGCCGGCACGCCGAGACCGAGCGCGAGGTACGCGACACCATCAAGCAGCAGCGCCGGGCCGCGCGACGCGGCAACAGCTGACCGGCCCGGCGCACCAGGAGGTAGCGGGACATGAGGCGCTTGTTCTGGCTCGGCATCGGCGTGGCCGTCGGGGTGATCGTGGTCCGCAAGGCGACCCGGACCGCGCAGGCGTACACGCCGGCGGGCATCGCCAGCTCACTGACGGAATCCGCTGGCGGGCTCGTCGAGTCGCTGCGTAGTTTCGTGGAGGACGTCCGGGTCGGAATGGCCGAACGCGAGCAGGAGATCCACCACGCGTTCGCCCAGGGCGAGGCGTTCGACGACAAGTTCGCCGACCTGCGGGAAGACCCGCGGATCGGCGATCGGGATATCTTTCCGGAGGAACACCAGCGATGAAGACGGCGGAGATCAAGCGGCGGTACCTCGCGCACTTCGAGGCGAATGGCCACACCGTGGTGCCGTCCGCTCCGCTGCCCGCCATCAGCGACCCGAACCTGCTGTTCGTCAACGCCGGCATGGTGCAGTTCGTGCCGTACTTCCTGGGTCAGCAGACGCCCGCGTACCAGCGGGCGGTGAGCGTGCAGAAGTGCCTGCGGACCCCGGACATCGACGAGGTCGGCAAGACCAGCCGACACGGCACGTTCTTCCAGATGAACGGCAACTTCTCCTTCGGTGACTACTTCAAGGCCGGCGCGATCCCGCTGGCCTGGGAGTTGTCCACGAAGCCGATCGCCGAGGGTGGTTACGGGCTGGATCCGGAGCGGATCTGGCCGACGATCTACCTCGACGACGACGAGGCGTACGAGATCTGGCGGTCGGTGGGGGTGCCCGCCGACCGGATCGTCCGCCGGGGCAAGGCGGACAACTTCTGGTCGATGGGCATTCCGGGGCCGTGTGGTCCGTCATCGGAGCTGTTCTACGACCGGGGCCCGGAGTACGGCCGTGAGGGCGGCCCGGCGGTCGACGAGGACCGGTACATGGAGTACTGGAACCTCGTCTTCATGCAGTTCGAGCGGGGGCCGGGCACCACCAAGGAGGACTACCCGATCCTGGGTGACCTGCCGGCGAAGAACATCGACACCGGCATGGGCCTGGAGCGGATGGCCTCGATCCTGCAGGGTGTGGACAACCTGTACGAGATCGACGAGGTCCGGCCGATCCTGGCGCGGGCGGCGGAGTTGACAGGTAAGCGCTACGGCGCGCACTCCGGGCATGTGGCGAGCGAGTCGCACCCGGACGACGTCCGGCTGCGGGTGATCGCCGACCACGTGCGCACGGCGCTGATGCTGATCGGCGACGGCGTGACCCCGAGCAACGAGGGTCGCGGCTACGTGCTGCGCCGGATCATGCGCCGGGCGATCCGGTCGATCCGGCTGCTCGGCTGGCAGGACCGGGCGCTGCCCGAGTTGCTGCCGGTGGCGCGGGACTGCATGTCCCCGTCGTACCCGGAGCTGGCGACCGACTTCGACCGGATCGCGGACTACGCGTACGCGGAGGAGGAGGCGTTCCTGTCCACCCTGCGTGCCGGCACGACGATCCTGGACACCGCGATCGCCGAGACCCGCACCGCGGGCGGCGCGGCGCTGTCCGGGGCGAAGGCGTTCCAGTTGCACGACACGTACGGCTTCCCGATCGACCTGACCCTGGAGATCGCCGCGGAGCAGGGCCTCGCGGTGGACGACGAGGGCTTCCGCCGGCTGATGGCCGACCAGCGCACCCGGGCGAAGGCGGACGCGCAGGCCCGCAAGACCGGGCACACCGACCTGTCGGCGTACCGGTCGGTGCTCGACTCGGGTGGCCCGGTGACGTTCACGGGTTACAGCGAGGTGGCCCGCGAGTCCACGGTGCGGGCGCTGCTCGGCGTCGACGGGCCGCGGCAGGCGGCGACCGAGGGCGACACCATCGAGCTGGTGCTCGACACGACCCCGTTCTACGCCGAGGGCGGTGGTCAGCAGCCCGACCAGGGCATGATCACCGTCGGCGGCGGGCAGGTCGAGGTGCTCGACGTGCAGCAGCCGGTGCCCGGCCTGATCGTGCACCGGGCCCGGGTGATCCGGGGTGAGGTGCGCGCCGGTGAGGCGGGGTACGCCGAGATCGACACGACCCGGCGGCGGGCGATCTCCCGGTCGCACACCGCGACGCACCTGGTGCACCAGACCATGCGGAACTTCCTCGGTGAGTCGGCCACGCAGGCGGGGTCGCTGAACGCGCCCGGTCGGCTCCGGTTCGACTTCAACACGCCGACCGGGGTGTCGCCGACCGTCCTGCGGGACGTGGAGCAGCAGGTCAACGAGGTGCTCCTGGCCGACCTGGAGGTGCACGCCTTCATCACCTCGCTGGACGAGGCGCGGCGGATCGGCGCGATGGCGCTCTTCGGCGAGAAGTACGGCGAGGAGGTGCGGGTCGTCGAGGTGGGCGACTACGCCCGGGAGTTGTGCGGCGGCACGCACGTGGCCCGCTCGGCCCAACTCGGCCTCGTGAAGATCCTCTCCGAGTCGTCGATCGGGTCCGGCGTTCGCCGGGTCGAGGCGCTCGTCGGCATGGACGCCTTCGGCTTCCTGGCCAAGGAGCACCTGCTGGTCTCCCGGTTGGCCGAGCTGTACCGGGTGCCCAACGACCAGGTCGCTGACCGGGTGGAGCAGACCGTCACCCAGCTCCGGGACGCCGAGAAGGAGCTGGAGAAGCTGCGCGCCCAGTTGGTGCTGGGCGGGGCGTCGGCGCTTGCGGCGCAGGCCAAGGATGTGCGCGGGGTGGCGTACGTGGGCACCGAGGCACCGGAGGGCGCGGCCGGCAACGACGTGCGGACCCTGGCCCAGGAGATCCGCGGCAAGATCGACCCGGCGCGGCCGGCGGTGGTCGCGGTGGCGGCCCGGTCCAACGGCAAGGCGTCCCTGGTGGTGGCGGTCAACGCGACCGCGCGCAGCCGGGGCCTGGCCGCGTCGGATCTGGTGAAGGCGGCGTTCTCCGGGCGCGGCGGTGGCAGCCCCGATCTGGCCCAGGGTGGCGGACTGCCGGCGGCTGAGGCGCCGAACCTGCTGCTCACCGTCGAGAAGGCGATCACCGAAGCGTGACAGTTCATTACTGTGAGTCAGGGCGGGCCATTCGGTCCGCCCTGGTTCGTACCCGGTCGGTGGTGACAGTCGGTGGCTGAGTCGACGCGCGGTGTGCGGATCGGGGTGGACGTCGGTCAGGTGCGGGTGGGCGTCTCCCGCTCGGATCCGGACGGAATCTTGGCAACGCCGCTGGTCACGCTCGCCCGTGATCTGACGGCGGCGCCGGACGCGGTGCCCAGCGATCTCGCCGAGTTGGCCGCGTTGGTGGCCGAGCACGAGGCTGTCGGCGTTGTCGTCGGCCTTCCGGTCAATCTCGCCGGCAAGCATGGTCCGGCGGCTGTCCACGTGAAGGCGTACGCTGACCGACTGGTCGATGTGATAGCGCCCGTCCCGGTAACGCTCACCGACGAGAGGATGTCGACGGTGGTCGCCTCTCGTAGGCTTGCCGAACGTGGCGTCCGAGGTAAACGTCAACGTGCGGTTGTCGATCAGGCGGCCGCAGTGGAGATCCTGCAGAGCTGGCTGGACGCGCAGCGGAGGCGGACGTAATGATCGACGATCTGGACCTGGGGTTCGACGAGGCCGAGCGGGGGGAGAAGGGCCGACACCGGCGCAGCTTCCGCAACGGCAAGGGCAAGGGCAAGGGCGGGTCCGGCGGTGGCCGGGGCAAGACGTTCCTGGCTCTGCTGATGGCCCTGGTCCTGTTGGGCGCGATCGGTGGCGGCGCTTTCTACGGCTTCGACCGCATCCAGAGCTACTTCGTCACCCCCGACTACGACGGCGCCGGGTCCGGTGAGGTCACCGTCGACATCAAGAACGGTGCGCTGATTGCCGACATGGCCGAGGCCCTGGTCGCGGCCGACGTGGTGAAGAGCCAGAAGGCGTTCATCGAGGCGGCCGAGGCCAACTCGCGCAGCAAGAACATCCAGCCGGGCACGTACACGCTGCGCAAGCAGATGAGCGGCACGAGCGCCGTCACCGCGATGCTCGACCTGAAGAACAAGATCGTCAACGGGTTGACGATTCCCGAGGGTCGCACGAGCTTCAACATCTACAAGCTGCTCAGCGAGAAGACCAAGATCCCGGTGAAGGACTTCCAGGCCGCCGCGAAGGACCCGGCGGCGCTGGGCGTTCCGGACTGGTGGTTCACCCGCAGCGACAGCAGGAAGGTCACCAAGTCCGTCGAGGGTTTCCTCTACCCGGACACGTACGAGATCCCGCCCAAGTCCACCGCGCAGAGCATTCTGAAGCTGATGGTGAATCGCTTCCTCTCCGTGACCGGTGAGATGAAGTTCGCCGACACGGTGCAGAAGGAACGGGGCGGCGTCAGCCCGTACGAGGCGTTGATCGTGGCCTCACTGGCGCAGGCCGAGGCGGGCAACGCCGACGACCTGGGCAAGGTCGCCCGGGTGGCCTACAACCGGGTGTACGGCGAGTTCTTCTGCAACTGCCTGGAGATGGACGTCACGGTCAACTACTACCTGGAGTCGATCGGCAAGCCGACCAAGTCGTCCAAGCAGATGACGGCGGCCGAGATGGACGACCCGAAGAACCCGTACAACCGGAAGCTGCGGGGCATGCTCCCGACCCCGATCAACAGCCCCGGCAAGCAGGCCCTGGAGGGTGCAATGGACCCGCCGGCGGGCAAGTGGCTCTACTTCGTGGCGATCGACAAGCAGGGGCACTCCGCCTTCGCCGAGACATACGACGAGCAGAAGCGCAACGAGGCCAAGGCCCGGGAAGCCGGCATCATCTGACGGCATCCGTTCCGACACACGAGCGAGAGCGGGGCAGTGGTGCGGACCTTGGCAATGGCAGTCGGCGGTGGTCGTGTCGACCCGTAGGGCCGCGGTGCTCGGCAAGCCGATCGCGCACTCCCTCTCCCCGGTGATCCACAACGCCGGTTACGCCGCGGCCGGGCTGACCGGGTGGACGTACACCCGGATCGAGTGCGCGGCCGCGGAGCTGCCGGATCTGGTCGCCGGCCTGGGCCCGGAGTGGGCCGGCCTGTCGGTGACCATGCCGGGCAAGGAGGCGGCGCTCGCCGTGGCCGACGCCGCCTCGCCGGTCGCCGTCGCCGTCGGCGCGGCCAACACGTTGGTACGCCGCCCCGACGGCTCCTGGTACGCGGACAACACCGACGTCGCCGGCATGGTGCGGGTGCTCACCGACGCCGGGGTGGGCGCCGGCGCCGCCGTGACGGTGCTCGGCGCCGGTGGCACGGCCCGCGCCGCGCTGGCCGCCGCCGCGCGGTTGGCCTGCTCCCCGGTCACCGTGGTGGCCCGTCGGGCGGCGGCGGTCGACGAGCTACGGCCGGTGGCGGACGCCCTGGGTGTCGCGCTGATCCCCGCCGACTGGGCCGCCGCGCACCAGCATCTCGCCGCCGCCGACGTGGTTGTCTCCACGGTGCCGAAGGGCGCCGCCGACCCGTTGGCCGACGCGGTGGCCTGGCGGCCGGGGGCGGTGTTCCTCGACGCGCTCTACGACCCGTGGCCCACGCCACTGGCCGCCTCCGCCGTCGCGGCCGGCCGGCGGGTGGTGTCCGGTCTGGACCTTCTGCTGGCTCAGGCGGTCGGGCAGTTCGAGCAGTTCACCGGCGTGGCCGCACCGGTCACGGCGATGCGCGAGGCGGTACGACGGGCGACCAGAGGCGGCCTTCTTTAGCTGACGGTTAAGACGCGCTTACGGGAAACTGTCGTTCCTGCGATGCGTCCTGGTCATGGATACGCTGCTCACCGTTACGGACGCAGACACAGGGAGTTTCCTTGACCAGGCACGGACTGCACCGCATCACCCGGTTCCGCTCCGCACCCCGGCGCAAGGCGATCGCCATCGGCGTGGTCGGCGGATCGGTGGTGGCCGGCGTCGTGGCGACCATGATGCCGCTGTTGGCCAGCGACGACCTGTCGATCCGGGCGGTGGCCGACACCACCGCGACCGCGGTGTCGCAGGACGGCGACAACGCGACCAAGACGACGCTGGCGACCTGCGCGACGCGCTGCGACGGCAATCCGCGTGGTGGCCGCGAGGCGGTCATCGAGTTCGCGGTGACCACCGTGCCGGCCGCCGCGGTCAACGTCCGGGCGACGCTGCGGATGCACGCCTGGCAGCAGTTTCCCGCCACGGTGACGGCGCACGCCTCACCGCTGAGCGCCCGCGAGTCGCGGCCGCCGCTGGCGACGGCCGGTGCCGTGCTGGACAGCGTGTCAGGTGTGGCCAAGGGCTTCAACGAGTGGGACATCTCCAAGCTGGTCACCGGTAACGGCACCTGGACTGTCGCCCTGGCCCAGACGGGCCTGGAGAGCCGGGTCTACTGGGCGTCGGTCGAGAACCGCAACGCGGACCTGCGTCCCAGCCTGGTGATCAGCTACGACATCGGCACCCGGCCGTCGTCGGTGACGACCACCCGGCCCGCGTCGCCGCCGAGCGCGTCGCCGAGCGCCGCGCCGACCACCGCCGCGCCGAAGCCGTCGGCCACCATCGCGCCGAGCCGGACCGCGACGCCGAGCCCGAGCGGCACCCTTCCGGACGGCCGGTGTGGTTCCGTGTCGGACAAGCTCGTCCCGTCCTGCGGCGCCTGGTGGGGCATGTACTCGCCGGCCGGGGCGTCCGGTGGCTGGGACCACGGTAAGGCCGTCACCGACGTGGAGTCACAGGTCGGGCGCAAGTTCGACATCGTGCACCGCTACCACGACTTCTCGAACGCCGGCAGCAACGGCGCCTTCCCGGACGCGTACGAGACGCAGCAGATGCGCGAGGGCCGGTTGATGTTCTTCGCCTGGGAGTCCCGTGACTTCTCCGCCGGCACCACGATGAAGTGGTCGGAGATCTACAGTGGCCGGCAGGACGCGACGATCGACGCGGTCGCGGGTCGCATCCGTGCGGCTGGCGTACCGGTCTTCATGGGCTTCGACCACGAGCCGGAGGATGAGCCGAACAAGGGCAGCGACGCCGACTTCGTCCGCGCCTGGCGCTACGTCTACGAGCGGTTCGCCAAGGCCGGCGCGACGAACGCGGTCTGGGTGTGGACGATGATGGGCTGGTCCGGGCACCACTCCCGGTACGCCGGCCTGTACCCCGGTGACCGGTACGTCGACTGGGTGGCCTACGACCCGTACAACTTCCACGTCTGCAACGGCAGCACGGTGTGGAAGAGCCCGAGCACGACGGTGGGCGGTTTCTACGACTGGTTGGACGCCAACGGCATCGGCGCCGGCAAACCCCGGATGCTCGCCGAGTTCGGCACCAACTTCAACTCCGCCGACCTGGGCGCCAAGCAGCGCTGGTTCCAGGACTTCCCGGCCGCGCTGAAGGCGCACCCGAAGATCAAGGCCGCCATCTACTTCAACTCGCCGGGCATGACCAGTCGCACGGCGACCTGCGACATGACGATGAACCACGACGCCGCAGCGGTGGCCGGTTTCGCGAAGGCCGGACAGGATCCGTACCTGCGGCAGCCCACCGGAGGGAGCCGCTGACGACCCTTTCGGCCAGTGACAGGACGCCGCGCACGGAGGTCGGGCATCCGACCCTCCGGCGTTCTGTCGGCTAGCAGATTCATGCACCGCCCAATCGGCGGATTTCATTGACCAAGCTGGACGAGGCACGCTACCGCCGGGTTCTCATCCACCTTGGAGGCGCAGCGTGCCTAGACTCTCGCACTTGTGGCGTTTCGCAGGACGACGTCGGAGCAGGGCGGGGATGGTCGCGTTGGCGACCGTCGCCGCGGTTCTCGGCGTACCCACCACCGCGTCGGCCGCGGTGGTGCCGGTCCCCGAGACGGCGACCCTGGTGTCGGCCAATCCCGCCGATGTGACGCCGCACGCCCGAGACGGTGAGACCCGCGCCTTCGCGCAGGTGGGCAACACGGTCTTCGTCGGCGGCAGCTTCACCCAACTGCGGCAGACCGCCGGCGCCGCGTGGGTCACCCAGCGCTACCTCTTCGCGTACGACCGGCTCACCGGCACCATGTCCACCACCTTCCTGCCGGTGCTCGACGGCGCGGTCAACACGCTTGTCGCCGGTCCCGGCGGCACGCTGATCGCCGGCGGCTCCTTCAAGAACGTCAACGGGGTCTCCCGGAAGAACCTGGTCGCACTCGATCCGGCCACCGGCGCGATCGTCGACAGCTGGGTCGGGCGCTCCGACGGCGGCACGGTCCGTGACCTGGCGCTGCACGGCAACTGGCTGTACGTGGCGGGCGCGTTCAACTGGCTCAACGGCACGGCACACGTCGGTGTCGGCCGCCTCAACGCGACCACCGGCGCGATCGACCCGAGCTTCGTCATCGACGCGACCGTGGGACGGCACGGCACCACGTCGTACGTCTGGACCCTCGACGTCGCGCCGGATGGCAACACGCTCGTCGTCGGCGGCAATTTCACGCTCGTCAACGGTCTGGCGCGCAACCAGATCGCGCTCGTGGACGTCTCCGCGACGCCCGCGCTGCTCGACTGGAGCACCGAGAAGTACACCTCGCCCTGCGCCTCGCCGACGACCTTCGTGCACTACGTGCAGGACGTGAAGTTCGGCGAGGACGGCAGCTGGTTCGTCGTCGGCAGCAACGGTGGCGGTGGCTGGCCGACCGCGTACTGCGACGTGCTGGTCCGCTTCGAGACCGCAGCGCGGGGCAGCGGCCTGGTCGCCACCTGGGCCGACTTCACCGGCAACGACACCATCACCTCGGTCGAGGTGGCGGACAACGTGATCTATCTGGGCGGGCACTTCCGCTGGATGAACAACCCGAACGCCAGCGACAACGCCGGCCCGGGCGCGGTCGACCGGCTCGGTATCGCCGCCGTCACCCCGGCCACCGGGATGCCGGTGAACTGGAATCCGCGTCGCAGCGGCGGCGCCTCGATGCCCTCGGGCACCAGCAGTTGGGGTTCGGCGGTGCCGGTGCTCTGGCGCGGATCGGACGGCCTCTACTTCGGGCACAACTCCGACGGCATGGGCGAGGAGTACCACGGCCGGCTCGGCATGTTCCCGCTCGCCGGGGGGCGCACCTTCAGCCCGATGAACCCGCCGTCGGCCACCACCGGCAACCTCTACCTGAACACCGCCCCGGGCACGCTGGCGAAGGTGCCCTTCGACGGCACCGCGCTGGGCACCGCGACCACCGTCAGCCAGCCCGCCTACGCGGCGGCCGGCGCGACGTGGCGGGTGGGCGACCGGATCTACTGGTCGCACACGGTGGCCGGCACGCCTACCGGGAGCCGGATCGACGTCTCGCTGTTCAACGGGGGCGCGATCGGCTCGCCGTGGGAGGCGTCCGGCTACAACGACTGGTACAACCCGGCGCTGCTGACCGGCGCCTTCTTCCTCGACGGCCGGCTCTACTACACCCGCACCGGGGCCAACAATCTCTACTACCGCTACTTCGAGATCGACGGCAACTATCTCGGCGCCACCGAGTTCGCCCTGCCGACGACCGGTGTGACCTGGTCCGGAGTGCGTGGCATGGCCTGGGTGGGCGGTCGGATCGTCTACGGTGGCACCGACGGCGCCCTGCGCAGTGTGCCGTTCGACCCGACGGCTGCGGCGAGCATGGCGGTCGATGGCACGACGACGACCGTGATCAGCGCCGCAACGCCCGAGTTGTCCTGGTCCACCCCCTCGACGTTCTTCTCCGTGCAGTAATGGTCAACCGTTCGTAACGGAGCGTCGGTAGATTGTTCACGTTGGGTCGGTGGCGGGCACACCGCCACCGGCCCCGTGATGTGGGGAGGCTCGTTGCTCGGCGCCGCTGGCATCCGTACGAGACGCGCGGTGCGTCTGATCTTCGCGGTCAAACGCGTGTGGTACCAGCTCCGCTACCGGCGGTTGACGCTCGGCCGGGACGTGGAGATCCGGGGCCGGGTCCGGCTGCGCCGAGGCGTGCGAGTGACCATCGGGGACCGCACCCGGATCAACAAGCTGGTCCGCTTCGCAGGTCCCGGTGAGGTACGCGTCGGCGCCGACTGTCTGCTCAACGCCACCTGGATCGGCACCTGGACATCGGTCACCGTGGGGGACCGGTGCCTCCTGTCGGACTGCGAGTTGCTCGACAACGACTTCCACAACCTGCCGCCCGCGCAACGGCACGCCCCGCCCGGCCCGGCCACCCGCGCCCCGATCGTCCTCGAGGACAACGTGTGGGTCGGCGCGCACGCCCTGGTGTTGAAGGGCGTCCGGGTGGGCCGGGACAGCGTCGTGGGCGCGGCGACGGTGGTCCGCACGGACGTCCCTCCCGGCGTCGTGGTTGTCGGCAATCCTCAACAGACGGTGAAGAAGTTCCATGACTGATGCGACTTCCGGCTCCTGGACCACGGACGGCCCGTCCACCGCGACCCCCGGCGCGGTGACACTGACCGACCTGCTGCGGGTGCCGATGCACCGGTTCCGGCTGGTCGGCGCGGCGGCCCTGGTCGGTCTGCTCGCCGCGCTCGGCTACGTGCTGCTGGTGCCGGCGGCGCTGACCGCGAACGCCGTGGTCGCGGTCCGGCCGGTGGTGACCGACGCGTTTACCCCCAGCGGCGCGGGTGCCGACCGGGCGGTCAACATGAACGTGGAGAGCGGCATCGCCACCGGCACCGAGGTGGTGCGGCGGCTCGCCGACGCGGCCGGCGGGCACCCGCGCGACATCCGCGGCGCGCTCGAGGTCGAGGTGCCCACCGGTGGGCAGATCCTGCGCTTCAGCTACCAGGCGGGCGAGGCGCAGCGGGCGGTGCAGGGCGCCAACCTGGCCGCCCAGACCTACCTGGACGTGCGACGCACCATGTACGAGCAGCAGCGCGCCGAGATGCTGCGCTCCTACGACGTCAGCATCACCAAGGTCGCCGCCCAGCAGGCCGCGCTGCAGAAACGGGCCAGCACCACCAAGGACCCCGCCGCCGGCAACGCGGTGGTCGCGGAGTTGGCCGGGATCAACAACCAGCTCACCCAGCTCAACTCCGCGCGTACCGAGATCGCCGCGGTCGACGTCAACCCCGGCTGGGTGACCCAGACCGCCGAGAAGTCGCTTGTCGCCTCGGCCGGGCACCGGCCGCTCTACCTGGTCGCCGGCCTGCTCGGTGGGGCGCTCATCGGCATCGTGCTCGCGTACGCCTGGGAGTCGGCCGACCGGCGGGTCCGCTCGGTCGCCGACGGCCGGGACGCCACCGGCCTACCGCTGCTCGGCACCGTGCGGCGGCCGGCGTTCCGGGGCAGCCCTCGGGCTGTCGACGCCGACGTCCGGTACGTGGCGATGGCGGTCGCCGAGCGGGTCCGTCCACCCGCGCGGGTGGCGCTGGTCAGTGCCCGGGAGGACGCCTCCGCGCTCACCGCCGGGCTCGCGGTGGCGCTCGCCGCGGACGGCCGCGACGTCTTCGTCGCCGACGACAGCGGGCGCACCGAACTGCTGCGCGCCACGGTGCTCGCCGACCGGGGACGGCTGCCCATCGACCCGTCCCGGCCGCTGGTGCCGAAGCCCCGCCCGGCCGGCAGCCCGCCGCCCGCCGGCGAGGCCGCGACTCCCCGCCGACCCTCCCCGCATCCGCCCGGCGCCCGCCCGTCCACCGACGCGGACGCCACGCTGACGCTGCCTCGGGTGTCGTCCGCCCGCCCGGAGAACGGTCGGGTCGTCGACCCGGACGAGGTGAGCGTCGGGGTGGGCAGCGTCCGGTTCGGCACCTGGCGACAGGGCGCCGACCACGGCCTGGTGCTGTTCAACGCCCCGCCCGCGGAGTCCGACGAGCGCGGCGTCGCCGTCGCCCGGCAGGGCAGCGCCGTGGTGGTCGTGGAGCGGGACCGCACCCGGCAGAGCGACCTGCGACGCCTGGTGGAGCGGCTGCGCGCCGCCGGGGTCACCCCGCTGGGCTTCGTGCTCACCCGTAACGGCCGGGCCTGAGCGTGTCGGTCACCCGTGCCCCGGCGACCGATCCGCCGCCCGGAGGCGTCAGCGCTGGCGTCGCCCCGGTGCCGCCGCCGTCGCTGCCGCCCCGGCTGCCGCTCTGGCCCCTGGCGCTGATGTTCGGCGTGGTGCCGCTTTGGTGGCTGTTCGGTGCGTTCTACCTCGGCTGGCCGCTGCTGGGTGGGTTGCTGTTCGCGTTGCTGCTCACCCGGGGTCGGGTGCCACTGCCGCCGGCGGCCGGGATCTGGTTGCTGTTCCTCGCCATCGTGGTGGTCAGCGCCACCCAACTGCCGTCGCCCGCCTCGCTGCTGACGTTCGCCCTGCGCCTGGCGTTCTACCTGACCGCGCTCGTGGTCGGTGTCTACGTCTACGTCGCCGCCCGGGAACGCGCGAGCCTGGTGGCGGTGCTCAGCCCGCTCTGCGCGTTCTGGTTCGCGCTGGTGGCGCTCGGCTGGCTCGGGGTGCTGGTGCCCCGGCTGGCCATGGCCACCCCGATGGAGGTGCTGCTGCCGGGTGGGGTGGCCCGCACCCCGTTCATCCAGGACATGGTGCACCTGACCACCGCGGAATACAGCACCCGGTCGCTCAACCCGATCTACCGACCGGCCGCGCCGTTCGCGTACACGAACAACTACGGCAGCGCGTACGCGATGACGTTGCCCTGCGTGGTGGCCTTCACGATGCTGCATCGGCGGGGTGTCCTGCGCTGGGCGCTCCTCGCGTCGTTGCCGCTGTCGCTCGCTCCGGCGTTCCTCACCCTCAACCGGGCGATGTTCCTCAGCCTCGGCGCCGGGCTCGCGGTGCTCGGGGTGCGGGCCAGCCTGCGCGGCAACATCCGGGTGGCCGCGTCCATCGTGGGCGTGGTGGTGATCGGCGCGTTGGCCACACTGTTCATCCCGGTCACCGAGTTGATCAGCAACCGGGTCGATTCCAGCGACACCAACACCGACCGGCTCTCGCTCTACACCGAGGTGATCCGCCGGGTGCAGGAGTCACCGTGGCTGGGCTACGGCGCGCCGGTGAACGTCGACACCGTCTCGGCGGACGCGCCGATCGGCACCCAGGGGCAGCTCTGGATGGTGCTGTTCAGTCACGGCGTACCCGCGCTCGTCTGTTTCCTCGCCTGGTTCGTCGCCGCCGCGGTGATCTGCGCGCGGGCGACGTCGGCGGCCGGGCAGTGGCTGTCGGTGGTGCCGGTGGTCTGCCTGGTGCAGGTCCCGTTCTACGGCATGGCGAACCAGAATCTGGCTGTCGCGTTCTTCGCGGTCGGCTTCGCGATGGCGCTCACCGAACGGGAACGGTGGACCGGGTCGCCCCGGGCGCCCGGGTGGTCGCAGCCCGCCGCGCCGGCCGCGGTGGTGCCGGCGTGACCGCCGCGACCCGACCGCCGACCGGCCCGGAGCACCGGACGCCGGTGCCCGCCGGCGCCCACGACCCGGCCGTGGTCGCCGACGCGGGCTCGACCGAGACCCGACGTAGCGCGCGCAGCGGCGTGGCCGGGCTGCTCGGCGCGGCCACCAGCGGCCTGTTCGGCTTCGTGCTGGCCGTGGTGATCACCCGGTCGTACGGCACGGCCGGCGCGGGCGCGTTCTTCGCGGCGATCGGGGTGGTCACCGTGGCCACCGCGATCTGCACGCTCGGGGCGGAGACCGGCCTGATGTGGTCGCTGCCCCGGCGCACCGTCGGCGTGCGCGGCGACGCGGCCCGGGTGCTTCCGGTGGCGCTGATCCCGCCGCTGCTGGCCGGGCTCCTGGTGGCCGGCATCGGCGTGCTGGCCGCCGACGCGCTCGCGCCCCGGCTGCTGGGTGGCTCCGGTACGAGCGGCCACGCGCTGCTCACCATCACGTTCGCCGCGGTGCCGGTGGTGGTCGCGATGACCCTCCTGCTGGCCGCGTTGCGCTGCGTGCGGTCCATCCGGGCGTACGTCGGGGTTCAGTTCCTGCTGTTGCCGGTCGCCCGGCCGCTGCTGGTCGGCGCCGCCGCGCTGGCCGGCGGTGGCCTGGTCGCCGGCATGACCGGCTGGTTGGTGCCGGCGGCGGTGGCGCTGCTGGTCTGCCTCATCCTCGTGGCCGGCCCGCTCGGGCTGGGCCGGGGCGCGGCGCTGCGACCGACAGGCGACGACTGGTCGACGTTCTGGCGCTTCGCGCTGCCCCGGGCCGCGTCGGCGGCCATCGACGCGGGCAGCATGTGGGTGGGTGTGCTGCTCACCTCCGTGCTGGCCGGGCCGACGGACGCCGGCGTGTTCGGCGCGGTCGGCCGGTACGTGCTGGCCGGCCAGCTCGCCATGCAGGGGTTGCGGGTGGCGGTGTCACCGCAGTTGTCCCGGCTGCTCGGGCGCGGTGAGCGGGCCGCGGCGGCGGCCGTGCACCGGCAGTTGACCATCTGGGGGCTGGTGCTCTCCTGGCCGGTGTACCTGCTGCTCGCGGTCTTCGCGTTGGCCTTCCTGCAGTTGTTCGGGCCGGAGTTCACCGCCGGTGTGCCGGCGATGACCGTGCTCGCGCTGGCGATGCTCGTCAACACCGGGGTGGGCAACGTGCAGAGCCTGCTGCTGATGGGTGGGCGCAGCGGGCTGCACCTGGTGGCCACCGTGGCCGGGTTGACCGTGACCGTCTCGCTGGGCCTCTGGCTGATCCCCCGGCACGGTGCCACGGGAGCGGCGGTGGCCTGGGCCGCGGGCATCGCCACCGAGAATCTGACCGCCGCCGGGTTCGCCCGGTCGGTGGTCCGGGAGCCGCTGTTCGACCGCGCGACGGTGCGTGCCGCGGCGGCCACGGTCGCCGCGGTGGGCCTGGCGGCCGGCGCCGGTGTGCTGGTGGGCGGGCGCGGCCTGCCCGGCCTGGCGGTGGCGCTGGGTGTGCTGCTGGCCGGCTGCGTCGGCATGTTGACGTTGCCCCGGGTGCGTGCCGGCGTCCGGGAGATCATGAGGCAGGTCCGTGGACGGGAGACCGCGGCCACGGCCGCCGGCCCCGGCCCGGCATCGACGAGAGGCAGGTGAGGTCCGTCGTGGCGTCCATCCGTGACCGGGTCAAGCAGTTGGTCCCGACCCAGGTGACAGGCCGGGTGAAGGAGTCCCTGGTGGACTACGGGGTCCGCACGAGTGACCGGCGGCCCCTGCCGGACTTCCTGATCATCGGCACGAAACGGGGCGGCACCACCTCCCTGTGGAACTACCTCATCCAGCACCCGCTGGTGCCCCGCCTCTTCCCGGCGTGGAACACCAAGTCGGCGCACTACTTCGAGGAGCACTGGGGGCGCGGCGAGGCGTGGTACCGCTCGCACTTCCCGACCCAGCGCCACCGTGACGCCCTGGCGAAGCGGCACGGCGGGCCGGTCCGGGTCGGCGAGGCCGCGCCGCTGTACATGTTCCACCCGCTCGCCGCGCAGCGGGTCGCCGCGCTGCTGCCGCAGGTGAAACTGATCGTGCTCCTGCGGGACCCGGTGGAGCGGGCGTACTCGCACTGGAAGGAGCGCCGCACGCACGGCATCGAGCCGCTGGACTTCGCCGCCGCGCTGGCCGCCGAGCCGGAGCGGACGGCGGGGGAGCGGGAGCGGCTGATCGCCGAGCCGGAGTCGTTCAGCGAGGCGTACGACTGGTACACGTACCGGGCGCGGGGGCGCTACCTGGAGCACCTGGAGCCGTGGTTGGAGCGTTTCGACAGGCAGCAGATCCTCTTCCTGCCCAGTGAGGACCTCTACCGTGACTCCCGGGCGACCTACCGGCGCACCCTCGACTTCCTCGGGCTGCCGGCGTACGACCTGCCGGACTTCAAGGTCTACAACGACCGCCGCTCGGCGCCGCTGGAGCCCGCGGTGCGCGCCGAGTTGACCGACTACTACCGGCCGCACAACGACGCGCTGCGCCAGCGGCTCGGGCTGGACCTCGACTGGGCGGACCGGTCGGCGTGACGACGACTGTGCGTCCGGCCACCGACCCGCGGGCCCGGGTCGACGGTCTGGGCTGGGTGAGCCGCGCGGTCTTCCCGGACGAGCGGGTGAACCTGACCGTGGGCGGGTCCGCGCCGGCCGGTCACCGGACGGTGGCCCGGTACGCGGTGGTGCCGTCGGTCACCCGGGCGCGGTTCCTGGTGCCGTTGGGCGCGCCTGCGGCCGGGGCGGCGTCACTGCTGGCGTACAACGCCCTGCGACCACCGAAGGTGCGCGCAGTGCGGGCGGTGCTCGGCGGGCTGGCCCGGTTCGGTGCGGTGGGGCTCGCGCCCTTCCCGTCGTTGACCGTCTCGGTGCCCGCCGGGGCGGTGGCCGCGGATCTGCTGCTGACCGAGCGACTCGCGGCCGAGCTGGGCGGCACGCCGCTGCTGGCCGCGTGCGGGGTCCGCCCACCCGACCCGAACGGCAAGCCCACCCTGCAACTCTTCAGCGCCGACGGTCGTCCGCGCGGCTACGCGAAGATCGGCTGGAACGACGCGACCCGCGCGCTGGTCACCGCCGAGGCGGCGGCGCTGCGGGCGTTGGCCGCGGTGGCCGGCGTCGCCGACCACCCGACGCCGCCGAGGCTGCTCACCGAGACGACGTGGGCGGGCCAGGTGGTCGCGGTGATCGAGCCGCTGCCACCGACGGTACGCGGTGTGCCGGTCGACGACGCCCCCCGGATCGCGGCGCTGCTCGCGGTCGCCCGACGCGGCGGCCCGCCGGGTCCACCCCGGGCGCTGGCCGGTTCGACCTTCCTGACCCGTCTGGCCGGACAGGCCGACCGGGCTGCCGCGGCCGAGGAGTCCGGTGCGCGGGCGGTCGCCGCGGTCGCCGCGCTGGCTCGTCGGCACGGCGACACCAGCGTCGAGTTCGGTCACTGGCACGGCGACTGGGTGCCCTGGAACCTGGGTCGGCACGACGGCCGGCTGGTCGCCTGGGACTGGGAGCACAGCGGGGCGGACGTGCCCCTCGGGTTCGACCTGGCGCACGACGCGTTCCAGCGGGCACTGGTGCTGCGGGGCGAGTCGGCCGCTGTCGCGGCGACGGCCGTCGACGCGTACCTGGGCCGGCACGGCGAGCGACTCGGTCTCGGCGCGTCGCAGCGCCGGTTGGTCGCCGACGCGTACCTGGTGGAGATGTGGTTGCGGACCTGGCGGCTGGCCGACGCGGGCGCGGGCTGGAACACCGCGCTGCATCCCGCGCTTCTGGACGTCATCGAGAAAAGACATAGCGGCTGATCCGGAGGAATCGTGGCATCGAGGCGCGCCACAGAGTGACGACATAATGGCAGGTGGTGATAACGATCGATGGACCTCGGGCGTTCGACGCGCCCGGGTGCCCGATGTGGAGATCGACGTCTCGGCCGGTCGCGCTATTCAACGACCGGAGAACGTGTGATCTGCTTCTGCGTGGCGTGCACTGAAATTCCAAGCGAACTTGTGGGGAGTCGCGTGGACACGAAGATCGACGACGATGCCGCGCCAGTGCTTCTGCTGGTCGGCTCCAGCGGTGGCCATCTGGCCCAACTACTCGCCCTGCGGCCCTGGTACGAACAGTGGCGGCGCTGCTGGGTCACCTTCGACACCCCGGAGGCGGTGTCCCTGCTGACCGGCGAGGACCTGGTGCCGGCGCACCACCCGACCACCCGCAACATCCCGAACCTGCTGCGCAACGCGCTGCTGGCCTGGCGGGTGCTGCGGGCCCGGCGGGTCGCCGCGGTGGTCACCACCGGAGCCGGGGTGGCGGTGCCGTTCGTGGTGCTGGCCCGGCTGTGGCGCATCCCGACCGTCTACATCGAGGTGTACGACCGGATCGACACCCCGACGTTGACCGCACGGCTCTGCCGGCCGTTCCTGTCCGCGATGCTCGTGCAGTGGGACGAGCAGCGCCGGCAGTATCCCGAGGCGACAGTCGTCGGGACGCTGCTGTGACGGGGGAGGCCGGCACCGCCCGGCGATCGCAACCCGCCTCGACCGACGAGGAGCCCCGGCCGCCGCGCCAGCGTGACACCCCGACCGGCCAGCTCCGGCTGCTGGTCGCGGTGGGCACCGACAAGCACCCCTTCGACCGGCTCGTCGACTGGCTGGCGCAGTGGCACGCGCAGGCCACCGACGAGGTCAGCCTGACGGTGCAGCACGGACACACCCGTGCTCCGCACCTGCCCGGCGCCGCGCCGTTCCTCGGCAACGACGCGCTGCAACAGGCGATGGCCGAGGCCGACCTGGTGGTCTGCCACGGTGGCCCCGCGACCATCCTGGAGGCACGCCGGCACGGCCACCTGCCCATCGTGGTGCCTCGCGACCCGGCGCGCGGTGAGCACGTCGACGACCACCAGCTCCTGTTCGCCCGCCGGCTCGGCGCCGCCGGCCTGGTGGCGCTCTGCGAGACCCGGGAGGCGCTGCACGGCGCGTTGACCGACGGGTCGGCCGACCCATCCCGGTACGCGGTGGCGGCCGACCCGCAGGCGCACGAGGCGCAACGGGCGGCGGTCGCCCGGGTCGGGCGGATCGTCGACGACCTGGTGGCCCGCTCGACCCCGCGCCCACTCCGGTGGCGGGCCTGGTCCCGGCCGCGCCCGGGTGCGAAGGAGATCCGATGACCCACCAGCCCAGCGTCAGTGTCGTGGTGCCCACCCGGGACCGCCCCGAGCTGCTGAGGTCGGCGGTGCGCGCGATCCTGGCGCAGGAGTACGAGGGGCCGATCGAGGTCGTGGTCGTGTTCGACCAGTCCGCGCAGGACGAGTCGCTGACCGAGTTGGCCGGCGGCCCGACCCGTGCGGTGCGGGTGATCGGCAACACCCGTACTCCGGGCTTGGCCGGGGCCCGCAACAGCGGCACCCTCGCCGGCGCGGGTGAGCTTGTCGCGTTCTGCGACGACGACGACGAGTGGCTGCCCGGCAAGTTGGCCCCGCAGGTCGACGCGCTGGCCGCCGACCCGGCTGCCGAGTTCGTCTGTTCCGGCATCCGGGTCAGCTATGACGGGCACACCGTCGACCGGGTGCTGGACAAGGACCGGATCAGCCTGGACGACCTGCTACGCGACCGGTTGACGGAGCTGCACCCGTCGACCTTCCTGATCCGCGCCAGTGCGCTGCGCGACGGGTTCGGGCTGGTCGACGAGGAGATCCCGGGCAGCTACGCAGAGGACTACGAGTTCCTGCTGCGGGCGGCGCGCAGCGCGCCACTGATCAACCTGCGGACGCCCTCGGTGCTGGTCCGGTGGCACAAGCGCTCGTACTTCTCGCAACGCTGGGACACCATCTCCGACGCGTTGCAGTGGCTGCTGCGGCGTTACCCCGAGTTCGCCGGCCAACCGGCCGGCGCGGCGCGGGTGGCCGGTCAGATCGCGTTCGCCCAGGCCGCCGCCGGCAACCGCCGGGGCGCGCTGCGGTGGGCTCGGCGCACCCTGCGGAGCAATCCCCGCGAGCCGCGCGCCTACCTGGCCCTCGCCGTCGCCGGTCGGGTGGTCCGGGCCGACGCGGTCCTGCGCACCCTGCACAAGCGCGGTCGGGGGATCTGACCTGGACACCGGTGCCCGGTCGACCGGGCACCGGTGTCCGCAGGGCGGGACACGGCGGGCAGCGTGCCGGGTCGGTGGCGCGCCGTGACAGACTGGCCGCTGTGTTGCGCTGGTTGACTGCAGGTGAATCGCACGGTCCCGCCCTCGTCGCGATGATGGAGGGGGTGCCGGCCGGCATCGAGGTGACCTCCTCCGAAATCGCCGACGAGCTGGCCCGTCGGCGGCTGGGCTACGGCCGTGGTGCCCGGATGGCGTTCGAGCGCGACGAGGTCGAGCTGCTCGGCGGTCTGCGGCACGGCGTGACCCTGGGCAGCCCGGTGGCGATCCGGGTGGGCAACTCCGAGTGGCCGAAGTGGCAGACCGTGATGGCCGCCGATCCGGTCGACCCCGACGAGTTGGCCCGGCAGGCCCGTAACGCGCCGCTGACCCGTCCCCGGCCGGGCCACGCCGACCTGGCCGGCATGCAGAAGTACGGCCACACCGACGCCCGGCCGATCCTGGAACGCGCCAGCGCCCGGGAGACCGCCGCCCGGGTGGCCGTCGGCACGGTCGCCAAGGCGTTGATCCGGCAGGCGCTCGGCATCGAGATCGTCTCGCACGTCATCGAGTTGGGTCCGGTGGCCGCGAAGCCCGGGCTGCGTCCCGTGCCGTCCGACGCTGCCCGGATCGACGCCGACCCGCTGCGCTGCCTCGACCCGGAGGCCAGCGCGCTGATGGTCGCCGAGGTCGATGCCGCGAAGAAGGCCGCCGACACCCTCGGGGGCGTGGTCGAGGTGCTGGCGTACGGGGTGCCGCCGGGTCTGGGCAGTCACGTGCAGTGGGACCGCAAACTCGACGCCCGACTGGCCACCGCGCTGATGTCCATCCAGGCGATCAAGGGCGTGGAGATCGGCGACGGTTGGCAGCAGGCCCGGTCCCGGGGCTCGGAGGCACACGACGAGATCATCCCGTCGGCGACCGGTGTCCGCCGGGTCACCGACCGGGCCGGCGGGCTGGAGGGGGGCATCACCACAGGTGAGCCACTGCGGGTCCGTGCCGCGATGAAGCCGATCTCCTCGCTGAACCGGGCGCTGGCGACAGTGGACATCACCACCGGCGAGCCGGCCACCGCGATCAACCAGCGTTCCGACGTCTGCGCGGTGCCCGCCGCGGCGGTGGTCGCCGAGGCGATGGTGGCGCTGGTGCTCGCCGAGGCGGCCACCGAGAAGTTCGGCGGCGATTCGATCGCCGAGATCCGCCGCAACCTGGCCAGCTACCTCGACGCCCTGGTGATCCGCTGATGGCACCGGTCGTCGTGCTGGTCGGCGCGCCCGGCTGTGGCAAGACCACCGTCGGTCGGGCGCTCGCCGGCTCCCTCGGTCTGGAGTTCCGCGACACCGACATCGACATCGAGCAGTTGGCCGGTAAGCCGATCCCGGAGATCTTCATCGACGAGGGTGAGGCCCACTTCCGTACCCTGGAGCGGGCCGCGGTGGCCGCGGCGCTGGCCTCCGGCACCGGAGTGCTCGCCCTCGGCGGCGGCGCGGTGCTGGCCGAGGAGACCCGGGCCGCCCTGATCGGGCACCGGGTGGTCCATCTCTCGGTCGAGTTGCCGGACGCGGTGAAGCGCGTCGGGCTCGGCGCCGGCCGGCCGCTGCTGGCGATCAACCCCAGGGCCACGCTCAAGCACCTGCTGGACCAGCGCCGGCCGCTCTACGCCGAGGTGGCGACCGAGACGGTGGTCACCGACGGCAAGGCCCCAGCCCAGGTAGTAGCCGAGGTAGCGGCAGTACTCCCCCGCTAACCCCCGCCCCGCCCCGCCCCGCGCCGATCTTGCACTTTGTGTCGCGACAAGAGTGGCAAATCAGGACGCATCGGCGACAGTAAGTGCAAGATCGGCGCGGGGTAGAGGGCTTCAGGCTCGGGCGGCGGTGTCGAGCAACTCAGCCAGGGCCTTCGGCTCGCTGAGCATCGGCCAGTGCCCGGTGGGCAGTTCGAACAGCTGACCGTCGGCCAGCCCGGTGAAGAACGGGTGCCTTTCGTCGATCATCTGCCGCACCACACTGAGCGGGAAGGTGCTGGCGACCAGCGCGGTCGGCACCGGACGCCCACCGGTACGGCGTACCGCGTCAGTGGCGGCGGCCAGCGGCTGCGGGGTGGCCCGGGCACGCAGCAGGGCCAGCGTCGGCTCGTCCAGGCCGGCCAGGTTGGTGGGGTCGGCGGCCGGGTCCCACGCCGGCGGCGGCAGCAGGTGGCCGGTGCCGATCGCCGCGCGCAGCCGCTGCTGCTCCTCCGGTGGCACCGTGTCGAACTGCGCGACGCCGTCCGGCAACGGCCCACTCTCCACGTAGATCACCCGGGCGATCCGGTCCGGAATGCGGTCCGCCGCCTGGGCGACCGGCATCCCGCCGCCCGAGTGGCCGACCAGCAGCACGTCGCGCAGATCCTCAACCTCGATCAGTCGGACGATGTCGGTGGTGTGCGTCTCCAGGCCGATCTCCGGACCGGCGAGATGGTGGCGTTCGGCCACCCCGGTCAGTGTCATCGGGTGGACCTCGTGCCCCTGCGCGCGCAGCGCCGAGGTCACCTCCCGCCACGCCCAGGCGCCCAACCAGAACCCCGGCACCAGCACGTACGTCGCCATCTGTCGCTCCTTCTCTCGGCTACCGACAGACCGTACGATCGAATCCGGACAGAATCCGCCCGGTTTAATGGAGTGGTCTGTGTCACATCCCGCCGGTCGTGTGCTGGCCCTGCTCGAACTGCTGCAGACGCGGCACCGGTCGACGGCTGTCGAGCTCGCCGGCCTGCTCGGCGTGGACGAGCGGACCGTGCGCCGGTACGCCGCCACCCTTGTCGAGTTGGGCATCCCCGTCATCGCCGACCGGGGCCGCTACGGCGGCTACCGGCTGCGTTCCGGCTACAAGCTGCCGCCACTGATGCTCACCGACGACGAGGCGCTGGCGGTGCTGCTCGGCCTTGTCGTCGCCGAACGGGTCGGGCTGGCCACCGAGCTGCCGGGTACCGCCACCGCGCTGGCCAAGATCCGCCGAGTGTTGCCGGTGCCGCTGGCCGACCGACTGACCGCCGTGCAGGAACACCTCGGTTTCACCCTGCGGCGCACGGAGCCGGAGCGGGGGCCGGCGTCGGGCACCCTGCTCACCCTGGCCGCCGCCGCCCGGCACCGGCAGCGGGTGATGCTGGACTACCGCTCCTGGCGGGGCGAGCAGTCGCGCCGTGAGCTCGACCCGTACGGGCTGGTCTTCCACGCCGGCCGCTGGTATGTCACCGGCCACGACCACCGGCGCGGGGAGGTCCGCACCTTCCGGCTGGACCGGATCGGCACCGCGACCCCCACGGCGGCGACGTTCACCGTGCCGGACGGTTTCGACCCGGTGGCCCGGGTGACCAGGTCGCTGGCCGGCGTGCCCTACTCGCACGAGGTCGAGGTGCTGTTGGAGACCGATGTGGACGCGGCGCGTCGTCGCATCCCGCCCAGCGTGGCCGAGCTGACCGGCACCGCCGAGGGGGTGCTGCTGCGGGCCCGGGCGGAGAGCCTGCCCGGTATGGCCGCGCTGCTCGCCGGTCTGGGCTGCCCGTTCACGGTGCGGCACCCGGAGGCGCTGCGCGCCGCGGTGGCCGAGCACGCCCGCCTGCTCGCCGCCTGGGCGACCCGGCCAGCAGGTGGGCAGATGCCGTCACCGCGCCGCCCGCTGGACTAGGCTGCCGGCGATGAACGAGGTGACCCGGATTCCGGTCGGCGGCGAGCGACCGTACGACGTGTTGGTGGGGCGTGACCTGCTGGGCGCGTTGCCGGGCCTGCTGCCCGGCGCGAGTCGGGCGGCGGTGCTGCACGCGCCCCCGCTCAAGGCCCTGGCGGACGCGCTCGGCGAGCGGCTGCGCGCCGCCGGCGTCGAGCCACTGCCGATCGAGGTGCCCGACGCCGAGTCGGGCAAGCAGATCGACGTGGCGGCCGCCTGCTGGGACCGGCTCGGCGCGGCTGGCTTCACCCGTACCGACGCGGTGGTCGGGGTGGGCGGCGGCGCGGTGACCGACCTGGCCGGCTTCGTCGCGGCCTGCTGGTTGCGCGGGGTGCGCTGGGTGCCGGTGGCGACCTCGCTGCTGGGCATGGTGGACGCCGCGGTGGGCGGCAAGACGGGCATCAACACGGCTGCCGGCAAGAACCTGGTGGGCGCGTTCCACCCGCCGGTCGGTGTGCTGGCCGACCTGGCCACCCTGGACAGCCTGCCCGCGGTCGACCTGGCGGCCGGGCTCGCCGAGGTGGTCAAGTGCGGGTTCATCGCCGATCCGGCGATCCTGGATCTCATCGAGCGCGACCCGGAGGCGGCCACCGACGCGCGCGGGCCGGTGACGCGGGAGCTGATCGAGCGGGCGATCCGGGTCAAGGCCGACGTGGTCGCCGGTGACCTGCGCGAGTCGGGCGTGCGGGAGGTGCTCAACTACGGTCACACCCTGGCCCACGCGATCGAGCAGAACGAGGGCTACCGCTGGCGGCACGGGCACGCCGTCGCCGTCGGCCTGGTCTATGCGGCCGCGCTGGCCCGGCTTGCCGGCCGGCTCGACGCGCCGACCGCCGACCGGCACCGGGCCACGTTGAGCGCGCTGGGCCTGCCGGTGAGTTACCCGGCCGACGCCTGGCCGCGGTTGCTGGCCGCGATGCGGGTGGACAAGAAGGCCCGGGGCAGCCGGCTGCGTTTCGTGGTGCTGGACGGGCTCGCCCGTCCGGCGATGTTGGAGGGCCCGGACGACGCGCTGCTGGAGGCCGCCTACCAGGAGGTGGCCAGCCGGTGAAGGTGTACGTCCTCAACGGGCCGAACCTGGGCCGGCTGGGCACCCGGGAGCCCCAGGTGTACGGCAAGACCACCTACGCCGATCTGGTGGCGCTCTGCGAGGCCACCGGCCGGGAGTTGGGATTGGACGTGACGGTCCGGCAGACCGACGCCGAGCACGAGCTGCTCGGCTGGCTGCACACCGCCGCCGACGAGGCTGCCGCGGTGGTGCTCAACCCGGCTGCCTGGTCGCACTACTCGTACGCAGTTCGGGACGCGTGCGCGATGCTGCGGGGGCCGTTGGTGGAGGTGCACCTGTCCAACATCCACGCCCGCGAGGAGTTCCGGCACCACTCGGTGGTGTCCGCGGTGGCGACCGGGGTGATCTGCGGCCTCGGCATCGACGGCTATCGCCTCGCTCTGTACCACCTGGCCGGCCGAGGCGCCTGACCACCGGTTTCCCGCCCATTTCCCACCGGCTGCGACAAATTACCGATAGTGAGCGTTATCGGCGTCGCCGAGCGTCACCTGGTGCGCCGCGTCCGGTGCCGGGTGTGCGTACCTGCTCAGATCCTTTGCTCTGCTTCAACTGGCGCAACAGTGCGGTGAGCTGCGGTTTTGTGAGTTGTGTCGTACCGAGGGCGACGGTCTGGCCGGCACGGTGGGTGACCGGTGCGGGGGTTGAAGCAGAGCAAAGGGTTCGACGAGGGGAACGGCTGCCGGCGCGAGGGTCACGCTCCGTCACCGTTGTGGGCGTCGATGCCCGTTGGTCGGCCCCCGCCCGCGTAGGGTGGTCAGCGGGTCTCGGCGCAGCTAGTAGACTCGTAAGGTCTGTCCGCCAATTGATGATCAAGGCAGGAAATGGCCTCCACCAACGACCTCAAAAACGGCCTGGTACTCAACCTGGACGGCGAGCTCTGGGCTGTCGTCGAGTTCCAGCACGTCAAGCCCGGTAAGGGTGGTGCCTTCGTGCGCACCACGCTGAAGAACGTGCTGTCCGGGAAGGTGGTCGACAAGACCTTCAACGCGGGCACCAAGGTCGAAACCGCGACCGTTGACAAGCGCACGATGCAATACCTGTACGCCGACGGTGAGGACTTCGTGTTCATGGATCTGGAGACGTTCGACCAGATCACCGTGCTCGGCGTCACCGTTGGCGAGGCAGCCAACTACCTGCTGCCCGAGGCGGAGGCGACCGTCGCCCAGCACGAGGGTGTGCCGCTCTACATCGAGCTGCCCACAAGCGTCGTGCTGGAGGTCACCTATACCGAGCCGGGCCTGCAGGGTGACCGCTCGACCGGCGGCACCAAGCCGGCGACCGTGGAGACCGGCGCCACCGTGCCGGTGCCGCTGTTCATCACCACCGGTGAGAAGATCAAGGTCGACACCCGCGACGGCCGTTACCTCGGCCGCGCCTGATGGCTGAGGGTTCCAAGCAGCAGATGCCGGCACGCCGCAAGGCGCGCAAGCGGGCGCTGGATGTCCTCTACGAGGCCGACCTGCGGGACAAGCCTCCGGTGGAGGTGCTGGCCGGCTACGTGCAGCGGATCGAGCAGCCCCGACCGGAGCACCTCGGCTACGCGGTGGGCCTGGTCGAGGGTGTTGCCGAGCACCTCAACCGGATCGACGAGCTGATCGCCAGCTATGCCGAGGGTTGGACGTTGGAGCGGATGCCGGTCGTCGACCGGAATCTGGCCCGGATCGCCGTCTACGAGTTGCTCTACGTCGACGAGATCGACGACGCGGTCGCGATCAGTGAGGCTGTGGAGCTGGCCCGGCAGATGTCGACCGATGATTCGCCGCGCTTCCTCAACGGGGTGCTCGGCCGGATCGCCGAGTACGCCACCCGCTGAGCGTCGCAGCACCGAACGCCGTTACCGGAAGGGGCCCGTGCCAGATGGCACGGGCCCCTTTCGGTACAGCGACAGCTCAGGAGGCGAAGAACGCCCGCGGGTCGGCCACCAGCACACCGTGCTCGGTGAGCCGCTCGATCAGACCCGACGGTGAGGCGTCGTAGACGATCGCGAGGGCCCGCAGGTCGTCGGCGCGGATCGAGAGCACCCGGCCGTTGTAGTCACCACGCTGCTGCTGGATGGCGCGGGCGTAGCGGGCGACGTAGGCCAGGTCCTCGGAGGCCTCGTCGTAGAGCCGCTCCAGGTCCAGGACGATCTTGCTGGTGGGCTCGTGCCGGACACCACTGCCGTCAGGCAGCAGCTCCGAGACGGGGACACGGTAGAACTCGGCCAACTCGGCCAGACGGGACACGGTCACGGCCCGGTCGCCGCGCTCGTACGAGCCGACCACCACGGCCTTCCACCGCCCATTCGACTTCTCCTCCACACCCTGCAGGGACAGACCCTGCTGCTGGCGGATGGAGCGCAGGCGGGCGCCCAGAGACTTGGCGTATTCAGAGGGCATTCGGACACTCCCAGTGCTGCTCGGGGTTCTCCCGTCGATCGCTACGGAGCGTGACGGTACGGGGAATGCGACACCTGGTCAAGTGGTCGTGCCCCGACCGTTGAGGAGCGTCCGGGAAGTTGTCCCCGATTCCTGGTCCTGACCCGGTGATCAGCGGCCGCCGTCCATCGGCCCGGTGACCACTGGTAACGTGGCGCGAAGCCCCGGTCAGGTCCGCTGCGCGGTCCGGCCGGAGGTGCCCGACATCCTTTAACGACCCGTCCCGTGAGGCGGGGAAGGAGGTCCGCCGTGGCATACCCACCGGCTGCCCGCCCGTCACCACCGCGACAACCCTCGGTGAAGGTGATCCTCGCCAGCGCCGACGTGCAACGCGTGGTCGACCGCATCGCCCACCAGATCCTGGAGAAGACGCAGGGCGCCGCCAACACGGTGCTGCTGGGCATTCCGACCCGGGGGACACCCCTCGCCCGGCGGCTCGCCGACAGGATCAGCACCTTCGAGGACGTCGCCGTTCCGGTAGGTGTGCTCGACATCACCCTGTACCGCGACGACCTGCGCCGGCAGGCCACGCGCGCGATCGGCCCGACCGAGTTGCCGTCCGGCGGGATCGACGGCAAGCGGGTCATCCTCGTCGACGACGTGCTCTTCTCCGGCCGTACCGTCCGGGCCGCGCTCGACGCGCTCAACGACGTGGGCCGCCCGGCGTCGGTGCAACTCGCCGTTCTGGTCGACCGTGGCCACCGGGAGTTGCCGATCCGCGCCGACTACGTCGGCAAGAACATCCCGACCTCGCTCGCCGAGAGCGTGAAGGTGACGTTCGCCGAGACCGACGGGACCGACGAGGTCAAGCTGTACGGGGGACCTACCTCATGATCAAGCATCTGCTCTCCGGCGCGGACCTGGACGCCGACACCGCCACCGAGATCCTGGACACCGCCGCCGAGATGGCCACCGTCGCCGGTCGGGAGATCAAGAAACTGCCCGCGCTGCGCGGCCGGACCGTGGTCAACCTCTTCTACGAGGACTCCACCCGCACCCGGATCTCCTTCGAGGCGGCGGCGAAGCGGCTCAGCGCCGACGTGATCAACTTTTCCGCGAAGGGCTCCAGCGTCACCAAGGGCGAGAGCCTGAAGGACACCGCGTTGACCCTGCAGGCCATGGGCGCCGACGCCGTGGTCGTCCGACACCCCGCCTCGGGCGCGCCGCACCGGCTGGCGAACTGGGTCGACGGTTCGGTCATCAACGCCGGGGACGGCACCCACGAGCACCCGACCCAGGCGCTGCTCGACGCGTACACCATGCGGTCCCGGCTGGGCCGGCTCGCCGGGCTGTCGGTCGCGGTGGTCGGGGACGTGCTGCACTCCCGGGTCGCCCGCTCCAACGTGCTGCTGCTCTCCACCCTGGGCGCGAAGGTCACCCTGGTCGGCCCGCCGACCCTCATCCCGGTCGACATCGCGGGAGCCCTCGCCCCCGCCACCGACGTCTCCTACGACCTCGACTCCGTGCTGCCAGGAGTCGACGTGGTGATGATGCTGCGGGTGCAGCGGGAGCGGATGAACGACTCCTACTTCCCCTCCGCGCGCGAGTACGCCCGCCGCTACGGGCTGGACGGTCCACGGATGCGCCGGCTGCCCGAGCACGCGATCGTCATGCACCCCGGCCCGATGAACCGGGGGATGGAGATCACCCCGGAGGTCGCCGACTCACCCCGCTCCACAATCGTCGAACAGGTCACCAACGGTGTCTCCGTGCGGATGGCTGTTCTTTACCTGCTGCTCGGAGGGAACAACCGGTGAGCGCGTACCTGATCACCAACGTGAGTGTCGTCGGCGGCGCGCCGACCGACCTGCTGATCCGCGACGGCCTGGTCACCGAGGTCGGCGCCGGCCTGTCCGCGCCGGACGCAGGAGTCGTCGACGGCACCGGGCTGGTCGCCCTGCCCGGCCTCGTCGACCTGCACACCCACCTGCGCGAGCCCGGCCGGGAGGACGCCGAGACCGTCGAGTCCGGTTCCCGCGCGGCGGCGATGGGTGGCTACACGGCGGTCTGCGCGATGGCCAACACGTCCCCGGTCGCCGACACCGCGGGCGTGGTCGAGCAGGTCTGGCGACTCGGCCGCGAGGCAGGTCTGGTCGACGTGCAACCGATCGGCGCGGTCACCGTCGGGCTGGCCGGCGAGCGCCTGGCCGAGTTGGGCGCGATGGCGGACTCCGCGGCCCGGGTGCGGATCTTCTCCGACGACGGGCACTGCGTCGCCGACCCGAAGCTGATGCGCCGGGCACTGGAGTACGTGAAGGCGTTCGACGGGATCATCGCCCAGCACGCCGAGGAGCCCCGGCTCACCGAGGGCGCGCAGATGCACGAGGGTGAGGTCTCCACCCGACTCGGGCTGATCGGCTGGCCGGCGGTCGCCGAGGAGGCGATCATCGCCCGGGACGTGCTGCTCGCCGAGCACGTGGGCAGCCGCCTGCACGTCTGCCACGTCTCCACCGCCGGCAGCGTCGAGGTGCTGCGCCAGGCGAAGGCCCGTGGGGTACGCGTCACCGCCGAGGTCACCCCGCACCACCTGCTGCTCACCGACGAGCGAGCGGAGAGCTACGACCCGGTCTTCAAGGTCAACCCGCCGCTGCGGACGGCCGCGGACATCGCCGCGCTGCGCGCCGCGCTCGCCGACGGTGTCATCGACGTGATCGCCACCGACCACGCTCCGCACGCCGTGGAGGACAAGGAGTGCGAGTGGGCGTACGCCCGGCCGGGCATGCTCGGTCTGGAGACAGCCCTGTCCATCGCGCTCGACGTGCTCGGCCCCGAGTGGGACCTGATCGCCGAGCGGATGTCGCGTACCCCTGCCCGGATCGCCGGCCTGACCGGGCACGGCGTCGACCCCGCGCCGGGTGTGCCGGCCAACCTGACCCTGATCGACCCGGCCGCCCGCCGCACCATCGAGCCGACGGAGTTGGCCAGCCGCAGTCGCAACACCCCGTACGCCCGCATGACGCTGCCGGGTCGCATCGTGGCGACCTTCCTGCGTGGCGAGCCGACGGTCCTGGACGGAAAGGCAGTCAAGTGACTCGTAGACGTTCCGCAATCCTGGTGCTCGAGGACGGGCGCACGTTCCCCGGTGAGGCGTACGGCAGCGTCGGGGAGACCTTCGGCGAGGCGGTCTTCAACACCGGCATGACCGGTTATCAGGAGACCCTGACCGACCCGTCCTACCACCGGCAGGTGGTGGTGCAGACCGCCCCGCACATCGGCAACACCGGCGTCAACGGCGAGGACGACGAGTCCGGCCGGATCTGGGTGGCGGGTTATGTGGTGCGCGACCCGGCCCGGATCGGTTCGAACTGGCGGGCCACCGGCAGCCTGGAGGACCGCCTCGCCACCGAGGGTGTGGTGGGCATCAGCGGGGTGGACACCCGGGCGCTGACCCGGCACCTGCGCGAGCGGGGCGCCATGCGGGTGGGCATCTCCAGCGTCGAGAAGGACCCGCAGAGCCTGCTGGCCCGGGTCCGGCAGTCACCGCAGATGGTCGGCGCGGACCTGTCCGCCGAGGTGAGCACCGCCGAGCCGTACGTCGTCGAGGCCCTCGGCGAGCACCGGTTCACCGTGGCGGCGCTGGACCTGGGCATCAAGCGCAACGTGCCGCGTCGGCTGGCCACCCGTGGGGTGACCACCCACGTGCTGCCGGCGTCGTCGAGCATCGACCAGATGCTCGCCACCGGCGCCGACGCGATCTTCCTGTCGCCCGGTCCGGGCGACCCGGCGACCGCCGACGCCCCGGTGGCGCTGGCCCGGGAGGCGCTGCGGCGGGAGGTGCCGCTGTTCGGCATCTGTTTCGGCAGCCAGATCCTCGGTCGGGCGCTCGGCTTCGGCACCTACAAGCTGGGCTACGGCCACCGGGGGATCAACCAGCCGGTGCTCGACCGGCTCACCGGCAAGGTCGAGGTGACCAGCCACAACCACGGCTTCGCCGTGCAGGTCCCCGGCTCGGGCAACGGCGCGGTCGTCCCCGACCAGGTGATCGACACCGACTTCGGTGGCGTCCGGGTGTCGCACGTCTGCCTCAATGACAACGTGGTCGAGGGGCTGCGGGCCGTGGACCTGCCCGCGTTCACCGTCCAGTACCACCCGGAGGCGGCGGCCGGCCCACACGACGCTGACTACCTCTTCGACCGATTCGCCGATCTGATCGAGGGCCGTGCCATCGACCAGCGGCCCAGCGAGGGCCGGACCCACAGCAGGGGGCGCAGCAATGCCTAAGCGGACCGATCTCAAGCACATCCTCGTGATCGGCTCCGGGCCGATCGTCATCGGGCAGGCCTGCGAGTTCGACTACTCCGGCACCCAGGCGTGCCGGGTGCTGCGCAGCGAGGGGATCCGGGTCAGCCTGGTCAACTCCAACCCGGCGACGATCATGACGGACCCGGAGTTCGCCGACGCGACGTACGTCGAGCCGATCACCCCGGAGTTCGTGGAGCTGGTCATCGCCAAGGAACGCCCGGACGCGATCCTGGCGACCCTCGGCGGGCAGACCGCGCTGAACACGGCCGTCGCCCTGCACTCCGCCGGCGTCCTGGAGAAGTACGGCGTGGAGCTGATCGGCGCGAACATCGACGCCATCAACCGGGGCGAGGACCGGCAGCTGTTCAAGGAGATCGTGGCGAAGGCCGGCGTACGGCTGGGTGTCGACGACCCGACCGGGCTGGTGCCCCGCTCCCGGGTCTGCCACACGATGGACGAGGTCGAGGCGACAGTCGCCGAGCTGGGCCTGCCGGTGGTGATCCGGCCGTCGTTCACCATGGGTGGCCTGGGCTCCGGCATGGCACACACCCCGGAGGACCTGGCCCGCATCGCCGGCGACGGCCTGACCGCCAGCCCGGTGCACGAGGTCCTCATCGAGGAGAGCGTGCTCGGCTGGAAGGAGTACGAGCTCGAGCTGATGCGCGACCGGCACGACAACGTGGTGGTGGTCTGCTCGATCGAGAACATCGACCCGATGGGCGTGCACACCGGCGACAGCGTCACCGTGGCCCCGGCCATGACGCTGACCGACCGGGAGTACCAGCGCCTGCGGGACCTGGGCATCGCGGTGCTGCGCGAGGTCGGGGTGGACACCGGCGGCTGCAACATCCAGTTCGCGGTCAACCCGGTCGACGGCCGGATCGTCGTGATCGAGATGAACCCCCGGGTGTCGCGCTCCTCGGCGCTGGCCTCGAAGGCGACCGGCTTCCCGATCGCGAAGATCGCCGCGAAGCTGGCCATCGGCTACACCCTCGACGAGATCCCCAACGACATCACGTTGAAGACCCCGGCGGCGTTCGAGCCGAGCCTGGACTACGTCGTGGTGAAGATCCCCCGGTTCGCGTTCGAGAAGTTCCCCGGCGCGGACCCGGAGCTGACCACCACGATGAAGTCGGTGGGCGAGGCGATGAGCCTCGGGCGCAACTTCACCGAGGCGCTGAACAAGGCGATGCGCTCGATGGAAACCAAGTCGGCCGGTTTCTGGAGTGTGCCGGACCCGGCGGACACCACCCTGGCCGACACCCTCGCCGCGCTGCGGATCCCGCACGACGGCCGGCTCTACACCGTCGAGCGGGCGCTGCGCCTCGGCGCGTCGATCGCCGAGGTCAGTGAGGCGTCCGGCGGGATCGACCCGTGGTTCCTGGACCAGATCGCCGCGCTGATCGAGCTGCGCGGCGAGATCGTCGACGCGCCGGTACTCGACGCCGACCTGCTGCGTCGGGCCAAGCGGGCCGGCCTGTCCGACCGTCAGCTCGCCGCGCTGCGCCCGGAGCTGGCCGCCGAGGACGGCGTCCGCACTCTGCGGCACCGCCTCGACGTACGCCCGGTCTACAAGACGGTGGACACCTGCGCGGCCGAGTTCGAGGCGACCACGCCGTACCACTACTCGACGTACGACCTGGAGACCGAGGTCGCGCCGTCGGACCGGCCGAAGGTGCTGATCCTCGGCTCCGGCCCGAACCGGATCGGGCAGGGCATCGAGTTCGACTACTCCTGTGTGCACGCGGTACAAGCGCTGCGAAGCGCGCCGATCGGCGCAGCCGCTGCGACCGGTTACGAGACCGTCATGGTCAACTGCAACCCGGAGACGGTCTCCACCGACTACGACACCGCCGACCGGCTCTACTTCGAGCCGCTGACCTTCGAGGACGTGCTGGAGGTCTGGCACGCCGAGGACTCGTCCGGCCGGGCGGCCGGCGGGCCGGGTGTGGTCGGGGTGGTCGTGCAGCTCGGCGGGCAGACCCCGCTGGGCCTGGCGCAACGGCTCAAGAACGCCGGTGTGCCGATCGTCGGCACCTCCCCGGAGTCGATCCACCTGGCCGAGGAGCGGGGCGCGTTCGGCGCCGTGCTGGCCCGCGCCGGGCTGCGCGCGCCGGCGCACGGCATGGCCACGTCCTACGACGAGGCCAAGACGATCGCCGACGAGATCGGCTACCCGGTGCTGGTCCGGCCGTCGTACGTGCTCGGCGGGCGGGGCATGGAGATCGTCTACGACGACCCGACGCTGCGCGACTACATCGGTCGGGCCACCGACATCTCGCCGGATCACCCGGTGCTGGTGGACCGGTTCCTCGACGACGCCATCGAGATCGACGTGGACGCTCTCTGCGACGCCGACGGCGAGGTCTACATCGGTGGCGTGATGGAGCACATCGAGGAGGCCGGTATCCACTCCGGCGACTCGTCCTGCGCGCTGCCGCCGATCACCCTCGCGGGCTCGCACCTGGCCGAGGTCCGCCGCTACACCGAGGCCATCGCCCGTGGCGTCGGCGTCCGCGGCCTGCTCAACGTGCAGTACGCCCTCAAGGACGACGTGCTCTACGTGCTGGAGGCCAATCCGCGGGCGTCGCGTACCGTGCCGTTCGTCTCCAAGGCGACGGCGGTGCCGCTGGCCAAGGCGGCGGCCCGGATCGCGCTCGGCGCGAGGATCGCCGAGTTGCGCGCCGAGGGCCTGCTCCCGGCGGCGGGGGACGGGGGCACGATGCCCGCCGACGCGCCGGTCGCGGTCAAGGAGGCGGTGCTGCCGTTCAAGCGTTTCCGGACCCGCGCGGGCAAGGGCATCGACTCGCTGCTCGGCCCGGAGATGAAGTCGACGGGCGAGGTGATGGGCATCGACACCAACTTCGGGCACGCCTTCGCCAAGAGCCAGTCCGCCGCGTACGGGTCGCTGCCGACCGCCGGGAAGATCTTCGTCTCGGTGGCCAACCGGGACAAGCGCGGCATGATCTTCCCGATCAAGCGGTTGGCCGATCTCGGCTTCGAGATCGTGGCGACCACCGGGACCGCCGAGGTGCTGCGCCGGCACGGCATCGCCTGCGAGCAGGTCCGCAAGCACTACCAGGCTGGCGAGGGCGATGACGCGGTGTCGCTGATCGCCGGTGGCCAGGTGGCGCTGGTGATCAACACGCCGCAGGGTTCGGGTGCCAGCGCCCGCTCCGACGGCTACGAGATCCGCAGCGCGGCCGTCACCGCCGACATCCCCTGCATCACCACGGTCCCCGGCGCGGCGGCGGCGGTCATGGGCATCGAGGCGCGCATCCGCGGCGACATGCAGGTGCGCCCCCTGCAGGATCTGCACGCCATCCTGCGGGCCGCCCAGTGACCCTGTTCGAGCAGGCGGTACGGCCCTGGTTGTTCCGGATCGGGGGTGGGGACGCCGAGGCGGCGCACGAGTGGACACTGCGGCGGTTGGCGGCCCTGTCGCGGCGGCCGGCCGCGCTCGCCGCGCTGCGAACCCGCTACGCGGTCGACGCGCCGCGCACGGTGTTCGGGGTGCGCTTCCCCAACCCGGTCGGGTTGGCCGCGGGGATGGACAAGGACGGCGCGGCGCTGCCGGCCTGGCCGGCCCTCGGCTTCGGGTTCGTCGAGGTCGGCACGGTCACGGCGCACGCCCAGCCGGGCAACCCACGGCCGCGGCTGTTCCGCCTGCCGGCCAGCGAGGCCGTGGTCAACCGGATGGGCTTCAACAACGCCGGGGCCGCGGCGTTGGCGGCCCGGCTGACGGCGCTCACCCGCCCGCTCGGGGTGCCGCTGGGCATCTCGTTGGGCAAGTCCAAGGTGACCCCACTGGACGAGGCGGTCGAGGACTACCTCGCCTCGTACCGGGCGCTGCGCGGCCACGGCGACTACTTCGCGGTGAACGTGTCCTCACCGAACACTCCGGGCCTGCGGTCGTTGCAGGACCGTGCCCACCTGGACGCGCTGCTCGGCGCGCTGGTGGGGGAGAAGCCGGTGCTGGTCAAGATCGCGCCCGACCTGACCGAGGCGGCGATCGCCGAGTTGCTGGAGGTCTGCCTGGCCCGTGGCGCGGCCGGGGTGATCGCCACCAACACCACGCTGTCCCGGACCGGGCTGGCCACGGTGGACGCCGAACGCGGCGCCCAGGCCGGTGGGCTCTCCGGTCGGCCCCTCACCGGACGGGCTCGCGAGGTGGTCGACTTCGTCCACCGGGAGACCGGTGGTCGGCTGCCGATCATCGGCGTCGGCGGGGTGCTGGATCCGGACGACGCGGCGCGGATGTTCGACGCCGGGGCCGCCCTGGTGCAGCTCTACACCGGCTTCATCTACCGCGGTCCGGCCCTGGTCCGGGCCGCCGCCCGCGCGACTGCCGCGCCCGTGGCACCGGACGCGGTCGCCGGCCGGTGACCGCCCCGGCCCGGTGCTCGCCCGGTCTCGCGTCGGGCGGGCCCGCGCCGGCTCGCCGGGTCGACCAGGCCCGCGCCGGCTCGCCGCCGAACCGGCGCGCGCCCGGGAGGCGATCCTCGCTGCTGGCCCTTTGCTCTGCTTCAACCCACGCGACGGCCGACGTCCGATCTCCGGACACCGGATGTTGCGTCCGGTGAAGCAGAGCAAAGGGCGCGGGGATGACTCTCGGCTGTGGGGCGCCCGGCCCGTCCGTGTCTGGAAGGAGTAGGTGTGACACCCGAGGAGATCCTGGCCTTCGACCGGGCGCACGTCTGGCATCCGTACGCCGCGCTGCCCCCCACGAACCCGCCGTACGTGGTGGAGAGCGCCGAGGGGGTGCGGCTGCGGCTCGCCGACGGGCGGGAGCTGGTGGACGGGATGTCGTCCTGGTGGGCGGCGATCCACGGCTACCGGCACCCGGTGCTGGACGCGGCGGTGACCGACCAGCTCGGCCGGATGAGCCACGTGATGTTCGGCGGGCTCACCCACGAGCCTGCCGTACGGCTCGCCCGGACCCTGGTCGAGCTGACCCCGGATGGGCTGGAGCACGTGTTCCTGGCCGACTCCGGCTCGGTGAGCGTCGAGGTGGCGGTGAAGATGTGCCTGCAGTACCAGCGGGCCGTCGGCCGACCGCAGCGGCGCCGGCTGGCGACCTGGCGGGGTGGCTACCACGGCGACACGTTCCACCCGATGAGCGTCTGTGACCCGGAGGGCGGCATGCACCACCTCTGGGGCGACGTACTGCCCCGGCAGGTGTTCGCCCCGGTCCCGCCCGGCGGCTTCGACGACCCGCCCGACGACGCGTACGTGGCGGCGTTGGTGGAGACCGTCGAGCGGCACGCCGACGAACTGGCCGCGGTGATCGTCGAGCCCGTCGTCCAGGGCGCCGGCGGGATGCGGTTCCACCATCCGGGCTACCTACGGGTGCTGCGCGAGGTGACCCGGGCGCACGGGGTGCTGCTGATCTTCGACGAGATCGCCACCGGGTTCGGCCGTACCGGTGCGATGTTCGCCGCCGAGCACGCCGGGGTGACGCCGGACGTCCTGTGCCTGGGCAAGGCGCTCACCGGGGGCTACCTGACGTTGGCGGCGACGCTCTGCACCCCGGAGGTCGCCCGGGGCATCTCCGCCGCCGGCGTCCTCGCGCACGGACCCACGTTCATGGGCAACCCGTTGGCCTGCGCGGTGGCCAACGCCTCCATCGGGCTGCTGCGGGCCGGGGACTGGTCGGCCCAGGTGGCCAGGGTCGGCGCCGGCCTGCGCGCCGGCCTGGAGCCCCTGCGCGGTGCGCCCGGCGTGGCCGACGTGCGGGTGCTCGGCGCGATCGGGGTGGTCCAACTCGACCACGAGGTCGACCTCGGTGCGGCCACCGTGGCCGCGACGGATCAGGGGGTGTGGCTGCGCCCGTTCCGCGACCTCGTCTACACGATGCCGCCGTACGTCACCGACGATGCCGACCTGGCCCGGATCACGGCCGGGGTGGCGGCGGCGGTGGCGGCCGGCTGAACCGCCGTCGTCAACGCACACCCGGGAGGCGGTCCGCCGCCCGGCAGGAGAGAGGGAGTACCGGATGGAGAGCTTCGGAACCCGGCTGCACCGGGCGATCGGCGAGCGGGGGCCACTCTGTGTGGGCATCGACCCGCATCCGGGTCTGCTGGCCGGTTGGGGCCTCCCGGATGACGTCTCGGGGCTGGATCGGTTCGCGCGGACCGTCGTCGAGGCGCTCGGTGACCGGGTTGCGGTGGTGAAGCCTCAGTCGGCCTTTTTCGAGCGATTCGGATCCCGCGGAGTGGAGATTCTTGAGTCAACTATCCGACAGTTACGGAAGGCCGGCTCGCTCGTTCTCCTCGACGTGAAGCGCGGCGACATCGGCTCGACGATGCGCGCGTACGCCTCCGCGTACCTCGATCCATCCAGCCCGATATATGTCGACGCGGTCACCGCGAGCCCCTACCTCGGAGTCGGTTCGTTGGCGCCGATGTTCGAGTTGGCCGCCGAGCACGGCGCTGGCGTGTTCGTGCTGGCCCTCACCTCCAACCCCGAGGGCGCGGCCGTGCAGCGGGCCCGCACGGCCGACGGTCGCACCGTGGCGCAAACCGTGATCGACGAGATTTCCCAGCTCAACGAGGGTGCGACTCCGCTCGGGAGCTTCGGTCTGGTGGTCGGGGCGACCATCGGTGACACCGGTCACGACCTCTCCGGCGTGGGGGGTCCACTACTCGCTCCGGGGCTCGGCGCGCAGGGTGCCGGTGCCGCCGATCTGCGTACCGTCTTCGGTTCGAGCCTCGCCTCGGTGCTCCCGTCGTACTCCCGGGAGGTGCTCTCCGCCGGCCCCGATGTCGACGCCCTGCGGGCCGCCGCGGACCGCGTGTTGGCCGACTGTCGGGCCGTCCTGCCTGCCCGGTGACTGACTGACGGGTCGGTCACCTTACGGTGATCATGCGGCCCCCACGTTGCCGAAAGCTCCGTTGGCCGCTAGTTTTCCCGGCGCTGGGAACCATGGACACCTTGGTTCACAGCGACACCACGTTTCACAGATGCGGCGGTGCGCCCCGCCCGCCGCGATAGGGACCTGAGGAGAACTGGTGCCGCTCCCGTCACTGACCCCCGAACAACGCGCTGCCGCGCTCGAGAAGGCCGCGGAGATCCGCAAGGCCCGTGCTCAGCTGAAGGAGCAGCTCAAGCAGGGCAAGACCACTCTTGGTGCCGTCCTCGAGCGCGCCGAGAGCGACGATGTCGTCGGCAAGCTCAAGGTGTCGGCCGTCCTGCAGGCCATGCCGGGTATCGGCAAGATCCGGGCTACCCAGATCATGGAGAAGCTCAAGATCGCGGACAGCCGTCGCCTGCGCGGCCTCGGCGAGCAGCAGCGCAAGGCACTGCTTGGAGAGTTCGCCGCCAACTGAACCTGGCAGCGTGTAGAAACAAGCAGTGAGCACGGATGACGAGGCGCGCCCGGCTGCTCGGCTCACTGTCCTGGCTGGACCTTCGGGTTCCGGCAGGGAGAGTGTCGTCGAGCTGGTCCGGGCGCGTTCTCCGTCCGTGTGGATCCCGGTGCCGGCCACGACCAGGCCGCGCCGGGAGGCGGAGATCGACGGGTACGACCGCGTTTTCCTCGCCCCCGCCGAGTTCGATCGCCGGCTCGCCGCGGGCGAGCTGTTGGAGTGGTCCCGGATCGGCGCATACCGCCGGGGCACGCCGTACCCACCGCTACGCGCCCGGCTCGACGCCGGGCAGCCGGTGTTGCTCCCGCTCGACCTGCCCGGCGCGGCGGCGGTGCGGGCCCGCCGGCCCGATGCGCGGCTGGTGCTGCTAAGCCCACCGGGGTACGAACCCGCCCCCACCGTGGCGGCCGCCTTCACGCACACGCTGACCCACGACCGCACCGAGCGGGTGGTCGACGAGCTGGTAGGCTTACTCGGTTCTTCTTATCCGGATCCGGCCTGGTCGCGAGTGCGCGGCTGACCGCCGGCCGCCGTTGAGACTCAACACCGCGTGCGCGCGGCTCGAAAGACGCAGAGGTCAAATTCGTGGGATCCATCGCCAACCCCGAAGGCATCACCAACCCGCCGATCGACGAGCTCCTCGAGAAGACGACGTCGAAGTACGCGCTCGTCATCTTCGCCGCCAAGCGCGCGCGCCAGGTCAACGCCTACTACAGCCAGCTCGGCGAGGGCCTGCTGGAGTACGTCGGCCCGCTCGTCGAGACCACTCCGCAGGAGAAGCCCCTCTCCATCGCCATGCGCGAGATCAACTCGGGCCTGCTCACCGCCGAGCCGACCGACCAGCCGTAAGCACTCGCCGGCCGATGTCCGCCTCGATCGTCCTCGGGGTCGGCGGCGGCATCGCCGCCTACAAGGCGTGTGAGCTGCTGCGACTCTTCACCGAATCAGGTCACCGGGTCCGGGTCGTGCCGACCGCGTCGGCGCTCCGGTTCGTCGGGGCGCCGACCTGGGCGGCACTCTCCGGCCAGCCGGTCGCCGACGACGTCTGGACCGACGTCCACGAGGTGCCGCACGTCCGGCTCGGTCAGCAGGCCGACCTGGTGGTGGTCGCACCGACCACCACCGACCTGCTCGCCAAGGCCGCGCACGGGCTCGCCGACGACCTGCTGACCAACACCCTGCTGACCGCCCGTTGTCCGGTGCTGCTGGCCCCGGCCATGCACACCGAGATGTGGGAGCACCCGGCCACCGTGGCCAACGTCGCCACGCTGCGCTCCCGGGGGGTGCGGGTCATCGAACCGGCAGTCGGGCGGCTCACCGGCGTCGACACCGGCAAGGGTCGGCTGCCCGACCCGGCGGAGATCTTCGCCGTCGCCCGTCGGGTCCTGGCCCGAGGTGCCTCCGCCCCCGCCGACCTGGCCGGCCGCCGGCTGGTCGTCACCGCCGGTGGCACCCGCGAGCCGCTGGACCCGGTCCGCTTCCTCGGCAACCGCTCCTCCGGCAAACAGGGGTACGCGTTCGCCCGCGCGGCGGTCGCCCGAGGCGCCCGGGTCACCCTGATCGCGGCCAACGTCTCCCTCGCCGACCCCGCCGGCGTCGACCTGATCCGGGTCGGCACCACCGCCGAGTTGCGGGAGGCGACGGTGAAGGCCGCCGTCGAGGCCGACGCGGTGGTGATGGCGGCGGCTCCGGCCGATTTCCGGCCGGCGGCCTACGCGCCTGGCAAAATCAAGAAGTCGGACGACGGTGTCGCGCCCACCATCGAGCTCGTCACGAACCCGGACATCGCGGCGGAGCTCGGCCAGCGCAAACGACCGGAGCAGTTGCTTGTGGTGTTCGCCGCCGAGACCGGCGACGCCGAGGCCAACGGCCGAGCGAAACTCGCTCGGAAGCGGGCCGATTTGATCGTCGTCAACGAGGTCGGTCCCGACCTGGTCTTCGGCGCCGACACCAACACGGTGACGGTCATCGGCGCGGACGGCTCGGTCAGCCGGCTGCCCGAGCAGGCCAAGGAAGCCGTGGCCGACACCGTCTGGGATCTCGTCGTGGCGCGACTGCCGGTCCGCTCCTGACGGGTGGAACGGAGCGCGACCGGTCCCTGCACCGGCCGCAGTGGTGATTAGACTGCCGCGGAACGACCTCACACGCTTAGGAGTGCCGTGACACGCCGCCTCTTCACGTCCGAATCGGTCACGGAAGGCCACCCGGACAAGATCGCCGACCAGATCAGCGATGGCATCCTCGACGCGTTGCTGACCGAGGATCCGCACAGCCGGGTCGCGGTGGAGACCATGATCACCACTGGCCAGGTGCACATCGCCGGTGAGGTGACCACCAAGGCGTACGCGGACATCCCGACGATCGTCCGCCGCACCATCCTCGACATCGGCTACGACTCGTCGAAGAAGGGCTTCGACGGCGCGTCCTGCGGCGTCAGCGTCTCCATCGGCGCGCAGTCCGAGGACATCGCACAGGGCGTGGACAACGCCTTCGAGCTGCGGACCGGGGCGTCGGAGAGCGCGCTGGACGCGCAGGGCGCCGGCGACCAGGGCATGATGTTCGGCTTCGCCTGCTCGGAGACGCCCGAGCTGATGCCGCTGCCGATCGCCCTCGCCCACCGGCTGGCCCGCCGGTTGGCCGCCGTGCGCAAGGAGGGCACGATCCCCTACCTGCGTCCGGACGGCAAGACCCAGGTGACCATCGAGTACGAGGGGCTGCGCCCAGTCCGGCTGAACACCGTGGTCGTGTCCAGCCAGCACGCCGCGGACATCTCGCTGGACTCGCTGCTCACTCCCGACGTGCGTGACCACGTGATCGCTCCGGAGTTGGAGAGCCTCGGCCTGGACACCGACGGCTACCGGCTTTTGGTCAATCCGACCGGCCGGTTCGAGATCGGCGGCCCGATGGGCGACGCCGGGCTGACCGGTCGCAAGATCATCGTTGACACGTACGGCGGGTACGCCCGCCACGGCGGCGGCGCGTTCTCCGGCAAGGACCCGTCCAAGGTGGACCGCTCCGCCGCGTACGCCATGCGCTGGGTCGCCAAGAACGTGGTCGCCGCCGGTCTGGCCGAGCGGTGCGAGGCGCAGGTCGCCTACGCCATCGGCAAGGCCCACCCGGTGAGCCTGTTCATCGAGACGTTCGGCACCGAGACCGTGCCGGTCTCCTCGATCGAGAAGGCCGTCACCGAGGTGTTCGACCTGCGTCCGGCCGCGATCATCCGGGACCTCAACCTGCTCCGCCCGATCTACCAGCAGACCGCCGCGTACGGCCACTTCGGCCGGGAGTTGCCGGACCTCACCTGGGAGAGCACCGACCGGGCCGCCGACCTCAAGTCGGCCGCGGGAGCCTGACCGCCACCAAGCGCAGCGACCGGCGACCCGCGGACTCCTCGCCGGTCGCGCGCGTCTGCGTGGACGTCGGGCTGGCGCACCTGGACCGGCCGTTCGACTACCTGGTGCCGGCAGAACTGGACGAGGTGGCGGTGCCCGGCACCCGGGTGAAGGTGCGCTTCGCCGGGCAACTCGTCGACGGGTGGCTGCTGTCGCGCGCCGACGACTCCGGGCACACCGGCCGCCTCGCGTACCTGGAGAAGGTCGTCTCGCCGGAGCCGGTGCTGGCGCCCGAGATCGCCCGGCTGGCCCGCGCGGTCGCCGACCGGTACGCGGGCAGCCTCGCCGACGTGCTCCGGCTCGCCGTCCCACCGCGGCACGCCCGGGTCGAGAAGGAGCCCCGCGACGACGGCACACCCGATCCACCGGACGCCGACACCCTCGACCCGCCCGCCGCCGCGCCCGCGACCGCGCGGCTGGGGCACTCCGCGTCCGCGCCCGAGACCGTGCGGCTCGGGAACTCCGACCCGGCGGCCGTCGACCCGGTCGGGGCTGCCGACCCGGTCGACCCGCGTGGGTGGCGGGACTACCCGACGGGTCCGGCGCTGCTGCGGGCACTCACCGACGGCCGGGCGCCCCGCGCGGTCTGGTCGGCGTTGCCCGGCGAGGACTGGGCGGCCCGCTACGCCGACGCGGTGGCCGCCACCGTCGCCGGCGGGCGCGGCGCGGTGGTGGTGGTGCCCGACGCCCGCGACCTCGACCGGCTGGACGCCGCGCTCACCGGCGTGCTCGGCCCGGGGCGGCACGTCAGCCTCTCCGCCGCCCTCGGTCCGGCCCGGCGCTACCGGGCGTTCCTCGCCGCCCGCCGCGGGCGGGTGCCGGTGGTGATCGGCACCCGGGCGGCGATGTTCGCCCCGGTAGACCGGCTCGGCCTGGTCGCCATCTGGGACGACGGCGACGACCTGCACTCCGAGCCCCGGTCGCCGTATCCGCACGCCCGTGATGTGCTGCTCACCCGCGTCCAACTCGCCGAGGCCGGCGCGCTGGTCGGCGGGTACGCCCGCACCGCCGAGGCGCAGTTGCTGCTGGAGACCGGCTGGGCGCGGGAGGTGGTCGCCGACCGGGCCACCGTGCGGGCCCGGATTCCGGCCATCGCGCCGACCGGCGACGACCCGCAACTGGCTCGCGACCCGGGGGCCGCCACCGCCCGACTGCCCAGCCTGGCCTGGACGGCCGCCCGCGACGCTCTCCGGCAGGAGTTGCCGGTGCTGGTGCAGGTGCCCCGTCGCGGCTACCTGCCGTCGATCTCCTGCGCCGAGTGCCGCACCCCGGCCCGGTGCGAGCACTGCTCCGGGCCGCTCGCGCTGCCCTCGGCCGGTGGCACCCCGGCCTGCCGGTGGTGCGCTCGGGTGGCTGCCGCGTACGCCTGCCCGCAGTGCGGTGGGCGGCGGCTGCGGGCCGCGGTGACCGGCGCCCGGCGGACCGCCGAGGAGCTGGGTCGGGCGTTCCCCGGCGTGCCGGTGCGCACCTCGGGGCGCGAGGAGGTGCTGACCGACGTGCCCGGCGGCGCCGCCCTGGTGGTGACCACGCCCGGCGCCGAGCCGGTCGCCGCGGGCGGCTACGGAGCGGTGCTGCTGCTCGACTCGTGGGCTCTGCTGACCCGGGCCGACCTGCGCGCCGGTGAGGAGGCGTTGCGTCGCTGGCTGGCAGCGGCAGCCCTGGCCCGCCCGGCACCTGCGGGCCGGGTGGTGGTGGTCGCCGACGGTGCGCTCGCCCCGGTGCAGGCGCTGCTGCGCTGGGACGCCGCCTGGTTCGCCGGCCGGGAGTTGGCCGAGCGTCGGGAGTTGGGCTTCCCACCGGCCGTCCGGATGGCGAGTGTCACCGGCGCGGCCGAGGCGGTGGCCGACCTGCTCGCCGCGACCCGGCTGCCCGACGACGCCGAGGTGCTCGGGCCGGTGCCGGCCGAGGAGGGCCGGGAGCGGATGCTGGTCCGGGTGCCCCGGGCGCGGGCTGCGGCGCTCGCCGAGGCGCTGCACTCGGCCGCGGGCGTGCGCGCCGCCCGCAAGGCCGCCGATCCGGTTCGTCTCCAGGTCGACCCGCTGAGCCTGTTCTGAGCGGTTTCGGGGGGCGTCGGGCCCGGCCCGCGCGGCTGGTCCTCGCACACCGCGTCCGACAGGTCGGTGGCGGCAAAGTGGTAGCATCGCCCGTCATGCCAAGGCGTACGACGGCTCCAGATTGCGACGGAGCGTCACAGGCGCCGTGCTGGGGCCGCCGCAGGATGGCGCGACGATGGCGGGAACGCGTCGGTCGGACGCGATGTCGATGATGTCTTTGAGCCGGTGAGCAGGGGTGGACCAGTCGTGACCGTTGGACAATCGATCGTCTTCAACGGCGACCTCGGCAGCGGCAAGAGCACCGTGTCGGTCGAGATCGCCAAGCGGCTCGGCATGCGCCGGGTCAGTGTGGGTGACCTCTACCGGGAGATGGCGCAGCAGCGGCAGATGACCGCTCTGCAGCTCAATCTGCACGCCGAGCTCGACCAGGCCGTCGACGGCTACGTCGACCAGCTCCAGCGGAACATCGCCGCCTCCGGTGAGCGACTCGTCATGGACTCCCGGCTGGCCTGGCACTTCTTCACCGACGCGCTCAAGGTCCACATGATCACCGAGCCGGGTGAGGCGGCCCGCCGGGTGCTGGCCCGTCCGTCCGGGCCGGCGGAGAGCTACGCCTCCCTGGAGGAGGCCAAGGCCAAGCTTCGGGAACGCAGCGCGAGCGAGCGCAGCCGGTTCATCGTCCGGTACGGGGTGGACAAGGCCCGACTGCGTAACTACGACCTGATCTGCGACACCACCCGTGCCTCGGCGGCCGAGGTGATCGAGCACATCGTCGCCGCGTACGAGGGCACGCTCGGCGCCGAGGTGCTGCGCGACGGTCCGCCGCTGCTGCTGCTGGATCCGGCGCGCGTCTACCCGACCGAGGACATCGCCACCCTGCGGGGTCTGTGGGACACCGACTTCGTCGGCGACGTGGCCGAGGCCGGCGACGAGGCCCTCGAACCGCTGAAGATCGGGTTCACCGGCGAGTACTTCTTCGTCGTCGACGGTCACCGTCGGCTCAGCGCCGCCCTGCAGAACGGGTTCTCGCTGGTCCCCGCCCAACTGGTCGCCGAGGTCGACGAGCCGGTGGTGGGTGGGATGAGCGCGATCGACTACTTCGCCGCCCAGGTGCGCCCCGGCCTGATCTACGACTGGGAGGCCGCCCACAAGATCCAGCTGCCGCTGCCCGAGCCGGCGCTGCTGCGCGGTGACGCGGTGCTCGCCGGGGACCCGGCCGCCGGCGCCTGAGCCCAGCGATGGGCCGGGCCGGCACGCGGGGTGCGCGCCGGCCCGGCCACTTGTGCAGTCGGTGCGTCGAGGCGATGCCTCAGCCGAGGACCACGCCGGAGGCGCCGACGCCGGCCATGCCCGAGAAGATGTCCTCGTAGTACATCCGCCAGGCGCAGACCCGGCCGCTGTCCACGTAGCCGGTGCAGGCCACCGAGGTGTTGGTGTCGTCGATGGCGGTCGTGGTCCCGGTCGCCCAGACCTGGAGGGTGTTCGCCGCGTTCACGATCTCCACCGGGCCGCCGCTGTCACCCTGACCGACGGCGTTGGCGCCGGTGGTGTTCTCCGCCTGGACTTGGCCGCAGACCCTGCCGAAGTCGCGCACGTTGATGCACAGGTTGCGGGCCTTCACCTGGATCGAGCAGCGGGTCCCGGAGTACGCGCCGGAGCTGCACACCCAGTTGCCGACCTGGCTGGGCGTCGCGCCGATCACCTGGTTGTTGAACTCACTGATCACGTGGCCGGCCGCGTCGGTGCTGTTGTTGAAGACCCGGCCGCCCCCGCTGCCGTTGAGCAGCAGGGTGTCGGTGCTGACGTTGCGGGTGGTGACGGTGCCGATCGTCTGCCAGGTCGGGTCGACCGCCAGGACGTTGAGGTTGGCGCAGTGCGCGGCGGAGAGCACCCGCGTCACCCCGCCCTGGTAGACCCCGAAGCCGGTCGAGCAGCCACCGCCGTTCGCGGTGTTGCGCCACGCGGCGCCACCCCACCACGGCGCCGAGTCGTCCCAGCGGGTGGCCGGCGCGGCGGCGACCCGGGTCTGCACGGTCACCGGGACGCCGGCGAGTGCCGTCGCGCCGAGCAGACCGTCCTGGGTGCCGACGAGCAGGCCGGCGCCGTCGGCACGTGGTCCGACCGTGGTGATCTGGTCGCCGACCTTGGCCTGCAGCCGTTCGGCCGCGGCGAGGAGTTCCCGCTGTGAGTACGGGGCGGACAGCACCTTTGTCGCGACGGTGGCCCGGGCGGTGGCCACCAGGTTGGCCGGCGGCTCGCCCTTCCAGTAGACCTGGAGCTGTCGGGTGGTGGGGTCGGCGACGATCCCGGCGAAGCCGGAGGTCGCGCTGCGCTCGGCGGCCTTCGTGATCCGCGCGGCGGCGGTGTTCATGCGCTCCTGCAGCCGGAGCAGCTCAGACCAGGAGGCGAAGCCGCCGGGCACCGGCGTGCTGTCGACGAACGATCCGGTCTTGGCGGCCTTACCTGCGGGCGCGGCGGTGGCCGGTGCGGCGGTCACACCCGCGGCGAGCAGCGTGAGGCCGAACGCGGCGACGGCGGCGCGACGCAGCAGCGACGGAGACCGCCGGACGGTCAGATGTGGACGGATCATCAGTACCTCTTCCCCCAGGGGTGTGTGGAGCGGGTCGAACCCGCACCAGGACGGTGGCATGGGAGGTCCGCTCCACGCGGCGCATCCTGGACGGCGCTGGACACCGCCGGACAGCGCCGGACGTCCACCCTCCGGGATGGAACTGTCAGACATCGGCGCTCACCTATCGAGTGGTGCCGCGACGGACTTAGCCTGCCCGTGCGCATCCGGGGGGCCGGGTGACCGGGGGGGTGGGAGCCGCATGTCCGACCAACGGGTACCTTCCGTTCGACCGGCGGCACCGGGATCGTCGGCGGCGTTCGAGGTGGCCCGCGGCGGCGCGGCGGCGCAGACACTGCAGGAGCTGGCCGGGCTGCTGCGCCAGTTGCGCCGTCGGGAAGCCCGGCAGCAGGGGGAGACCCAGCTGACGTACCGGCAACTGGCCGCGAAGACCGGCTGGTCGCGCGGGATCATCGGGGAGTACTTCGCCGGCAACATCCTGCCTCCGCCGGAGCGGTTCGACGCGCTCATCCGGCTGCTCGGGGCAACCCCCGCCGAGCAGGGTGTGCTCGCCACGGCACGGGACCGGGTCGAGGAGCGCCGCCGAAGCCCGACCCGGGACCACGCGACGACCGGACGGGCGAGCGCCGGGGCCGGACGAGCCAGGGCCGGTGGCCCGCGCCCCGGTACGCCGGCGGCCCGCTTCCCGGTGCCCCGCCAACTGCCCCCGGCGCTGCCGGGCTTCGTCGGGCGTGCCGCCCAGCTCGCCGAGCTCGACGCGGCGTGCGCCAACCCTGGCGGGTCCGGGGACGACGGCCTGGCGACGGCCACCGTCATGACGTTGTCCGGCACGGCCGGGGTCGGCAAGACGACGCTTGCGGTGCACTGGGCGCACCGGGTCGCCGACCGCTTCCCGGACGGCCAGCTCTACGTCGACCTGCGTGGGTTCGACGCCTCCGGGGCGGTGGTGACGGCCGTCGAGGCGGTCCGGGGGTTCCTGGAGGCCCTCGAGGTGCCGCCCGAACGCATCCCCACCCACCTTCCCGCGCAGGTGGGCCTCTACCGCAGCCTGCTCGCCGGCCGCCGGATGCTGGTGCTGCTCGACAACGCCCGCGACATCGACCAGGTCCGTCATCTGTTGGTCGGCAGCCCGAGCTGCCTGGTCCTGGTCACCAGCCGCAACCGGCTCGCCGGTCTGATCGCCGCCGACGGCGCCCGGCCGATCGGCGTCGGCCTGCTCAGCTCGGCCGAGGCGTGGCAACTGTTGGCCCGGCGGCTCGGCGCGGACCGGCTGGCGGCCGAACCGCGGGCGGTGGACGAGATCATCGAGCGGTGCGCGCGGCTGCCGTTGGCGCTGGCGGTGCTCGCCGCCCGAGGCGCGGCGAACCCCGCCTTCGGCCTGGCCGCCCTCGCCCACGAGCTGCGGGAGGCGCCGCACCCGCTGGACTCGTTCGACGGTGGCGACGCCGGCAGCGACGTCCAGGCGGTCTTCTCCTGGTCGTACCGGAGCCTCACGCCCGCGGCGGCGCGCCTGTTCCGGCTGTTCGGCTGCCATCCGGGGCCGGAGATCGGGGTCGCCGCGGCGGCCAGCCTGGCCGGGCTGCCCCGGGGTCAGGTGCCTCGACTGCTGGCGGAGCTGGCCCACGCCCACCTGGTCACCGAACAGGCCCCCGGCCGGTTCGGCGCCCACGACCTCCTCCGGGCGTACGCGGCGGAGCTGGCGGAACGCCTCGAACCGGCGCAGGCCCGGCGGGCGGCGATCCGGCGTGGGCTGGACCACTACCTGCACACCGCCCACGCGGCGGCGCTGCTGCTGCAACCGGGCCGGGATCCGGTCGCCCTGGCCGCCGCCCCACCGGGCGTGCTGCCCGAGGAGATCACCAATCACGGTCAGGCGCTCACCTGGTTCACCATCGAGTACCCGGTGCTGCTGGCGGCGGTCGCACACGCGCGACGTGCCGGGTTCGACGGCCACGCCTGGCAGTTGGCCTGGACACTTGTGGATTTCCTGCAACGCCGGGGGCGGTGGACGGACCTGGCGGTCGCCCAGCGGGCCGCCCTGGCCGGGGCGCGGCGCGCGGGTGACCGGCTCGGGCAGGCGAACGCCCACCGCGACCTGGCCCGGGTGCTCTCCCGACTGGGTCGGGTGGACGAGGCGGCCCGCAACTACCGCCAGGCCCTGGTGATCTTCGAGGCGTTGGGTGACCACACCGGGCAGGCGCGCACCCACCGGGCGTTCGGCGCGATGCTCGACGGGCTCGGCCGGTACGCCGAGGCGCTGGACCACGGCCAGCGGGCCCTGGCGCTGTACCGGGCCGCCGGTCATCCGGCCGGGGAGGCCAGCGCCCGCAACGCGGTCGGTTGGGCACACGCCCAACTCGGCCAGTACGGGCTCGCGCTCGCGCACTGCGAGCAGGCGTTGGTGTTGCTGCGCCCGACCGGGGACCGGCACGGTGAGGCGAACACCTGGGACAGCCTCGGCTTCATCCACGCCCGGCTGGGTGACCACCGCGCGGCGATCCGCTGTTTCCAACGGGCGCTCGGGTTGTACCGGCGGGTCAGCGACCGCTACGACGAGGCGGACACCCTGGCCCGCCTCGGCGAGAGCCGAGACGCGGCGGGGGACACGGCGGGCGCCGTCCGCACCTGGCGGCGGGCCCTGGGCATCCTCGACGATCTCGGCCACCCCGACGTCGAGCGGGTACGTGACCTGCTGAGCCGGGCGACGCCCAGGTGCTCGGCGCGGGGCTGACGCTTCCCACGGGCCGCCGCCCGGACGTCGGCGAGGGGCCGGGGCCGGGCGCGCTCGGCCGGTGCCCGGCGGCCGGCCGGTGACGCTGGGCACACCTGCGGTGGCCGATCGAGGTACGCCGGCCAGCGCGCGGCCGGGCACTCCGTAGACTGGTACGCGACGCCCGTCCACCTGTCGAAGGAGCCATCCCGCGTGACCGTTCAGCCCATCCGTCTGTTTGGGGATCCGGTGCTGCGCACGCCGGCCGATCCGGTGGTCACCTTCGACGCCGAGCTGCGTCGGCTCGTGGCCGACCTGACCGACACGATGCGTGAGCAGAACGGCGCCGGCCTGGCCGCGCCGCAGCTCGGCGTGAGTCTGCGGGTGTTCACCTTCGACGTCGACGACGTGCTCGGGCACCTGATCAATCCGGTGTTGGAGTTTCCGGACGAGGAGGAGCAGGACGGCCCGGAGGGCTGCCTGTCGATTCCCGGGCTCTACTTCGACACCAAGCGTCGGCAGAACGTCATCGCGAAGGGCTTCAGCTCCTTCGGTGACCCGGTGCAGATCGTCGGCACCGGCCTGATGGCGCGTTGCGTGCAGCACGAGACCGACCACCTCGACGGGGTGCTGTTCCTGGACCGGCTGGACCAGGAGGGGCGCAAGGAGGCCATGAAGGCGATCCGTCAGGCCGACTGGTACGACGGGGCGGCCCCACCCACGGTCAAGCTGAGCCCGCACATCAGTGACCCGTTCGGTCTGGGTCGGTGACCCCGATGCGTGTGATCTTCGCCGGTACGCCGGCCGTCGCCGTTCCCGCCCTGGCCGCCGTCGCCGCGTCCCAGCACGACCTGGTCGCCGTGGTGACCCGGCCGGACGCGCCCGCCGGGCGTGGGCGTGGCCTGTCCCGCTCCCCGGTCGGTGAGTGGGCCGACGCGCACGGCGTGGAGGTGCTCACGCCGGCCCGTCCCCGCGAGCCCGAGTTCCTCGACCGGCTGCGCGAGCTCGCACCGGAGTGCGTGCCGGTGGTCGCCTACGGCGCGCTGGTGCCACCGGCCGCCCTGGAGATCCCCCGGTACGGCTGGATCAACCTGCACTTCTCGCTGCTGCCGGCGTGGCGGGGCGCGGCTCCCGTGCAGCACGCCGTGCTGCACGGTGACGAGCTGACCGGGGCCAGCGTCTTCCAGTTGGAGGAGGGTCTGGACACCGGCCCGGTCTACGGCACCCTCACCGACGAGATCCGGGCCGCCGACACCTCCGGTGACCTGCTGGATCGGCTCGCCGAGTCCGGTGCCGGGTTGCTCGTGGCGGTGCTCGACGCGATCGCCGACGGCACCGCCCGCGCCGAGCCGCAGCCCGCCGACGGGGTGTCGCTGGCGCCGAAGCTGACCGTGGACGACGCCCGGGTCCGCTGGGGTGACCCGGCGTTCGCCGTGGACCGTCGGATCCGGGCCTGCACGCCGGCCCCGGGCGGCTGGACCACGTTCCGGGGTGAGCGGGTGAAGCTCGGCCCGGTCGTGCCGGTGCCCGACGGCCCCGAGTTGAAGCCGGGGGAGTTGTTGGTGGAGAAGTCCCGGGTGTTGGCCGGCACGGCGAGCGTGCCGGTGCGCCTCGGTGAGGTCCGCGCCGCGGGCAAGCGGGCCATGGGCGCGACCGACTGGGCGCGCGGCGTCCGGGTCGGCGCCGGAGAGGACTTCGCGTGACCGCCCCGGAAGGCACCCGCCCGAGCCGCTCCGGCCCGCCTCCGGGTCGTGGCGGGGACCGCCGGCCGGTCCGGCCACCACTGGACCGCCCGCGCCGTGCGGCGTACGAGGCGGTGGCCGCCGTGCACCGCGACGACGCGTTCGCCAACCTGGTGCTGCCCATCATCCTGCGGGAGGAGGGGCTGTTCGGCCGGGACGCGGCCTTCGCCACCGAGCTGACCTACGGCACCCTGCGCAACCTGGGCACGTTGGACGCGATCCTGACCGACGCCGCCGGCCGGGACGTGGCCCGGATCGACCCGCCGGTCCGCGACGCGCTGCGGCTCGGGGCGTACCAACTCCTGCACACCCGGGTGCCCGCGCACGCCGCGGTGTCGTCGACCGTCGACCTGGTCCGTTCGGTGGCACCGAGCGCGACCGGCTTCGCCAACGCCGTGCTGCGCGAGGTGTCCAGCCGGGACGCGGACGCCTGGGTGGCGAAACTCGCCCCACCGATGGAGACCGATCCGGTCGGGCACCTGGCGTTGGCGTACAGCCATCCGCAGTGGATCGTGCGGGCCTTCTCCGAAGCGCTCGACGGCGATCTCGGTGAGACGGCCCGGCTGCTGATCGAGGACAACGAGCGTCCCCCGGTGCACCTGTGCGCCCGGCCGGGCCTGATCGACCCGATCGAGCTGGCCGATGAGGTCGGCGGGGCGCCCGGCGCCTTTTCGCCGTACACCGTCTATCTGCCCGGCGGCGCGCCGGGCGACATCCCGGCGGTGGTCGACGGCCGTGCCCACGTCCAGGACGAGGGTTCCCAACTGGTCGCGGCGGCACTCGCCGACGCGCCGCTGGACGGCCCGGACGGGCGGTGGCTGGACCTGTGCGCCGGCCCGGGCGGCAAGGCCGGCCTGCTCGGCGCGTTGGCCGCGCAGCGTGGCGCGCGGGTGACCGCGGTGGAGGTGGCCGAGCACCGCGCCCGGCTGGTCTCCCTGGCCACCCGCGACCTGCCGGTGACCGTGCTGACGATGGACGGCCGTGACGTCGGCGCCGACCCGAAGCTGCCGGAGCAGCACTTCGACCGGGTGCTGGTGGACGCCCCCTGCACGGGGCTGGGCTCGCTGCGGCGTCGGCCGGAGTCGCGGTGGCGTCGCGAACCGTCCGACCTGCCGCCGCTGACCCGGCTGCAACGGGAGTTGCTGGGCGCGGCGTTGCGGGCGGTCCGCCCGGGTGGTCTGGTCGCCTACGTGACCTGCTCGCCGCACACCGTCGAGACGCACGTGACGGTGACCGAGGCGGCCCGCCGCAGTGGTGTCGCGGTGGACTTCGTCGATGCCCGGCCGCTGCTGCCGGCCGGCATGCCCGGTCTGGGTGACGGGCCGACGGTGCAGCTCTGGCCGCACCGCCACGGCACCGACGCGATGTTCCTCGCCGTCCTGCGGCGAGGCTGACGGGGCTCACGTCCGGCCGGTCACCCGACCGGCCGGACGCCTGACGCTCAGGTGACCGGGAGCCCCTTGGTGCCGGCGTTGCGCATCGAGCGGGTCAGGTTCCGATCGGAGATCCAGAGGAAGCACTGCACGCCGCGGTTGCCGTTGCGCCACTCCTCCTCGTACGGCTGGTAGAAGATCGTGCCGGCGCGGAACTCGAGCTGGGAGTTGTCCGGCACCTTGGCGTACCTGGCGATCATCGTCTGGCAGGCCCGGTGGGTCTTCTTCACGGTGCGGGAGAACTCGGCGAAACTGACCGCCGGGGCCTGCCAGATCCCGACGAACTCGGCGTGGTGCTTGGCCGTGCAGGAGACCGGCAGCATCTCGTCGATGTCGTCCTTGACCAGCTTGGGGTTGAAGCAGCGGTACGCCAGCGGTGCCGCGCCGGACAGCGCGCCCCGGAGGCTGCCGGTGCGCGGGCCGACGGTGGTGTCGTCGATGCTGGCGATCTCGCTGACGTCGCAGCGGTACCACCGGGCGCCGCCCGCCCAGGCCTGCGGCGACGGCAGCACCACGGTCAGGCCGACCCGCCCGGAACGCCAGTCGGCGCCCACCGCCTTGTTGACCTCCGTGTCGCACCCCGCCTGCGCGGCCCGCATGCCCGCCGAGCCGGGCTGCGGGGGCGCGCCGGGCTGGGCGTTCGGGCCGGTGAGCGTGCCGACGTGCAGGGTCTCGACCAGATGCGCTTCGGTGCACGCCGTCGGGTTGTAGCCGGTCAGGAAGCCGACCTGCTGAGAGGTCAGGTGGCAGACGTCGGCGGCGGGCACGAACTGCTGCGCCGCGACGGGTGCCGGCCAGTCGTCCACGAGGTCGGTGTCGACTCCGGCGGGTGCGTTGCACCCGGTCAGCACCAGGGCCAGGGCCGCACCTCCGGCGTACGCCGCCCACCACCGTCGCATCCCTGACCTCCCGCCACTGTGGCCTCCGGCCGGACCCCGCCGGTCGGTAGCGCCACGGCGCAGCAGCATACGGCACTCATCCTCAGATGGCGGGCAGTCCCTCGGGGCCGGCGCCGCGCATCGAGCGGGTGAGTTTGCGGTCGTCGCTCCACAGGAAACAGCGCACGCCACGGTCGCCCTCCTCCCACTCCCGTTGCGACGGCGGGTAGTAGATGGACCCAGCCCGATACGGGAGGTCCTTGTTGTTCGGCACGGCCGCGTATGCGGCGATCAACTCCATGCAGCGTCGGTGCGACTGCGCGGCGGAGGCGGTGAACTCGGCCCAGCTGGCGTCCCGTTCCTGGTAGACGCCCACGAACTCGGCGCGGTGCGGCTCGGTGCAGAGCACCGGTGCCATGTAGTTGAGGTTGTCGCCGATCAGCTTGGGGTCGAAGCAGCGGTGGGTCAGCGGGCTGTCGCCGATCAACGCGCCCCGCAGGCTGCCGGTGCGGTTCACCGGGCGGGTGTTGTCGATGCTGCCGGTCTCGCTGAGGTCGCAGCGGAACCAGCGCGCGCCGCCGGTCCAGGAGGGGACCGACGGCAGCGCCAGGGACAGCGTGAGCCGGGCGGTGTGCCAGTCGCCGCCGAGCACCTCCCGGGCCCGTTGGTCGCACTCGGCGCGGGCCGTGCGCAGCGCCGCCGATCCGGGCTCCGGTCGGGTCTCGGTCAGCGCGTCGGGCCCGACGAAGGTGCCGACGTGGATGGCCTCGGCGAGGTGGTTGCGCGCGCAGTCCACCGTCTCGTAGGTGCTGGCCTGCACGACGCCGGTGATCCGGGGGAGGCAGGTGTCGGTGGCGGGGGTGAACGGCGTCGGGTCCCGCAGCGCCGGCCAGTCGTCGGTGAGGTCACCGTCCGCGCCCCGCGCCGGCGAGCAGCCGGCCAGCAGCATCGTCGTGACGCCGGCCAGCACCAGCGCTGGAAGCCACCGTCGCATTGTCCGCCCTTTCGGGAGCTGGCGGCCGGTCACCGCGCCCCGCGGCGAAACCCCGGCGGGCGTGCGCCCTTCGGCACCGTCCCGCTTGGAGTGTCGTCGCGTTTCCGTCGATCGGCCAGCCACTCATGTCTGTTCGTCCGGATTCGGCAGTCCGGAGCGCCTAATTCTGCACCACTGGTCACTGTCGCATCACAACGCGTCGGAGTTGGTGCCGCGCTGCGGGTCGCGCGTGAACGCGTTCGTACACTGGCCCCGTGACCGTACCGCCGCCGATCGTCGCGCCGAGCATCCTGGCCGCCGATTTCGCCCATCTCGCCGAAGAGGTCCGTGCCGTCGAGGACGCCGCGGACTGGTTGCACGTCGACGTGATGGACAACCATTTCGTGCCGAACCTGACCATCGGGTTGCCGGTGGTGCAGAGCCTGCGGGCGGTCACCGCGATGCCGTTCGACGTGCACCTGATGATCGAGGATCCGCGCCGGTGGGCGCCCGGTTACGCCGACGCGGGGGCGTACAACGTCACCTTCCACGCGGAGGCGGCCGACGACCCGGTGGCGCTGGCCAAGGACCTGCGCTCGGCGGGTGCGAAGGCCGGCCTGGCCATCGACCGGGACACTCCGATCGAGCCGTATCTGGACCTGCTGCCCAGCTTCGACACCCTCCTGATCATGACGATCAAGGCCGGTTTCGGTGGGCAGCGGTTCATTCCGCAGTTGCTGGAGAAGGTGCGTGCCGCCCGCCGGCACGTCGCGGCCGGGCACCTGGAGCTGCGCATCGAGGTGGACGGCGGGATCGCCGCGGACACCATCGAGCAGGCGGCCGCCGCCGGCGCCGACGCGTTCGTGGCCGGCACCGCCGTGTACGGCGCCGCCGACCCGGCGGAGGCGGTACGACACCTGCGGGCGCTGGCGGAACGCGCGGCTCCCGGGGCCTGAGGTGGAACCCGAGGTCGACCGCAAGGACATCATCCTCGTCGTCGACGACGACGCGGACATCGCTCGTTTCGTCGAGTTCAACCTGCGGCTGCACGGCTTCGAGGTGATCCACGCCAGCGACGGCCAGGAGGCCCTGGAGGTCATCGAGCGTCAGCGACCCGACCTGGCGGTGGTCGATCTCATGATGCCCCGCATCGACGGGCTGGAGTTGACCCGGCGGCTGCGCGCCGACCCGATGACCTCCGCCCTTCCGGTGATCATGCTGACGGCCAAGGGGATGACTGTCGACAAGGTGCACGGGCTCAGCGCCGGCGCCGACGACTACCTGGTCAAGCCCTTCGACACCGCCGAGCTGGTGGCCCGGGTCTCGTCCACCCTGCGCCGCAACAAGGAGTTCCGGGAGGTTTCCCCGCTGACCGGGCTGCCCGGCAACAGCCGGATCCGTCGGGAGATCAGCGACCGGGTCCGCAACGGCGTGGACTACGCCGTCGGCTACGTCGACATCGACCGGTTCAAGAGCGTCAACGACCGGTACGGCTTCGTGCGGGGCGACGACTTCATCTCCGCGCTGGCCCGCAGCCTGCACCGGGCGGTGGTGGGCGTCGGGCTGCCACCGGCCTTCCTCGGTCACGTCGGCGGCGACGACTTCGTCATCGTCTGCGCACCGGACCAGGTGCGCCCACTGACGTCCCGGGCGGTCGTCGACTTCGAGAACGCCGCCGACACGCTCTACGACCCGACCGACCGGGAGCGCGGTTTCGTCGAGCTGAAGGACCGGCGTGGCACCATCCGCCGCGCCGCCCTGGTCACGCTCTCCATCGGGGTGTCCCTCTCCGACGCCGGCAAGCGGTTCACCGACCCCCTGGAGGCGATCGCGGTGGCCTCGGAGATGAAGACGGTGGCCAAGAGTCAACCGGGGTCGTACGTCGCGGTGGACCGGCGCCGTGGTGTCACGTGAGCATGACGGCCCTGTGAAGTAGCTCGCCTAGGTGGCGACGCCCGCCCGTCGACGTGCAACACTTTCCTGTACCCACCACGCGCTGGCGGGACTCGGTGAAATTCCGAACCGGCGGTGATCCACGGTCCAACCGTGGTCAGCCCGCGACCCGGACGGCTCTGCTGCCCGGTGGACCTGGTGAAAATCCGGGGCCGACGGTTGGGAGCGGTTCGTCCGCTCCCAGACAGTCCGGATGGGAGACAGCGCGCGGGACGGACGGGTCCGAGCCGGCCGCTGGCTTCAGCGTGCCGCGCCGACCCTCCGGGGGCGGCTGTGCCGTTCCCGGAATCCGTGGGCGGCTCGCGCCGTTCCCGGATCCGCCACCGCCTGCCCGCGGCCCCATGGCCGCAGCCTCCCTGACCGCCGCGCGCGGACCGGCGAGTGAGAGGGCAGGACAGGGCGATGGCCAGCGTCTCCGTCGACGAGGCGATGCGGCGTGCGATCGAGTTGGCGGCACGCGGGCTCGGCACCACCAGTCCCAACCCCGTGGTCGGTTGCGTGCTGCTCGACGAGGACGGCCAGGTCGTCGGTGAGGGCTTCCACGCGTACGCCGGCGGGCCGCACGCCGAGATCGTCGCGCTGGCGCAGGCCGGGCGACGCGCCAAGGGCGGCACCGCGATCGTCACTCTGGAACCGTGCGATCACACCGGCCGCACCGGCCCCTGCAGTTCCGCGCTCGTCCAGGCCGGGGTCTCCCGGGTGGTCATCGCCGTACCCGACCCGAACCCGGTCGCGTCCGGGGGCGCTGCCACGCTGCGCGCCGCCGGGGTCCGGGTCGACCTGGGGGTACGCGGCGAGGACGCCGAGGCCGGCAATGTCGCCTGGCTGACCTCGATGCGCCGCGGCTGGCCGTATGTCATCTGGAAGTACGCCGCCACGCTCGACGGGCGCTCCGCCGCGGCGGACGGCACCAGCATGTGGATCACCTCGGAGGCGGCCCGGAGCGACGTGCACGCGCTGCGCGGCACCGTCGACGCGGTGCTCGCCGGGGTGGGCACGGTGCTCGCCGACGACCCCCGGTTGACCGCCCGCAACCTGCGCGACGGCAGTCTGGCCATCCGGCAGCCGCTGCGGGTGGTCGTGGACAGCTCGGGGCGTACCCCGGCCGACGCCCGGGTCCGCGACGGCGCCGCGCGGACGTGGATCGCGACGGCCGACGAGGTCGGCGCCGACCCGGACGGCCGCGTCGACCTGTCGGCGCTGCTCGCGGCGCTGCACCAGCGCGGGGTCCGCGCGGTGCTGCTGGAGGGCGGCCCCCGACTGGCCGGCGCGTTCCTGCGGGCCGGCCTGATCGACAAGATCGTCTCCTACGTCGCGCCCCGGTTGCTCGGCGCCGGCCCGACAGCTCTCGTCGACGCGGGAGTGACCACCATCGCCGAGGCCATCGATCTGGAGTTCGTCGACGTTACGCAGATCGGTCCGGATCTCCGGATCACCGCTTCGCCCCGCAAAAGGGAGGGCTGACATGTTCACCGGCATTATCGAGGAGTTGGGTGGGATCGTCCGGGTCACGGCGACGGCAGGCGATTCGGCGCTTGTCGCCGTTCGCGGTCCGCTCGTCACGTCCGACGCCCGGCACGGCGACTCCATCGCGGTCAACGGCGTCTGCCTGACCGTCGTGGAGGTCACCGACGGGGTTTTCACCGCCGACGTGATGGGGGAGACGCTGCGCCGCTCCGCGCTGGGCGCGTTGAACGTCGGCGACCCGGTCAACCTGGAGCGGGCCGCCGCCCTCGGCAGCCGGCTCGGCGGGCACCTGGTCCAGGGCCACGTCGACGGCGTCGGCGAGCTGATCTCCCGGGAGCCGGCCGAGCAGTGGGAGACCGTCCGGTTCCGCCTGCCCGCCGCGCTGTCGCGGTACGTGGTGGAGAAGGGCTCGATCACCATCGACGGCGTCTCGCTGACCGTGGCCGAGGTGGGCGCGGACGAGTTCGCCGTCGGGTTGATCCCGACCACGCTCGCGCTGACCACGCTCGGCGCCAAGGGTGTCGGCGACCCGGTCAACCTGGAGGTCGACGTGCTGGCCAAGTACGTCGAGCGGCTGCTCGGCGACCGGCTCACCGACGCTCGCCCGACGGCCTCGACCCTGGGCGAGGTGGCCTGATGGGTCCGCTCAGCTGGCTGCTGGACGCCCAGGTGCAGGTGGCCGGCTCGCCGGTGCTGGCCCGGGAGATCGTCGGCAACGCCTTCGGGTTGGTCTCCGCGCTGCTCGGGCTGCGCCGGCTGGTCTGGGCGTGGCCGGTCGGCATGGTCGGTAACGCGCTGCTGCTCACCGTCTTCCTCGGCGGGGTGTTCGCCACCCCGCAGGAACACGACCTGTACGGGCAGGCCGGCCGGCAGGTGTTCTTCTTCGCGGTCAGCGTCTATGGCTGGTGGCGCTGGCAGTCGAACCGTCGCGCCGGCGACGGCCAGGCGGCGGTCGTCCCGCGGTGGGCCACCGGGCGGGAGCGGCTGATGCTGCTGCTGGCCGCGGTGGTCGGCACCGCCGCGGCGTACCCGGTGCTCAAGGCACTGGGCTCGTGGGGTCCGCTGCCCGACGCCTGGATCCTCACCGGCAGCCTGCTGGCCACCTACGGCATGGCCCGTGGCTGGGTGGAGTTCTGGCTGCTGTGGATCGCGGTGGACGCCGTCGGCGTGCCGCTGCTGCTACGCGGCGGCTTCTATCCGTCGGCGGTCATGTACCTGGTCTACGGCGCCATCTGCGCCTGGGGCTTCGCCGCCTGGTGGCGCACCTCGCGCGCCACCCGACCGGCCCCGGTCCGTCCCACCTACACGGAGGCCGTCGCGTGACCAGTTTTGGGAGCATCGAGCAGGCGATCGCGGAGATCGCCGCCGGCCGGCCGGTCGTCGTGGTCGACGACGCCGACCGGGAGAACGAGGGCGACCTGATCTTCGCGGCCGAGCTGGCCACGCCGGAGCTGATGGCATTCATGGTGCGCTACACCTCCGGGTACGTCTGCGTGGCGTTGACCGAGAGCGAGGCCGACCGCCTCGACCTGCCGCCGATGCACCACACCAACCAGGACCGGCGCGGCACCGCGTACACGGTGACCGTGGACGCCCGGGAGGGGGTCAGCACCGGCATCTCGGCGGCCGACCGCGCGCACACCAGCCGGCTGCTCGCCTCGGCGGCGACCGACCCGACCGACCTGGCGCGACCCGGACACGTGGTGCCGCTGCGCGCCCGCGAGGGCGGGGTGCTGCGGCGCCCCGGGCACACCGAGGCGGGGATCGACCTGACCCGGCTCGCCGGTCTGCGCCCGGCGGGCGTGCTCTGCGAGCTGGTCAACGACGACGGCACCATGATGCGGCTGCCGGACCTGGAGAAGTTCTGCGCCGAGCACGGCCTCACGCTGATCACCATCGCCGACCTGGTCGCCTACCGGCGGCGTACCGAGAAGCAGGTCGAGTTGGTCGCGGACGCCCGGATGCCCACCCGGCACGGGGTGTTCCGCGCGCTCGGCTACCGGGCCGCGCACGATCCGGCCGAACACGTCGCCATGGTGCTGGGTGACCTCGGCGACGGCCAGGACGTGCTGGTCCGGGTGCACTCGGAGTGCCTGACCGGTGACGTGTTCGGCTCGCTGCGCTGCGACTGCGGGCCGCAGTTGGACGCCGCGTTGGCCCGGGTCGGACGCGAGGGCCGGGGCGTGGTTCTCTACGTCCGCGGACACGAGGGGCGCGGCATCGGGCTGTTGCACAAGCTGCAGGCGTACCAGTTGCAGGACGCCGGCCGAGACACCGTCGACGCCAACCTCGACCTGGGCCTGCCGGCCGACGCCCGCGACTACGGCACCGGCGCCCAGATCCTCTACGACCTGGGCGTGCGCTCGATGCGCCTGCTGACGAACAACCCGGCCAAGCGGGCCGGGCTGGAGGGGTACGGGTTGACCATCACCGGCCGGGAGGGGCTGCCGGCCGGCGCGCACCCGGAGAACCTGCGCTACCTGCGCACCAAGCGGGACCGGATGGGTCACCTGCTGGACGAGTTGGACGAGGTGTCCGAGGCGCCGCTGGGGCGCCCGGTCGCCAACGACGAGATCGGAGCATGACGATGGCGGGTTTTGGTGAGCCGGGAGTCGACGCGGTGGACGCCGCGGGGCTGACCGTCGGGATCGTGGCCGCCCGCTGGCACGGTGACCTGACCGACCACATGCTGGAGCGGGCCGTGGCCGCCGCCGAGGCGTGCGGGGCGCGGTCGGTCGTCGCCCGGGTCGCCGGCTCGGTCGAGTTGCCGGTGGTGGCGCAGGCCCTCGCGCGTCGCTGTGACGTGGTGGTCGCTCTGGGCGTGGTGGTGCGCGGTTCCACCGCCCACTTCGACTATGTCTGCCGCTCGGTGACCGACGGGCTGACCCGGGTGGCGCTGGACGAGGGCAAGCCGGTGGCGCACGGGGTGCTGACCGTGGAGACCATCGAGCAGGCCCGCGACCGGGCCGGTCTGCCCGGCTCGGCCGAGGACAAGGGCTGGGCCGCCACGGTGGCCGCACTCGACGCGGCGCTTGCCGTGCGAACCGTCGCGGCGGGCAACGCCCAGCGGGTCGGCTTCAGCGGCTGACGCCCGTGCCGCCCCGGTCGTGTCTGAGGGTGGGCCCTCAGAGACGACCGGCCTCGATGATCCGGTGCAGGAACTGCCGGGTCCGGGGCTGGGTCGGCTCGCCGAACACCTGCTCCGGCGGGCCGCTCTCGACGACCCGCCCGGCGTCGAGGAAGCAGACCTGGTCGGCGACCTCCCGGGCGAAGCCCATCTCGTGGGTGGCCAGCACCATCGTCATGCCGTCCGCCTTCAGGTCGCGGATCATCGCCAGTACCTCGCCGACGAGTTCCGGGTCCAGCGCGGAGGTGATCTCGTCGAGCAGCATCAGTCGAGGTGAGTTCGCCAGTGCCCGGACGATCGCCACCCGCTGCTGCTGACCGCCGGAGAGCCGATCCGGGTAGGCGTCCGCCCGGGCGCCCAGACCCACCCGGTCGAGCAACTCCCGGGCCTGCGCCTCCGCCTCCGCACGATCCCGCCGGTGTACGCGCCGCGGCGCGAGGGTGATGTTGTCCAACACGCTCAGGTGCGGGAACAGGTTGTACGCCTGGAACACCATCCCGATCCGCCGGCGGACCCGGTCCGGGTCCACCCGGGGATCGGAGATGTCCTCCCCGTCCAACTCGATGGTGCCGTCGTCGAGCTCCTCCAGGAGGTTCACACAGCGCAGCAGGGTGGACTTACCCGAGCCGGAGGCGCCGATCAGCGCGACCACCTGATGCTCGGCGACCGTCAGGTCGAGCTGGTCGAGCACGACCTGACCGGCGAACTCCTTGCGCAGGCCCCGGCACCGCAGCACCGCCATGGTCAGCCTCCCGACTGTCGGCGGGCCGCCCGCAGCGTCACCCAGTCGGTGACCGCGATCAACGGGATCGCGAGCAGCACGAAGAGCACCCCCGCCACGATGTACGGCGTGTAGTTGAAGGTCTGGGCGGTGGCGATCTGGGCGGCCCGGACCGCGTCGATCGGCCCGGCGAGCGAGACCAGCCCGACGTCCTTCTGCAACGCCACCACGTCGTTGAGCAGCGGTGGCGCCACCCGGCGGACGGCCTGCGGCAGGACCACGTGCCGCATGGTCTGCCGGTAGGTCAGGCCCAGCGAACGGGCCGCGGCGAGCTGGCTGGGATGCACCGACTCGATTCCGGCCCGGAACACCTCGGCGAGATACCCGCCGTAGGTGAGGACCAGCGCGAGCCCGCCGAGCACCAGCGCCGGCGGCATGCCCTGCAGGCGCAGGCCGGGCACGCCGAGGGTGAGCACGTACAGCACGATGATCAGCGGCAGACCGCGGAAGGTGTAGGTGTATCCGGCGGCCAGCGCCCGGACCGGAAAGAAGATCGGGCCGCGCAACGTCCGCAGCACCGCGATCACCAGCCCGAGCACCAGCGCGCCGACGGCACAGCAGACCAGCAGTCGGACATTGAGCCAGAGCCCGCCCAGCACCGCCGGCAGCGCGTCGGAGGCGACAGCCGGGTCCAGGAACGACTGCCGGACCCGGTCCCAGCCGGGCGCGCCGGTCAGCGCGACGACCAGCAGCGTGCCGAGCGCCGCCGTGGAGCTGGCCGCGACCAGCACGCTGTAGACGGTCTGCCGATGCCGGTACGCCGCCCGCCGCCGCTGCGCCTCGGAGGGAACGTGTTGGAGCAGGGTCACCGCAGCTCGGCCGCCCCCGCGACCTGCGCGAGCCACTTCTGCTCCAGTTCCTTCAGCGTGCCCGCCTCGGTGAGCTGACCGACCGCGCCGGTGACGCAGGAGGTCAGCGGCGAGTTCTTGTCCAGCAGCAGCCCGAAGGCCTCGGGCGAGCCGACCTGCGGCACCTGCCCGACGATCGTCGCGTCGGTGAGCTCCGCGCCGGTCATGTAGAAGGCGGTCGGCAGGTCCACCACCAGACCGTCGATCTGCCCGTTCTGCAGGGCCTTCTTGGCGTCGTCGTTGCTGTTGTAGACCTGGGGTTTCCTGGTCGGCTTGAGCACGTCGACGATCGCCTGGTGGCTGGTGGTGCCGACCTGGGCGCCGAGTCGGGCGTCACGAAGTTCCGCCAACGACCTCCGGCCGGCGATCTTGGACGACTTCAACGCGATCACGGTCTGCCGGACCAGGTAGTACGGCGCGGAGAAGTCCACCGCCCGCTTGCGTTCCTCGGTGATGGAGAACTGGTTGATGTCGAAGTCGAAGGCCTTCGGCCCGGGTGCGATGGCGGTGTCGAACTTGACCCGGGTCCAGGAGACGTCCGCGCGGGCGTAGCCGAGCTTCTCGGCCACCGCGTACGCGACGGCGGACTCGAAGCCCTCGCCGTTGTCCGGCTTGTCCTTGGCGAACCACGGCTCGTACGCGGGCTGGTCGGTGGCGATGGTGAGCTTGCCCGGCGTCCGCGTGGGCAGGCTGTCCTTGGCGCAGGACGGCGCGGTGACAGTGGGGGTTGGCTCCTGTGGTGCGCATCCGGCGGTGGCGACGACGGCGGCACCGGCGAGGGTGAGCGCGAGGAGACGTGAGCTGCTGGCCATGGCCGACAGCGTAGAGGTATCGACCAGTCTGCTTGGGGTTTTATCCCACCATGTTGATAGGGAATTGTCCGCTTGCTGGATTTCGGCGGACCCGGACGCGGGGTGCCGCCCCGGTGGCTGGAAGAATCGTCCACCGTGAAGACGTTCGAGGAGTTGTTCGCCGAGCTGCAGGCCAAGGCCGCCGCCGGCACCCCGGGCTCGGGCACCGTCGCCGCCCTGGAGAAGGGCGTGCACTTCATCGGCAAGAAGGTCGTCGAGGAGGCGGCCGAGTCGTGGATGGCCGCCGAGCACGAGGGGCCGGAACGCACCGCCGAGGAGATCTCCCAACTGCTCTACCAGGTCCAGGTGCTCATGCTCGCCAGTGGTCTCGACCTCAAGGACGTCTACCGACATCTGTGAGTGCATCCCCACCCGTTGATCGCCATCCGGATCGAAGGAGCACTCCCGTCATGCTGCGTGTCGCCATTCCCAACAAGGGCACCCTGGCCGAGCCGGCCGCCCAGATGCTGCGTGAGGCGGGCTACCGCCAGCGCACCGACCCCAAGGACCTCGTCTGCCGCGACGAGGCCAACGACGTCGAATTCTTCTACCTGCGCCCCAAGGACATCGCCACCTACGTCGGGTCCGGTGACCTCGACCTCGGGATCACCGGCCGGGACCTGCTGATCGACTCGGCCGCGCCGGCGGAGGAGGTCGTCGACCTCGCCTTCGGGCAGGCCACCTTCCGCTTCGCCGCCCGCCCCGACGACATCGCCTCCGTGCGGGACCTGGGCGGGCACCGGATCGCCACCGCGTACCCCGGGCTGGTCGAGCGGCACCTCGGCGAGGTGGGCGTCAAGGCCGACGTGATCCGCCTCGACGGCGCGGTGGAGAACGCCGTACGCCTCGGCGTCGCCGACGTGATCGCGGACGTCGTGGAGACCGGCGCCACCCTGCGTCAGGCGGGCCTCGTGGTGTTCGGTGAGCCGCTGCTGCGGTCCTCGGCGGTGCTGGTCCGCCGCGCCGCCGCGCCGGCCCACCCGCAGGCCGCGCAGTTGCTGCGTCGCCTGCACGGTGTGCTGGTCGCCCGCCGCTACGTGATGCTCGCCTACGACGTGCCGGCGGGTCTGCTGGAACGGGCCAGCGGGCTCACCCCCGGCATCGAGTCGCCCACGGTGTCGCCGCTGCACCGCGAGGGGTGGGTGGCGGTGCAGGCGATGGTGCTCCGCGAAGACGTCCACCGCATCATGGACGAGCTGTACGAGCTGGGCGCCCGCGCCATCCTCGTCACCAACATCCACGCCTGTCGCCTCTGACCGGCGGCATCCACCGCTGGGCCCCGGCGGTTGATCAACTCGGTCTCGCTGGAACGGGGGTGTCCGAATGCCTGGGACACCCCCGTTTCGCTGATGCCGAGTGGATCTGTCATTCGCGCCGCCGCGGGGTTCGGGGCGGCGGTGTCGACGCCCGTGGTGGGCGCACCGCCCACGCAAGATCGCGCTCGATCATCGATTCAGTGGCCTCCAGCGCCACCGATGCTCAAGCCACGTCAAGCAGGAGAATCGCGCCGATCTTGCACCTTCTGTCGCCGATTTAGGCGGTAATGCACCCTAATGTCGGGGCAGAAAGTGCAAGATCGCGATGCAGGATCGGTTGACGAACAGTCATTCCGCCTCACGCAACGGCGTTGACATCCCGGATCGAGCACGATCTTGCGCGGGCGGTGCGGCTTGCGCGGGCGGTGCGGGCTGAGCGGTGGCTCGGCGGGTGGTGCGCTCGACGGGCGGGTGTGGATGGCAGACTGGTGGGGTGAGTGACACCGAACTGGTCCACCTGAAGCCCCGCCGCATCCGCGTGGTCTGCTGGTCGGCGGCGGTCGCGCTGGTGGTCGTGTTCGGCCTGGTCGCCACCTCGCTGAGTGGGCCGACTGGCGACGGTTACGGCAGTTTCCAACGCGGCGACCAGATCGCCATGATCGGCCTGGGCATCTTCGGCGCGCTGGGCTTCCTGCTGTTCACCCGTCCGCGGGTGGAGGCGGACGCTCGCGGCATTCGGGTCCGCAACGTCATCAGCTCCTACGAGCTGCCCTGGGAGGTTGTCCGGGGAGTCCGTTTCGACCGGGGCGCCCCGTGGGCCAGCCTGGAGCTGCACGACGACGATCTCCTGCCGATGGTTGCCCTGCAGGCCGCCGACAAGGAGCTGGCCGTCGACGGGGTCCGCGCGCTGCGGCGACTGCACGAGGCGCACCAGGCCCGTCTCGCCGAGCGTGCCAGCGGCCGCTGACCCGCTGCCCCGACCCCCCGGCTGTCCAGGATCCGAGCAACAACACCGAAACTGCTGCCGCCCGCCCGCCGGAAGCAGCACTATCGCCGATGTTGCTCGGATCCTGACGCGCCGTGCGCCGTGCGCCGTGCGCCGTGCGCCGTGCGCCGTGCGCCGTGCGCCGTGCGCCGTGCGCCGTGCGCCGTGCGCCGTGCGCCGTGCGC
>NZ_JBIAKV010000003.1:425188-463439 GCF_042872705.1 Micromonospora sp. NPDC005203 | reverse complement strand
TTACATTCCGAACCCGGAAGCTAAGCCCTCCAGCGCCGATGGTACTGCACTCGTGAGGGTGTGGGAGAGTAGGACGCCGCCGGACAATCTTCCAGTCGAGGGGCGCCCCATCCGGGTCGGCCCTCGACTGCGTAGCGCCATTGGTGGCGCAATCAGGAAGGATGTACCTGTGAGTTCAGGACCGCAGGGCGGAGACCGTCCCCGTCGCTACGAAGACCGTACTGACGGTGCGGGCGGACGCGACCGCGGCCCGCGCCGCGATGACCAAGGCCGGCCCCCGTACCGGGGAGACCGCGACAGCGCTCGCGGCGGCTATGCCGGCGGCCGTGACGCTGGTTCCCGTGGCGGTGACCGGGACAGTTCGCGTTCCAGCGCTCCCCGTGAGGGTGGTTACCGGGGTGGCGACCGGGACGGTTCGCGCTCGGGTGCCCCGCGTGAGGGTGGTTTCCGCGGCGGTGACCGCGACGGTTCGCGCTCGGGCGCTCCGCGTGAGGGTGGTTACCGGGGTGGCGACCGCGACGGTTCGCGCTCCGGTGCCCCGCGTGAGGGTGGTTTCCGCGGCGGCGACCGCGACGGTTCGCGCTCGGGCGCTCCGCGTGAAGGTGGTTTCCGCGGTGGCGACCGCCGCGAGGGCGGTTACCGCGGCGGTGACCGGGACAGCTCGCGCTCCAGCGCCCCGCGCGAAGGTGGCTTCCGCGGCGGTGACCGCGACGGTGGATTGCGCGGCGGTGACCGCCGCGAAGGTGGTTTCCGTGGTGGCGACCGGGACGGTTCGCGTTCCAGCGCCCCGCGTGAGGGTGGTTTCCGGGGCGGCGACCGCGACGGTGGTTTCCGCGGCGGCGACCGCCGTGAGGGCGGCTATCAGGGTGGCGATCGCACCCGTTCCGGCCCCTCCCGTGAGGGTGGTTTCCGGGGCGGCGACCGCGACGGTTCGCGCTCGAGCGCCCCTCGTGAGGGTGGTTTCCGCGGGGGTGACCGTCGTGAGGGCGGCTTCCGTGGTGGTGACCGGGACGGTTCGCGTTCCAGCGCTCCGCGCGAAGGTGGCTTCCGCGGCGGTGACCGGGACGGTTCGCGCTCCAGCGCTCCGCGCGAAGGTGGTTTCCGTGGTGGTGACCGGGACGGTTCGCGTTCCAGCGCTCCGCGTGAGGGTGGTTTCCGCGGCGGCGACCGCGATGGTGGCTTCCGCGGCGGTGACCGTCGTGAGGGTGGTTTCCGTGGTGGTGACCGGGACGGTTCGCGTTCCAGCGCCCCGCGTGAGGGTGGTTTCCGTGGCGGTGACCGCGATGGTGGCTTCCGCGGCGGCGACCGCCGTGAGGGCGGCTTCCGTGGTGGTGACCGCGACGGTGGTTTCCGCGGCGGTGACCGCCGTGAGGGCGGCTTCCGTGGTGGTGACCGCGACGGTTCCCGGCCGAGTGGCCCGCGTGATGGCGGCGCGCCTCGTGAGGGTGGTTTCCGCGGCGGTGACCGTCGTGAGGGTGGTTTCCGTGGTGGTGACCGTGATGGTTCGCGCTCGAGCGCTCCGCGTGAGGGTGGCTTCCGGGGTGGCGACCGTGAGGGTGGCTTCCGGGGTGGCGACCGTGAGGGTGGTTTCCGCGGCGGTGACCGTCGTGAGGGTGGTTTCCGTGGTGGTGACCGCGATGGTTCGCGCTCCAGCGCCCCGCGTGAGGGTGGCTTCCGGGGCGGCGACCGGGCCGGTTCCCGGCCGAGTGGACCGCGTGACGGCGGCGCGCCTCGTGAGGGTGGCTTCCGCGGCGGTGACCGTGACGGCGGCTACCGGGGCGGTGACCGTCGGGAAGGCGGCGCGTCTCGCGAAGGCGGTTACCGCGGTGCTCCCCGCGAGGGTGGTTTCCGAGGTGGTGACCGGGACAGCTCTCGGCCGAGTGGGCCGCGTGACGGCGGTGGCTTCCGGGGTGGCGACCGTGAGGGTGGCTACCGGGGCGGCGACCGGGCGGGTGCTTTCCGGGCCGACGATCGGCCGCGTCGCGAGGGGGAGTTCCGCCGTGACGACAGTGCTGGCGGCTCCGACTCGTACGACGGTGGGCGTGGCTCGGCCCCGGCCCTGCCGGACGACATCGTCGCGACCGACCTCGACAAGGACGTTCGCGCTGAGCTGCTCTCGCTGAACAAGCCGGTCGCCGAGACGGTGGCCCGGCACCTGGTGGCGACGGGTCAGCTGATCGACGAGAACCCGGCCGAGGCATTGGCGCACGCGCTGGCCGCCCGGCGGCTCGCGTCGCGCATCTCCGCGGTCCGTGAGGCGGTCGGTCTGGCCGCGTACCACGCGGGGGAGTGGCAGTCGGCGATCGCCGAGCTGCGCACGTACCACCGGATGAGTGGTCTGCAGAGCCACCTGGCCGTGCTCGCGGACTGTGAGCGGGCGCTCGGCCGGCCGGAGCGGGCCATCGACCTGTTCCGTGGTGCCGACCGGGAGAAGCTGGACCAGGCCGTCGCGATCGAACTGCTCATCGTGGCCGCGGGTGCCCGCGGTGACCTCGGGCAGAAGGACGCCGCGGTCGCGATGCTCCAGGTCCCGGACCTCACCAGCGAGGCGACGGTGCCGTGGACGGCTCGGCTGCGCTACGCGTACGCCGACGCTCTGCTCGCGGTTGGTCGGCGTGAGGAGGCCCGCGAGTGGTTCTCCCGTGCCGCTGACGTCGACACCGAGGGTGAGACGGACGCCGCCGAGCGGCTGCTGGAACTCGACGGCGTGGTCATCGAGGGCGACGACGAGGACGAAGCCGCCGAGGAGATCGCCGCGGGCCCGGGCGCTCCGGGAGCGGTTCCGGCGGAACCGGACGCCGACCTGACCGGCGCGAACGACGACGACCGCGACGAAGACCGCGACGAGGACTTCGACGACGACGACGACGACGACGAAGACGACGACGAAGACGACAACGAAGACGACGACGACGACGACAACGACGATGATGAAGACGACGACGACGAGGACTTCGACGACGACGAGCGGGACGGTGCGGTCGCCCGTCCTGGCGACGACGAGGACTCCGTCGACGAGGACGAGGACCGTCACCCGGACGAGGCCGGCAACGCCGAGGCGGACACCGCTGCCGACGGCAGTGTGACGTCCGGCGACACGGTGAACGCCGACGAGACCGCCCCCACCCGGGGCGACGAGTCGGAGCCGACGCAGCGGTGAACGGGGGCGCGGGGGAGCGGCTGGTCGACGGGTACACCCTTGTCGTTTTCGACCTGGACGGGGTGATCTACCTGATCGACCGGCCGATCCCCGGCGCCGTCGAGGCGGTGGCCCGGCTGCACGACGAGGGCCGGGCGGTGGCGTACGCCACCAACAACGCGTCCCGCCGGTCCAGCGAGGTCGCCGACCTGCTGACGGGGATGGGTGTGCCGGCCCGGCCGGAGGAGGTGCTCACCTCCGCGGCGGCGTCGGCCGAGCTGCTGCGGGATCGGCTGCCCGCCGGCGCCCCGGTGCTGGTGGTTGGCGCGGAGGCCCTACGTGCGGAGTTGCGCGCCGTCGGCCTGACCCCGGTCAGCAAAGCCGATGAGAATCCGGCCGCGGTGGTGCAGGGGTACGGGCCGCAGGTCGGCTGGGCCGAACTGGCCGAGGCGTCGATCGCGGTGCGCTCCGGAGCGCTCTGGATCGCCACCAACACCGACCGGACACTGCCCAGTGGGCGAGGTCCCTTGCCCGGCAACGGGTCGCTGGTGGCGGTGCTGCGCACGGCGCTGGAACGGGATCCGGACGTGGTGGTCGGCAAGCCGGAGTCGGCGCTGTTCGAGACCGCCGCTCGGCGCGCGGGAGGTGGCCGGAGCCTCGTGGTGGGTGACCGGTTGGACACCGACATCGAGGGTGCCCGCCGTGCCGGGCTGGACAGCCTGCTCGTGCTCACCGGAGTCCACGGCGTACCGGATCTGCTGGCCGCCCCTCCGCAGCGGCGTCCCACGTACGTGGCGAATGACCTGGCGGGGCTCTTCGACCCGGCGGCTGCGGTGCGGGTCCCGGGCGCGGCGGACGCCGCTGGCTGGTCCGTGACCGACCGCGACGGCACCCTGGAGCTGGCCGGCTCAGGTCGGTCGCTGGACGCGGTGGCGGCACTCTGCGCGGTGGCTTGGTCGGCGTCGGAGCCGGCGCTGCCGAAGATCCGCCCAATCGGCCCGGACGCGACGCACGCGGTGGAGAGCCTCGGTGTGACCGCCGCTGCCTGACCGGGCTCGTCAGAGCAGTTTGCGCAGCTTCAGCAGATCGAACGGGTTGGCCTTGATCGACACTCGGCGGGAGGTCACCGCGCTTGTGACGTCCAGGTCGCCGCGGACCAGGGCGAGCAGGTCATCGCTGGACGTGCTCAGCGCGATCTTGGCCTTGGGGTCGTCGCCGTCGGTCAACTCGACAAGTCGACCGCCGGTGATCCGGCCGTGGAATGCGGTGTCCAGATCGGTGATCCGGCAGGCCAGTGTCCGGTCCAGGTCGATCCGTTCGCGCACCGTCTCGGCGTTGCGATCCAGCCGGGCAGCCAGCTCCTGCAAAGCCTGCCGGCACTCGTCCACGCTGGCCACATCTCCCCCTCGTTGATCGCCACGCCGTCCTCGGCACCGTACCGCACGGGTTCGTCCGGGGTGCCCGGTAGCGTGACACCTGCACACCCCGCCCCGTGGAAGGACTCAGGCATGCAGGACGCGTGGCGCGCCTACCTCGAGCTGGCCATGGGCCTCGCGGAGGCGCCCCGGAAGAAGGCCCAGGACGTGGCCCGTCGTCTCGTCGGCTCCGGCGGCGCGACCGCCGCGCAGCTCCAGGCCCTCGGCGAGGAGCTGGTCACCACCGGCGCCGCCAACCGGGAGGCGCTGACCAAGCTGGTCCGATTCGAGGTCGACCGGGCACTCGGCGCGGTTGGGCTGGCCACCGCCGACGAGGTGGCCGAGCTGACCCGACGGGTGCACGACCTGGAACGGCAGCTCCGCGAGGCGCGTGCCGCCGAGCCGACCACCGCACCGCTCGCCGCGTCGGCCACTGCCGCGCCGCTCGCCGCGCCGGCCACTGCCGATCCGGTTGCTGCCGCGCCGGCCGCTGCCGCACCGCTCGCCGCGCCGGCCGCTGCCGATCCGGTTGCAGGCGGCAGCACGGCGCAACCCGACCCCGCGCTGGCCGCGCGGCCCGTGAGCGGTCTCGTGCCCTCCGAGGCCTCGGCCGGTGCCCCGGTGGCCAAGAAGGCCGTCGCGAAGAAGGCCGTCGCGAAGAAGGCCGTGGCGAAGAAGGCCGTGGCGAAGAAGGCCGTGGCGAAGAAGGCTATCGCCAAGAAGCCGCCAGCGACGCTCGGCGACGCCGACGAGGCTCCCACTCCCGCGGTCATGCCGGCCAAGAAGGCCGTCCGCAAGCAGCCTCCGGACGACGCCGAATGAGCCAGCCCGGCGCACCGGTCGGCGGGTCGTTCCCGGCCCGGCCCGGCCCACCACCGAACGCGGCGTTCCCAGCCCGGCCCGGCCCACCGGGCGGCGGAGCGGCCAGGCCCGGCCCACCAGCCGGTGGCGCAGTCCGGCCCGGCCCACCCATGGGCGTCCGGCCCGGCCCGCTGCCCGACGTCGAAGACGACGAGGCGCGGCACCCGGCGGTGGACGCCGCGGTGCGGGCCATGGCCAACGCGGCGACGCTGGCCCCGGCCGACCAGATTGCCCAGTACGAGGCGGCCTACGAGACGTTGCGCGAGACCCTCGCCACCATCGACCAGACCTGAGTGGGACGACCAGGCCTGAGCAGACCGGAGAACCACCCATGGCACGTCGCAACCGGCTGGACGCCGAACTCGTCCGCCGTGGTCTGGCCCGCTCCCGGGAGCAGGCCGCCGCGTTGGTCGAGGCCGGCCGCGTCCAGTTGCGCGGGGTCGTCGCGCGCAAGGCCGCCGCGATGGTCGACCCCGCCGATCCGCTGCTGGTGACCGGCGAGGACCCGACCGAGGAGTACGTCTCCCGAGGCGGGCACAAGCTCGTGGGCGCGCTGGCCGCGTTCGGGGCCGGTGGGCTGCGCGTCGCCGGCCGGCGCTGCCTGGACGCCGGCGCGTCGACGGGTGGCTTCACCGACGTGCTGTTGCGCGCCGACGCCGCCGAGGTGGTGGCGGTGGACGTCGGCTACGGGCAGCTCGCCTGGTCACTGCGTACGGATGAGCGGGTCCGGGTGTTGGAGCGCACCAATGTCCGTACCCTCGAGCCGGACGTGATCGGCGGGCCGGTCGACCTCACGGTGGCCGACCTGTCGTTCATCTCACTGCGGCTGGTGCTGCCGGCGTTGGCCGGCTGCACCCGGGACGACGGTGACCTGGCGTTGATGGTGAAGCCGCAGTTCGAGGTGGGCAGGGACCGGGTCGGCGCCGGTGGTGTGGTGCGCGATCCGCAACTGCGCGCCGAAGCGGTGCTGGACGTGGCGGCGGCGGCGGCGCGGCTCGGTCTCGGACTGGCGGACGTGGCGGCCAGTCCGCTGCCCGGGCCGAGCGGCAACGTGGAGTTCTTCGTATGGTTGCGCCGGGGCGCGCCACCGGCCGAACCCCAGCGGGTACGGGCGGTGGTGGCGGCCGGGCCGGACGGCCCGACGGTCGGCGATGTGCCGGACGTGGCGGCGGAGGAGGTCGCAGGGTGAACGCGCGTAGCGAGGGCACCGCGACGGTCCGCGGGAGGATACGCGGCCGGGTCGGGGCGACGATGACGGTGGCGTGGCACGGTTCGGGCCGGGTCGGGCGGGTGGCCCGATGAGCAGGACCGCGCTGCTGGTGACCCACACCGGCCGACGGCGCAGCACCGAACATGCCCGGTCGGTCGCCGCCGACCTGATCTCCGCGGGTTTCGAGGTACGGGTGGTCGCCGACGAAGCCGACGACCTCGACCTGCCCGGTGTGGTGCCGGTCGCCGGTCCACAGGCCGCCGAGGGCGCCGAGATCGTCTTCGCGCTCGGTGGGGACGGCACCTTCCTGCGCGCCGCCGAGCTGGCCCGGCCGGCGAAGGCGCCGCTGCTCGGCATCAACCTCGGCAAGGTGGGTTTCCTGGCCGAGGCGGAGATCGACGACCTGGACACCGCGATCCGTGACGTGGTCGAGCGCAACTACACCGTGCACGAGCGGCTGACGCTGGACGTCACCGCCGAGTTCGACGGTGGGCCGACCATCGAGTCCTGGGCGCTCAACGAGATCAGCATCGAGAAGGGCGAGCGGGCGCAGATGCTCGAACTGCTCGTCGACGTGGACGGGCGGCCGCTGTCCCGATACGGCTGCGACGGTGTCGTCTGCGCCACGCCCACCGGCTCCACCGCGTACGCGTTCTCCGGGGGCGGCCCGGTGGTCTGGCCGGAGGTGGAGGCGCTGCTGTTGGTGCCGATCAGCGCGCACGCGCTGTTCAGCCGGCCGTTGGTCACCGCCCCGACGTCCACCTTCGTGATCACCGTCGACCCGTTCACCACCCTCGCCGTGCTGTCCTGCGACGGGCGGCGCGTCTACGACCTGCCCCCCGGCGCCCGGGTGACGGTGCGACGGGGCGCCCTGCCGGTGCGCATCGTGCGGCTGCGGGCCCGCCCGTTCACCGACCGGCTGGTCGCCAAGTTCGGCCTTCCCGTGCACGGTTGGCGCGGCAGCCGCCGGTGAGCGTGACGTACACCGTCGGTGGACGGCAGTTGTCCACCTGACGACATGTCGCCGCTGCGGCGGCTGGCGACTAGTGACCTGGTGACAGGCTCCGTCGCAGACTCCGATCGGCCCTCATCCACGGATGGCGGGCCTTACGGAGTAGAGGAGCACATCGCATGCACTGGTCCCCCCGCTGGCTGGCCGTCGGCGCGGTCGGCGCGTTGGTGGTCGGCCTCGCCACACCGGCGTCCGCCGACCCGCCCGTCCGGCCCACCGGCCCGAACCCGGGCACGCCCACCTCGGGCGCGGCACCCGTTCGCGTCACCCTGATCACCGGCGACCAGGTCGAGCTCGCGCCGGCGGCGCCGGGCCGGGTCGCCGCCACCGTCCGCCCGGGACCCGGGCGTGAGCGGGTCATCTTCCAGACCCTGGAGGTCGACGGCCGGCTGCGGGTCCTGCCCAGCGACGTCCTGCCCTACGTTTCCAGCGGGATCATCGACGCCAGGCTCTTCGAGGTGCGGGAGTTGGCAGCCGACGGTTACGGCGACGCCGAGCAGGGCGCGTTGCCGCTGATCGTGCGCTACCAGGAGCAGGCCGCGGGGCGGGTCAGGCCGCTCGCCGGTGCCACCGACGCCCGGCGGTTGGAGAGCATCAACGGCGCAGCGTTGCGGGTGGGCAAGAGCGACCTCGCTGGGCTGTGGACCAGGCTCGCCGGCACGCCCGGGCAGCGTGTCGCCGCCGGGACGCCGGCCACGCTCGGCGCCGGCATCGCGCGGATCTGGCTGGACGGGAAGGTCCGCCCGACGCTGGAGCACAGCGTGCCGCAGATCGGTGCCCCGACGGCCTGGGCAGCGGGGCGCGACGGTGCCGGCGTGACGGTGGCGGTGCTCGACACCGGTGTCGACGCCACCCACCCCGACCTGGCCGATCGGATCGCCGAGGCGCGGGACTTCTCCAACAGCGGCAGCCCCCGCGACGGGCACGGCCACGGCACCCATGTGGCGTCCACCATCGCCGGCAGCGGCGCGGCGTCCGCCGGGCTGCGCAAGGGCGTGGCGCCCGGCGCGAAGCTGCTGATCGGCAAGGTGCTCGACGACGGTGGCTCCGGCTACGACTCGTCCATCATCGCCGGCATGGAGTGGGCCGCCCACTCCGGCGCGAAGGTCGTCAGCATGAGCCTCGGCGGCGACCCGACCGACGGCACCGACCCGATGAGCCAGGCCGTCAACGACCTGACCGCCGAGACCGGCGCGCTGTTCGTGGTCGCCGCGGGCAACGCGGGTGCGGCGCGTACCGTCGGCTCGCCGGGCGCGGCCGCCGCGGCGCTCACCGTCGGCGCGGTGGACCGGGACGACAACCTGGCCGAGTTCTCCAGCCGCGGTCCGCGGCTCGGCGACAACGGCCTGAAGCCGGACATCACCGCCCCGGGCGTCGGGATCATCGCCGCGCGGGCCGCCGGCACCACCATGGGTACGCCGGTGGGCGACGCCTACACGACCGCGAACGGCACCTCGATGGCCACCCCGCACGTGTCCGGGGCGGCCGCGATCCTCGCCCAGGAGCACCCGGACTGGAATGCCGGCAAGCTCAAGGACGCGTTGGTGAGCACCACGAAGGCCAACCCGGCGCTGACCGTCTTCGAGCAGGGTGGTGGTCGCGTCGACGTGGCCCGGGCGCTCACGCAGCAGGTGGTCGCCTCGGCCACCGCGGACTTCGGCCGGATCTCCACCGGCGGTGCGGCGGTCGAGCGGACCGTGACGTACACCAACGGCACGACGGTCGCGCGGACCCTGCGGCTGGCCGTGGACCTGCGCAACCTGGACAGCGGTGCGGCCGAGACCGACGGGGTCGCCGCGGCCTCCGGTGAGGTGACCGTGCCGGCGGGCGGCAGCGTGGCCGTGCCGCTGCTCGCCGACCCGGCGAAGCTGGCCCGCGGTCCGCACGGTGGCTGGCTGGTGGCGACCGGTACGGACGGCGTCGCCGTGCGGACCCCGGTCGGGCTGACTGTCAGCGGCCCGATGCACCAGGTGACCGTGAAGGTGTTGGACCGGCAGGGTCGGCTGACCGTGTCGCCGGGGTTGACTCTCTTCGGTGAGCAGCCCGAGTCGGACTTCTGGGGCTGGTGGCCGGGCGAGGGCACCCTGCAGGTCGAGGAGGGCGCGTACCTGCTGACCGCGATGGTCGAGCACGGCGCCCCGTTGGACGAGCAACTGACCGAGGTCGTCGAGCCGGAGCTGACCGTCGACCGGGACCTGACCGTGGTGCTCGACGCCCGCAAGGGCACGCCGGTGCGGATCGAGACGCCGAAGCCGAGCGAGCAGCAGGCGACGCTCAGCTACTACGTGCACCGGGTGATGGGCAACGGCCGGCAGGTGGACCACGGTGCGATGTCGTACAGCACTGTTCAGCAGGTCAACGTCACGCCGACGCGCCAGGTGCGCCGGGGTGAGTTCGAGTTCGCCTCGCGCTGGCAGCTCGTCGCCCCGATGGTGGATGCGACGATCAGCGGGGTGTCCGGTCCGCTGGACATCAACCTGATGGGTACGTCACCGGCGCCGAGCGGCCGGCGGAAGCTGGCGCTGGTGTGGGCCGGCACGGGGACTCCCGCTGAGCTGACCCGGGTGCGGGGCGCCGCCGCGCTGCTCGCCACCGACCCGAACCGCTCCGAGGACGAGCAGATCGCCGCCGCGGCGGCTGCCGGTGCCGCGGCGGTGCTTGTCGTTCGCCCGGCGGATTTCTCCGCGTGGACGGTGTGGCGCCCGATCGGGGACCGACTGCCGATCCCGTCGATGGCGGTCGCCTACGACGACGGGCAGCGGCTCATCGCGGCGGCCAGGAAGGGCCGGGCGACGCTGGACCTGACGCTGACCGTGGACAGCCCCTACCTGTACGACGTGTGGCAGGTGTCGAAGGGCCGGGTGCCGGAGCGGATCGTGCACACCGTGACCGCGAAGAACACCGCCGAGGTGAGCGCGAGCTACGGCGACACGGGGGCGGGTTGGGCCACTGAACAGCGCTTTGGCTGGCGCCCGTGGCAGGAGTACTCCTGGAACGACGACCAGCGCATGGTCCGCAACGGCACCACCCGGCAGGAGTTCGTCAGCGCCGGGGAGAACTGGTGGCAGCACCGGGTGCAGCACAAGCTGACGTTCATGCAGTGGGGGCAACTGGCCGGCGGCCTGAACCAGGAGCCCCGGCGCTACGGCGCCGACGATCGGGAGACCGAAGCCTGGCACGCGCCGGTGGTCCGCCCGGCCGTACCGGCCAGCGGGGTGCCGGTTCCCACCCGGACCGGGGACACCCTGGCTCTGCGGGTGCCCGAGTTCGTCGACGCCGACGGGCACTACAGCGTGGCCGGCGGGAGTGAGGAGTCGGACACCGTCGAGGCGCGGGTCAGCCGGGACGGGCAGCAGATCGCCGACCTGTCCGGTGGGTGGGCCGCGGTGCCCACCACGGCGGGTCGGGCCCGCTACCGGCTGGACCTGACCACGAAGCGGTCCTCGGACGAGTGGCGCTACGCCACCCGGACCGACACGGCCTGGGAGTTCACCTCGGCGCGACCGACGGGCGACGCCGCCACGCCGTTGTCGCTGTTGCAGGTGGACTACCGGGTGCCGGCCGACCTGCAGGGCACGGTCCGCGGCGACCGGCCGCACCAACTCGGGCTGACCCTGCGCCAGCCCGCCGGGGTGCCCGCGCCGACCGGCGCCAGCGTCCGCGTGCAGGTCTCCTTCGACGGGGGCGTCACCTGGCGCACCGCGCCGACGAAGGGGTCGGGCACCCGCTACATCGCGACCGTGCCGGCGGGGCGTGGCACGGTGTCGCTGCGGGTGCGCGCCGCCGACCGGGCCGGGAACACCGTCGAGCAGACGGTGCTTGCGGCGTACGGGTTGCGCTGACGCGCACCGGGCGGGGCGGCGGGGGCCGTCCCGCCCGGGGTGGGGTCCGCCGTCGCTCGACGGCGGACCCCACCGCGTCAGAGCCAGCCGCGTCGGGCGACCTGGAACGCCAGCCCGGGCCGGGTGTCCACCCCGGCGGCGGCCATCAGGTCGGCGACGCGCCGCTGCACGGTCCGCCGGCTCACCCCGAGCTGGGAGGCGATGGACTTGTCCGGTACGCCCGCCACGAACAGCGACAGCAGCCGCGCCTCGTCGGCGTCGGGCTGATAACCGTCGCCCGGTTGGTCCGGTGGATCCGGGCGGCGGTCGGCGGTTGTCGGGTCGGCGAGGGGATCGTCGAGGCGTAACCGGGTGGCCACCCGCCAGTGGCTCTCGAAGAGGGCGAGCAGCGCGTCGAGCAGTTGACTGCGGCCGATCACGGCGGCGCTCGGCTCGCCGCCGTCGCGGTCGGGCACCAACGGGCAGATGGCGATGCGGGCGTCCACGATGGCCAGTCTGACCGGTAGTCGGTCCAGGACCCGGGCCTGTTCCCCGGCGGCGACGCCCTTGGCCAGGTCGGCCAACGCGCCCGGTGCCAGCAGCAGGTCACGCTCGTAGATGGCCCGGTAGCTCACCCCGCGGGCCAGCGCGTCGAACTGCTCGACGTTCTCCGGTCCGGCCATCGCCAGGGGGTTGGCGCGGCAGAACCAGAGGACCTCGGTGCGTGCCGCATTCTGCAGATCGCGCAGACGGTCGCGGAGCACCCGGGCGCCGGCGATCACCTCGACGAGGTGGTCGACGTGCTGCCGGCGCAGCCCGGAGCGGTACTCCTCGGCCAGTTGGGTGACCCGTCGGCGGGCCGCCTCCAGGTCCTCCTGGCGGCGCAGGAGCGTCCCGCCGAGGGCGACGTCCGGGGCGGTCGGGCGCAGCGACGCGTCCGGGTCGTTGTCGGTGGGCTGCACCAGGCCCTTGGCGCGCAGCGCCTCGACCTGGGCGACGACCTCGTCGCGGGGTCGGTTCAGCCGGCGCGCCAACTCGTCGATGCGGGCCGTGGTGAGCTGGAGCAGGCAGCGGTAGAGCTCCTCCTCAGCCGTGGTCAGGCCGATCACATCCAACACGGGGCAGAACTGTACGGCGGCCGGGTGTCGGCCGCACCCGGGCCCGTCGGCTGGTCAACTGTCGGGCCTCGCGTCTACTGTCGGTGGCTGTGCTGGAAGAGCTGCGCATCACCGGACTGGGCGTCATCGAGGACACCACGCTGCCGTTGACCGGCGGCATGAACGTCATCACCGGCGAGACCGGTGCGGGCAAGACGATGGTGGTGACCGGCCTCGGCCTGCTCTTCGGAGGTCGGGCCGACGCCGGGCGGGTCCGCGCCCAACCCGGCCGGGCGGTGGTCGAGGGGCGGTTGCGTCTGAGCGGTCGGGTCGCCGACGCTGTGCACGCGCGGATCACCGAGGCCGGTGGCGAGCCCGACGAGGACGGCTCGGTGCTGCTGAGCCGCACGGTCACGGTGGAGGGGCGCTCGCGCGCCCACGTCGGCGGCCGGAGCATGCCGGTGTCGATGCTCGGTGAGGTCGGCGAGCAGGCCGTGGCCGTGCACGGCCAGTCCGACCAGCTGCGGCTGCTGCGTCCCGCCGAGCAGCGCGCCGCACTGGACCGCTTCGCCGGCCCCGCGCACGAGAAGCTGCTCGACGCGCTGCGGGAGGCGTACACCGGGTGGCGGCGGGTGGTCGACGACCTGGCCGACCGGCGGCGCAACGCCCGCGAGCGCAACCAGGAGGCCGACCTGCTGCGGCTCGGTCTCGACGAGATCACCCGGGTCGATCCGCAGCCCGGTGAGGACGACGAGCTGAAGACCGAGGCGCAGCGGCTGGAGCACGCCGAGGGGCTGCGGACCGCCGCGCAGATCGCCCAGCAGTGCGTGGCGGGCGGCGCGGAGGCCGCCGACGAGGCACCCGACGCGGCGGTGCTGCTCGGCACCGCCCGACGGACGTTGGAGGCACAGTCGGGCACCGACCCGGCGTTGGGTGAGCTGGCGGCCCGCCTGGAGGAGGCGGCCACGCTCGTCACCGACGTGTCGGCGGAGCTGTCGGCGTACCTGGCGACGCTCGACGCGGACCCGGCCCGGTTGCAGCACGTCTACGAGCGGCGGGCGGCGCTGCGGGCGCTGACCCGCAAGTACGCCGACGACGTCGACGGGGTGATCGCCTGGGCCGACCGGGCCCGCACCCGACTGTCCGACCTGGACATGTCCGACGACCTGCTCGACGAGTTGGAGCGCGACGGTCAGCGGCTCGCCGTGGAGGTGGCCGACCTGGCCGGGCGGGTGTCGGCGTCCCGGCAGGAGGCGGCGATCCGGTTCGCCGACCAGGTCACCGTCGAGCTGGCCGGGTTGGCCATGCCACACGCGCGGATCGAGGTGGCGGTGCTGCCCCGCCCGGCTGGCCGCGCCGAGCCGACGCTGTCGGTCAACGGCGTGGAGGTGGCTGTCGCGCCGGACGGCGGTGACGAGGTGGAGCTGCGGTTGCTGGCCCACCCGGGTGCACCGTCGTTGCCGTTGCAGCGGGGCGCCTCCGGCGGTGAGCTGTCCCGGGTGATGCTCGCCATCGAGGTGGTCTTCGCCGGCTCGGGTGGCCCGCCCACGTTGGTCTTCGACGAGGTAGACGCGGGCGTCGGCGGTCAGGCGGCGGTGGAGATCGGTCGCCGGCTGGCCCGGCTGGCCCGCAGCCACCAGGTGCTCGTCGTCACACACCTGCCGCAGGTGGCCGCGTTCGCCGACCGGCATCTGGTGGTGGCGAAGGACACCGGCGGCGCGGTGACGACCAGCGGGGTGCGGGTCGTGGAGGACACCGAGCGGGCCCGGGAGTTGGCCCGGATGCTTGCGGGTTTGCCCGATTCTGATCTGGGTATCGCTCACGCCGAGGAGCTCTTGGCCGTGGCCGCCAAGGAAAGGCGGCTGTGACGCCGCGTATTGTGAGCGCAAGCACACCGGCTCGTGCCGTCGTGTGCTTCCCTGGGTAGGCGGCCCTGCTCAGGCATGTCGCGACAGAAAAGCCTGCCTCACATGCCAGGATGGTCACGATGCGTCTACCCACGTTGCGCCGGAATCGGAACTCCGAACCGGGCAGAGTCCTCGGCACCGCGCGCCTTGATCGCCGGACCAAACGCCTGGTCGGTCGACTGCGCCCTGGTGACATCGCGATCATCGACCACGTCGACCTGGATCGGGTGGCGGCCGATTCGTTGGTCGCGGTCGGGGTCGGCGCGGTGCTCAACGCCAAGCCCTCGGTCTCCGGCCGCTACCCGAACCTCGGCCCGGAGGTGCTCGTCGCCGCCGGCATTCCGCTCCTCGACGACCTCGGGGAGGGCGTCTTCGAGCAGATCCGCGAGGGCGATCAGGTGCGCATCGAGGGCAACACGGTCTTCGCCGGCGACGAGCCGGTGGCCCACGGCAGCCTGCAGGACACCGAGTCGGTCGCCAAGGCGATGGCCGATGCCCGGGAGGGCCTGTCGGTGCAGTTGGAGGCGTTCGCCGCCAACACGATGGACTACCTCCGTCAGGAACGCGATCTGCTGCTCGACGGTGTGGGTGTGCCGGACATCGAGACGCAGATGCAGGGGCGGCACTGCCTCATCGTGGTGCGCGGCTACGACTACAAGGCCGACCTGGACGTGCTGCGCCCGTACATCCGGGAGTTCAAGCCGGTGCTCATCGGCGTCGACGGCGGGGCCGACGCCCTGGTCGAGGCCGGGTACACCCCGGACGTGATCATTGGGGACATGGATTCGGTCACCGACGACGTGCTGCGCTGCGGCGCCGAGGTGATCGTGCACGCGTACCCGGACGGGCGGGCGCCCGGTCTGCCCCGGGTCAACGGTCTCGGCGTCCCGGCGATCACCTTCCCGGCCGCCGCGACCAGCGAGGACCTGGCCATGCTGCTCGCCGACGAGAAGGGCGCCTCGCTGCTGGTCGCGGTCGGCACCCACGCCACGCTCGTCGAGTTTCTCGACAAGGGCCGCGGTGGGATGGCCTCCACCTTCCTGACCCGGCTGAAGGTTGGTGGCAAGCTGGTCGACGCCAAGGGTGTGAGCCGGCTCTACCGGCAGAGCATCTCCGGCTCCTCGCTGCTGTTGCTGGTGCTGTCGGCGATCGCGGCGATGGCGTCCGCGGTGGCTGTCTCGACCGTCGGGAAGGCGTACCTGGGCGTGGTCGCCGAGTGGTGGGACAATTTCGTGTTCCAGCTGTACCGGCTCTTCTAGTTCCCGACCGATCAAGAGGCTGCAAGCGTGATCAACTTTCGCTACCACGTGGTGTCCCTCACCGCGGTGTTCCTGGCTCTGGCGATCGGCCTGGTGGTCGGCACGGCCGCCCTCAACGGCCCGGTCGCCGACTCGCTCAAGGAGCAGGTCACCGGGCTGCGCAAGGACAACCAGCAGTTGCGTCAGCAGGTCAACAGCATGGAGAAGCAGCTCGGGCTGGAAGAGGAGTTCGCCGAGGACATCTCCCAGGTCTTCCTGCCCAGCACCCTCACCGGGCGCCGGGTCGTGGTGCTCAGCCTGCCCAACGGGCGCGACCACACCGAGGGTGTGCTCAAGAAGCTCCAGCTCGCCGGGGCCACCATCACCGGCCGGGTCGATCTGCAGGACAAGCTCGTCAACCCGGACAACAACTCCAACCTGTTGGAGTTGGCCGTCACCGCGGCCCGCCCGACCGCGCAGACCACCGGCCTGCCGGGCAACGGGCACGGTGTGGAGACCTCCAGCGCGCTGCTGGCCAGCGTCCTGCTGGACCGGGCCCAGGGCGTCGCGCCGGTCAGCGACGCCGACCGGCGGGCGGTGCTCGCCGCGTACAACAACGCCGGCTACCTGACCACCGACAACAACAAGGTCACCGGCTCGGCGGAGGCGGTCGTCGTGGTCAGCGGGCAGCCGTACGTCGACAAGGACTCCGACAAGCGGGACGAGTCGGTCGTCAAGATCGCCGAGCAGTTCGACCGGACCGGTTCGATCGTGGTGGCCGGCAACGGCTCCGCCGGTGGCAACCTGGTGTCCGTGGTCCGCGGTGACCCGGTGCTCTCCCAGACCATCTCCACCGTCGACAACGCCAACACCGTGCAGGGCCAACTGGTCACCAGCCTCGCCCTGGTGCAGCAGCTCACCGAGAAGAAGGCCGGCCAGTACGGCGTCGGCGACAACGCCGCCTCCGGCCTGTTGCCTAGACTGCCCCAGTGAGCGAACGACGTACCCCCGTGTCCGCAACCGACGCTTCTGCGAGCCTGCGGCCCCGCGGGGTGGCGGCGTGAGCGCGCTGGGCCGGCTGCTGATCGCCGGTGCCGGTGCCGCGGCGGCCCGGTACGCGCTGCGCGAGGTGCGCACCTCCCCGGCCGGACCGGCGCTGGAGCGCACCAACTTCCGCGGCCGCACGCTGACCCTGGCCGCCGGCCCGGCGCTCGCCGCCGGGGCGAGCGCCGCCGGCGCGTTCGGTGCCACCAGCGGCGCCTCCGGTGCGGCCGCCCTGGTCGCCGGCCTCGGTGCCGGTGGCGTCGGCCTGTACGACGACGTGGTCGGCGCGCGGCCGGAGCAGAAGGCGGCCAAGGGCTTCGCCGGTCACCTCGCCGCGTTGCGCGCGGGACGGATCACCGCGGGCCTGGTCAAGGTCGCCGGAGTGGGTGCCGCCGGGCTGGGCGCCGCCGCGCTGCTCGCCGCCGACCCCCGCGTCGCCGCGCACCCCCGCCGGCAGCGTCACGGCGCGTTCCGCCGCAGCGTCGACGTGCTGCTCGGCGCCGGCGTGATCGCCGGCACGGCCAACCTGCTCAACCTGCTCGACCTGCGGCCGGGTCGCGCCCTCAAGTCCGGGTTGCTGCTCGCCGCGCCGCTGACCGGCGGCCCACACGGCGGGATCACCGCCGGTGCGGCCGGCGCCGCCGCCGGCCTGCTCCGCGACGACCTGGCCGAGGACGTGATGCTCGGCGACAGCGGCGCGAACGCGCTCGGGGCGCTGCTCGGCGTCGCGCTCGCCGCCCGCAGCGGCCCGCTCGGCCGCGCCGGTCTGCTCGCGCTGCTCGCCGGTCTCACCGCCACCAGCGAGAAGGTCAGCTTCACCGCGGTGATCCAGCGGACCCCGGGGCTGCGGGAGCTCGACGCTCTGGGCCGGCGCGCCGACTGACGTGACCAGACCGGCACCCCTCGCCGGCGCCGGCCGGTTGGCCGGGGCAGCCGCGCTCATCGCCGTCCTCACCGTGGCCAGCCGGCTCGCCGGCTTCGGCCGCACCGCCGTGTTCACCTGGGTGGTCGAGCAGAGCGACCTCGGCGGCATGTACGTCATCGCGAACACGGTGCCGAACATCGTCTTCGAGATCGTCGCTGGCGGGGCGTTGGCCAGCCTGGTCGTGCCACTGCTGGCCGGGGCGGTCGCGGCGGACGACCGGCGGACGGTGGCGGCGACCACCGGCGCCCTGCTCACCTGGACGGTGAGCCTGCTGGTTCCCCTCGCTGCGCTCGTCGTCCTGTTCGCCGACCCGATCATCTCGCTGATCAGTGAGGGGCGGTCGGCGTCGGAACTCGCCGCTGGTGCGCGGATGTTGCGCGTCTTCGCCCCGCAGTTGCCGCTCTACGGGATCGGCATCGTGCTCACCGGCGTACTCCAGGCACACCGACGCTTCGCCTGGCCCGTCATCGCTCCGCTGCTGTCCAGCCTCACCGTGGTCGTCGTCTACGTGGCCTTCGGCACCGCTCAAGGGCGGGGCGTGTCCGTGGCCCAGGTCGGCCGCAGCGGCGAACTGCTCCTCTCCGGCGGCACCACCCTCGGCGTGGTCGTGCTGTCGCTCTCGCTGCTGATCCCGCTGCGGCGGTTGCGGCTACGGCCCCGGTTCGGGTACGCCTTCACCGCCGACGCACGGGCGCGGATCGGCGGACTCGCCACGGCCGGCGCGGTGACGGTGGCCGCACAGCAGATCGCGCTCCTGGTGGTCCTGAACCGGGTTTCCGGGGGCCCAACCGGCTCCCCACAGGTGTTCAACCTGGCCCAGGCGATCTACCTGCTGCCGTGGGCGGTCCTCGCCGTGCCGTTGGCGGTGGCGTCCTATCCCACGCTGGCCACCGCCAGCGCCGCCGGTGACGAGGACGGCTATCGACGGACCCTCTCCGGCGCGGTGCGGGGCGTGCTGCTCTTCAGCTGCCTCGGCGTCGCGGCGTTGATCGGTACCGCGCAGCCGATCGCCGCCCTCTTCTACCCGGGTAATCCGGTGTCCACCGCTGCGGCCATCAGCGGGTTCGCGCCGGGTCTGCTCGGCTACGGCTTGTTCGCGGTGCTCTCCCGAGCGCTGTACGCGCGCGGCGACACCCGGTCGGCGACGGTGGCGATCACCCTCGGCTGGCTGGTGGTCCCGGCCGTGGCGCTGCCGTTGACGGCGTTGCTGCCGCTGCGCGACCGGGTGCTCGCGGTGACGTCCGCGAACTCGGTGGGGATGCTGGTCCTCGGGGCGCTGCTGCTCCTGGCTGTGGCGCGCAGCGCCGGCCGTCCGGCGCTGGCCGGCGCGGCCCGTGCCGGGGCGGCCGGTGGCCTCGCTGGTGTGCTCGCCGCGCTCGCCGGGCTGGGCCTCACCCGCTGGCTCGACACACCGGGCGGCGGCACCCCGACGACGGCGGCGGCACTCGGTCAGGGCATGCTGTCCGGGGTTCTGGTCGGGGCGGTGTTCCTCGCTGTGGTCTGGTTCGTCGACCGGCGAGACGTGCAGCCGCTGCTCGCCGGGGTGCTGCGGCGTCTGGGTCGGCGGGGGCCACGGGGCGGTGGGCCGACGCCGGTCTCCCCGCAGCGGGGCGACGGGAAGGAGACGGCAGCGCGATGACTGAGCCACCTCAGCCCCCCGGATGGTCGGGCAGCGTCGCGTTGGTGCTCGCGTCCAGCACCGGCGGGGTCGGACAGCACGTCCGTTCGGTGGCCCGTGGTCTCGTCGCCGGCGGCGCGACCGTCCTGGTCTGCGGGCCGGCCGCCACCCAGGAGCAGTTCGACTTCACCGCTGTGGGTGCGCGGTTCGAGCCGGTGGAGATCCCGGCCAGCCCGACTCCGGCCGACGCCCGTGCGGTGCTGGCCCTGCGGCGGGTGCTCGCCGCCGCCGGTGTCGACGCGGTCCACGCGCACGGACTGCGGGCCGGGCTGGTCGCCGTGCTGGCCCGTCCCGCCGCCCCGCTGATCGTGACCTGGCACAACGCGGTGCTCTCCGGCGGACTGCGGGGTGGGATGTCCCGCCTCGCGGAACGAGTGGTGGCCCGCAGCGCACGGGTGGCGTTGGGCGCCTCGACGGATCTGGTGCGCCGGGCCGCCGCGCTGGGCGCCACCGATGCCCGACTCGCCCCGGTCGCCGCGCCGACGCTTCCCGCGCCGCGCCGACGCCCGGCGGCGGTACGGGCCGAGTTCGGCGTACGGCCGGACCAGCCGTTGATCGTCTCGGTGGGCCGGCTGCACCCGCAGAAGCGCTACGACGTGCTGATCGACGCGGCTGCCCGCTGGCGGACGCGTACCCCACCGCCGGTCGTGGTGATCGCGGGCAGTGGGCCGGCGTATCTGCCGCTGGCCGCGCGGACCTCCGCGGCCCGCGCGCCGGTGACCCTGCTGGGGCACCGCACCGACGTGGCCGACCTGCTCGCCGGCGCCGACCTCGCGGTGGTGACAAGCGACTGGGAGGCCCGGCAGCTGTTCGCCCAGGAGGCGCTGCGCGCCGGGGTACCCCTTGTCGCCACCGCGGTCGGCGGCCTGCCGGAGCTGGTCGGCGACGCCGCCACGCTGGTTCCCCCCGGCGACGTGGACGCGGTCGACGCGGCGGTGCGTGCGCTGCTGGACGACCCGGCCGCGCGGGCCGAGTTGGGCCGGCGGGGCGCGCAACGGGCGGCGACGTGGCCAACCGAGACGGACACCGTCGCCACGCTGGCCGCCCTCTACGCCGAGCTGACCGGGCAACCCACTCCTCCGGCGGCCACCCCCGACTCTGACGCCCCGAGAACGGGACACCGGTGATGCTGCGCCGAATCGCCCCCGCCCTGTTGACCGTGCTCGTGGTGGCGCTCGGCGTCACCGCGCTGGCCGCCCGCCCACCACGCAGCATCCCGCAACGCACCGCCGACTTCGTGGTGCTCGCCGGGATCGCCGGGCTGCGCTGGGAGGACGTCGATCCGCAGAGCACCCCGACGCTGTGGCGGATGGCCCAGGAGGGGTCGATCGGCTCGCTGTCGGTGCGTTCCGCGCACCGACCCACCTGCCCGGTGGACGGCTGGCTGACCCTGGGCGCGGGCAGCTTCGCCGGGTGGAACGGCAGCCGGCCGCCCGACGGCTGCCCGCCGGTCGGGGTGGCCGTGGAACAACCCGACGGCATCGGCGCGAACCTGCCCGACCAGGAGAGCGTGGTGCAGTACAACCAGCAGCGCCTGTCCTGGGGTGCCATGCCCGGCTCGCTGTCGGAGTCGGTCCGCTGCTCCGTCGCCGTGGGCCCGGGTGCGGCCGTGGCGGCCGCCCGACCGTTCGGCCGCGTCGACAGGTACGCCTCGGCGCTGCCGGCCGATCCGCAGGTGCTGCTCGGCTCGTGCGTGCTGAGCATCGTCGACCTCGGCACGGTCGAGGGGACCGACCCGGCGTCGCGCGCCGGGCAGGCCCGAGCGGCGGACGCCCAGTTGGCCCGGGTGCTGGCCGCACGGCCACCGCGGTCGTTGGTGCTGGTCGCGGGGATCTCCGACACCGCCCAGCCGTCGCGGCTGCACGTGGCGGTCGCCGACGGTCCCGGCTGGGAACGGGGGTGGCTCACCTCGGCCAGCACCGGCCGCGACGGTTACCTGCAACTTGTCGACCTCGCGCCGACCGCCCTGGCCGCGCTGGGCCGACCGATGCCGGAGCGTCTCTTCCTCGGCCGGCCGGCGGTCAGCACCGGCGGTCGTCCGGCCGACCTCGCCGACGCGATAAGCGCCCCGGCGGACGCCGATCGGGAGGCGGCCGCCCAGCGCGCCGTCTCCAGCCGGTTCTTCACGCTGCTCGCCGGTGTGCAGGTGCTGCTGGCGCTGGCGATCCTGCCGCTGCTGCGCCGTGCCCGCCCGCACGCCGGGCCGACCGGCCCGACCGCCGTCTCCGGGCGGATCGTGGCGGTGGCGGAGCTGCTGCTGGTCGCCGTGGCGTTGACGGTGCCGGCGGCGCTGCTGGCCGACGCGGTGCCGTGGTGGCGGGGCGGGCACCCCGGCTGGCTGTTCGCCGGGATCACCGGGCTGCTGGTGGCCGCCGGCACCGCGGCGGTCCGGTTCGTCCCCGGGTACGCGGCCACCCTCGGCCCCCTCGGCGCGGTGGCCGGCCTCACCACACTCGTCGTCGGGCTGGACGTGCTCACCGGCGCCAGCCTCCAGCTCAACGGCGTGGTCGGCTACTCCGCGTTGCAGGGTGGCCGCTACGCCGGGCTGAGCACCGTGGGGCTGGGCGTCTTCCTCGCCGGGGCGTTGCTCGCCGGGGGCTGGTTCGCCCAGCGACTGCACCGCAGTTGGCGGCCTGCGGTGATGGTGGCCGTGGGTGGCCTCGCCGTGGTGGTGGTGGGCAGCCCGTTCCTGGGTGCCGACCCGGTCGGCGCGATCGCGCTCACCGCCGGGGTGAGCGTCGCCGCCGTGATCAGCGCCGGCGGCTGGTTGACGGTCAGCCGGCTGGCCTGGGCCGCCATGGCCGCCCTGGCGGTCGGCATCGGGTTCGCCGTGGTGGACCTGCGGCGTTCGGCGGCCGAGCGGGGCAGCCTGGGCCGGTTCCTCTCCGCGCTCTTCGACGGCACCGGCGGGTTCGCCGTGCACCGGTCCAGCACGGAGAATTTCGAGACGTTGGTCAACAGCCCGCTGACCGTGCTGGCGTTGGTGGGTGGGTTGCTGGTGTGGTTCGCCCTGTTGCAGCCGTGGGGTGGGCTGATGCGGTTGTTCGGCATCTACCCGGCGGTGCGGGCCGCGATGGCCGGCACCGTGGTCGCCGCCGTGCTCGGTGGTGTGCTCGACGGCGCGGCACTCGACGTGCTGGGCGCTGCCGCCGCGCTGGTGGTGCCGATGGCCGCCCTGGCGTCGTTGCGGGTCCTCGGCCATGCCGCCGACCGGACCCGCCCGCTGCCGGGTCGCTCCCGCGCGGACGGCGCCGACGACCCGGGTTCCGGCGGGGTCGGTCCGGTCGGTGGGGACGACGGCCCGACCCGGGGTGGGGGGCCGCTGGGCGCGGTCCACCCCCGTCCGATCAGCGGACCGCCCGCGGGCGCACCGCAGGCGGTCGCGCCGCCGCCGACACGGGACGGCCCTGCGGCCGACGCCGACGAGCCCTCGGCCGACGCCGAGGACGCCTCGGTCGACTCGGACGAGCCGTTGGGGCCGACCCGGGGTGGGACGGCTCCGGAGGCCGCCTCGACGGTGCCCGTACCGCCCCGACAGGTCAGCCGGCCAGCGACGGAGGTTGCCGCGCCCTGAGCGCCCGGACGACCCGGTGGTGTCGCAGCCGGGGTGCGGCCTGCGGGTACCCGCCCGGGAGGTGTTACCGTCGAATCCCGTGGATCGCGTGATCACTTTTGCTGATCAAGCACGGCGGTCTGCATGACCGCGACAGACGACACGGGAGCAGGCCTTGGCCCCATCAGCACGGACGACCAGGCACATTTTCGTCACCGGGGGCGTCGCCTCCTCGCTGGGTAAGGGCCTCACCGCCTCCAGCCTCGGCAACCTGCTGACCGCGCGCGGGTTGCGGGTGGTGATGCAGAAGCTCGACCCCTACCTGAACGTCGACCCCGGGACGATGAACCCGTTCCAGCACGGTGAGGTCTTCGTCACCGAGGACGGCGCGGAGACCGACCTCGACGTCGGGCACTACGAGCGCTTCCTGGACCGGGCGTTGTCCGGCAAGGCGAACGTCACCACCGGCCAGATCTACTCCGACGTGATCGCCAAGGAGCGGCGCGGGGAATACCTGGGCGACACCGTTCAGGTCATCCCGCACATCACCAACGAGATCAAGTCGCGGATCCTGGCGATGGCCGACCCGGACGAGGACGGCCAGCTTCCCGACGTGGTGATCACCGAGGTCGGCGGCACGGTCGGCGACATCGAGTCGCTGCCGTTTCTGGAGGCGATCCGTCAGGTTCGCCACGACCTGGGTCGGGACAACTGCTTCTACCTGCACGTCTCGCTGGTGCCGTACCTGGCGCCGTCGGGTGAGCTGAAGACCAAGCCGACCCAGCACTCGGTGGCGCAGCTGCGCAACATCGGCATCCAGCCGGACGCGATCGTGCTGCGCTGCGACCGGGAGATCCCGGTGAAGCTCAAGGAGAAGCTGTCGCTCTACTGCGACGTGGACACCGAGGCGGTCGTCGCCGCCCCGGACGCCCCGAGCATCTACGACATCCCGAAGGTGCTGCACCGCGAGGGGCTCGACGCGTACGTGGTGCGCCGGCTCGGCCTCTCCTTCCGCGACGTGGACTGGGCCAGCTGGGACGACCTGCTGGAGCGGGTGCACCGCCCCCGGCACACGGTCACCGTCGCGGTGGTCGGCAAGTACGTCGACCTGCCCGACGCGTACCTGTCGGTCAGCGAGGCGATCCGCGCGGCCGGGTTCGGTCACCGGGCCCGGGTGCAGCTGCGCTGGGTGCCCAGCGACGAGTGCGTCACCCCGGCCGGCGCCGCCGCGGCGTTGGCCGGCGTGGACGGCATCCTCATCCCCGGCGGCTTCGGCGTCCGCGGCATCGAGGGCAAGATCGGCACCGCCCGGTACGCCCGCGAGGCCAACATCCCGCTGCTCGGCCTCTGCCTGGGCCTGCAGTGCATGACCATCGAGGTGGCCCGGCACCTGGCCGACCTGGACGGCGCCAACTCGCTGGAGTTCGACGAGCAGGCCGCGCACCCGGTCATCGCCACCATGGCCGACCAGGAGGACATCGTCGCCGGCAAGGGTGACCTGGGCGGCACCATGCGGCTCGGGGCGTACCCGGCGACGTTGACCGAGGGGTCGATCGTCGCCGAGGCGTACGGCAGCACCGAGATCAGCGAGCGGCACCGGCACCGCTACGAGGTGAACAACGCCTACCGGGACGCGCTGACCAAGGCGGGCCTGCACATCTCCGGCACCTCGCCGGACGGTCGGCTCGTCGAGTTCATCGAGCTGGACCGCAGCCTGCACCCGTTCTTCGTGGCCACCCAGGCGCACCCGGAGCTGAAGAGCCGTCCCACCCGACCGCACCCGTTGTTCGCCTCGTTCGTCAAGGCCGCGGTGACGTACTCGCAGGCCGACCAACTGCCGGTCGACCTGGACGCGGCGGCGGAGGCCCCGACGACGCGCAAGGCCGCCCGCAACGGCGCCGCGACGAAGGCGGGCTCGTCCTCGTGAGCCAGCGAACCAGCAGGCGCAGGGGCGGGGCGACGGCGTGAGCGGGGTCGAGCACCGCTACGAGGTGCGTGCCCGCGAGGAGCGGTACCGGGGGCGGATCTTCGACGTGGTCACCGAGGAGGTGACCATGCCCGGCGGCGGGACGGGGGTACGCGATTTCGTCCGGCACGTCGGGGCGGTGGCCGTGGTGGCGCTCGACGACGCCGGCCAGGTGGTGCTGATCCGGCAGTACCGGCACCCGGTCGGGCGGCACCTGTGGGAGTTGCCGGCCGGTCTGATGGATGTCTCCGGCGAGGAGTTGCCGGTGGCCGCGCTGCGGGAGCTGGCCGAGGAGGCCGACCTCACCGCCGGGCAGGTCGACGTGCTCGTCGACCTGCACAGCTCACCCGGGTTCACCAACGAGCTGGTGCGGGTCTTCCTGGCCCGTGATCTCGCCGAGGTGCCGGCCGACGAGCGGCACGAGCGCCGCGACGAGGAGGCCGACCTCCAGGTCGTCCGGATCGATCTGGACGAGGCGGTGGCCATGGTCCTGGCCGGCGAGATCACCAACGCGTCCGCGGTGGCCGGGCTGCTGGCCGCCGCCCGCGCCCGGGACACCGGCTGGGCGGCGCTGCGCCGGGCGGACGCGCCGCTGCCCCGCTGAGCGACGCCGCCGGTCCACCCGGCGGGGCGTACGCGCGAAGGGGTCCCGCGGTCAACCGCGGGACCCCTTGCCGGCTGTCCTCAGCGGCATGCGGCAGATGGGGCGATAATGGTCGAACCCCGTCCCGGCGGTGGAGGCGACCGCGCACCGGCGAATCCGCCCGCCTGCCCTGACACTCCGTCAGGACACCCGGGCACCGGATGCCACTGTGCTGGCTCACGGCGGCACCGGGCGCGCCTAGACTGCCGCCGGCGGGACCGGTGGACCGGGGTGGCAAAGGGGCCACCGCGGCACCGAGCAGTCGGGGGAGAGCAGCCCCGAAGAGAGGTGTCTGCATCGTGAAGGTCGGAATCCCACGCGAGGTCAAGAACCACGAGTACCGCGTGGCGATCACGCCAGCGGGCGTCAACGAGTTCACCCGCAGTGGTCACCAGGTCTTCGTCGAGGCCGGTGCGGGGGTCGGCTCCAGCATCACCGACGAGGAGTTCACCGCCGCCGGCGCGACGATCCTCGCCACCGCCGACGAGGTGTGGGAGACCGCCGAGCTGGTGCTCAAGGTCAAGGAGCCGATCGCCGAGGAGTACCACCGGATGCGCGAGGGGCAGGTGCTCTTCACCTACCTGCACCTGGCCGCCTCCAAGGAGTGCACCGACGCGCTGATCGACCGCAGGGTGACCGGCATCGCGTACGAGACGGTCGAGCTGCCGGACCGGTCGCTGCCGCTGCTCGCCCCGATGTCCGAGGTCGCCGGCCGGCTCGCCCCGCAGATGGGCGCCTTCTACATGATGCGCACCGGCGGTGGGCGCGGTGTGCTGCCCGGTGGTGTCTCCGGCGTGTACGCGGCCAAGACCGTCGTCATCGGCGCCGGCGTGTCCGGTATGAACGCCGCCGCGATCGCCCTGGGCCTGCAGTCCGAGGTGCTGCTGCTGGACAAGAACGTCGCCAGGCTGCGCGCGGCAGACGCCATCTACCGGGGCCACCTGCAGACCATCGCGTCCAACGCCTACGAGGTCGAGCGGGCCGTGCTCGACGCCGACCTGGTCATCGGCGCGGTGCTGGTCCCCGGCACGAAGGCGCCGACGCTGGTCTCCAACGAGCTGGTCTCCCGGATGAAGCCGGGCAGCGTGCTCGTCGACATCGCCATCGACCAGGGCGGCTGCTTCGAGGACTCGCGCCCCACGACCCACGCCGACCCGGTCTACAAGGTGCACGAGTCGATCTTCTACTGCGTCGCGAACATGCCCGGCGCGGTGCCGAACACCAGCACCTACGCACTGACCAACGTCACCCTGCCGTACGCCCTCGAGTTGGCCAACCACGGCTGGCAGGAGGCGCTGCGCCGCGATCCGGCGCTGGCGCTGGGCCTGAACACCCACGCCGGTCAGGTCACCTACGGCCCGGTCGCCGAGGCGCACGGCATGGACGTGCTCCCACTGACCGACGCGCTGGCCTGAACGGTGGCGGCCGAGCGGTAGCGAGCCGAGGGGCAGAGCACTGACCGACGGCGTAGCCAGCGCCGGTGTGGGCGCCCAGCCCACGCCGGCCCTGCGCCGTGCCGTGCGCGGCTACCTCGACCACCTCACCGTCGAACGTGGACTTTCGGCGAACACGCTCGCCTCGTACCGCCGGGATCTGGACCGCTATCTGACGACCCTGGTCGATGCCGGCGTCACCGACCTCGCGTCGGTCGGCGCCGGTCTCGTCGAGACGCACCTGGCCCGGCTGCGCGCGGGCGACGACGCGCACCCGCCGCTGGCGGTCTCCTCCGCGGCCCGCGCGGCCAGCGCGGTCCGCGGCCTGCACCGTTTCGCGCTGCGCGAGGGGCTGACCGGCGCCGACCCCAGCCGCGACGTGCGCCCGCCCACCCCACCGCGCCGGCTGCCCCGGGCGCTCGGAGTCGACGACGTGGTCCGGCTGCTGGAGACCGCCGGCCCGATCACCGCCGCCGGCGACGACGCCCCCCTGGCGCTGCGCGACCGGGCGCTGCTGGAGTTCCTGTACGGCACCGGCGCGCGGATCTCCGAAGCGGTCGGCGCCGCCGTGGACGACCTCGACACCGACGAGGGCACCGTGCTGCTGCGCGGCAAGGGCGGCCGGGTGCGGCTGGTGCCGATCGGCGGGTACGCCGTCGACGCCGTGCGCGCCTACCTGGTCCGGTCCCGTCCCGGCCTGGCCGCCACCGGTCGGGGCACCCCGATGGTCTTCCTCAACGCCCGCGGCGGCGCGCTGACCCGCCAGGGCGCCTGGGGCATCCTGCGCGCCGCCGCCGGCCGGGCCGGGCTGCCGGTCGACGGACCTGCCGCCGTCTCCCCGCACACCCTGCGCCACTCGTACGCCACCCACCTGCTCGACGGCGGCGCCGACGTCCGGGTGGTCCAGGAGTTGCTCGGCCACGCGTCGGTGACCACCACACAGGTCTACACACTCGTCACCGTGGAGCGGCTGCGCGAGGTGTACGCCACCGCCCATCCGCGCGCCCGGGACTGACCCCGGTCGCGGTCGGCGCCGACACGCCGGGCCGGTGCCCAACCCCCTGCTGGTCGGTGGCGTACAGTCGGCATCGGCGCGGACCTCCTGGAGCGACACGACCGGGGTGCGCAGCGGCGCCGCGAAGGACGTCGGACGGCTCCGACGCCGGGTGGGGTCGTCGGGAGGGGGCAACGAGCACATGGCTGGCAACGGTGACCGTGCCGAGACGTGGACGACGGAGCTCCGCGAGCAGCAGGCCACGCTCGGTGCTGACCTCGGTCCAGCGGATCCGGCTGCCTACACGATGCGCAAGCCCATCCCGGAGCCGATGCCCACCGACCGGCACGGGCCGGCGCGCATCATCGCGATGGCCAACCAGAAGGGTGGCGTGGGTAAGACCACCACCACCATCAACCTGGGCGCGGCCCTCGCCGAGTACGGCCGCAAGGTGCTGCTCGTCGACTTCGACCCGCAGGGGGCGCTCTCGGTGGGGTTGGGTGTCAACCCGCACAACCTCGACCTGTCCATCTACAACCTGCTCATGCAGGACGACATCATCGCCGAGGACGTGGTCATCAAGACCGACGTCGCGGGGCTGCACCTGCTGCCGGCCAACATCGACCTCTCCGCCGCCGAGATCCAGCTCGTCAACGAGGTGGCCCGGGAGATGGCCCTGGCGCGGGTGCTGCGCACGGTCCGCAAGGAGTACGACTACATCCTGATCGACTGCCAGCCGTCGCTCGGCCTGCTGGCGATCAACGCGCTGACCGTCGCGCACGGGGTGCTCATCCCCCTCGAGTGCGAGTTCTTCAGCCTGCGCGGGGTGGCGCTGCTGCTGGACACCATCGACAAGGTGCGCGAGCGGCTCAACTTCGACCTGGAGCTCGAGGGCATCCTCGCCACCATGTACGACAGCCGCACCACGCACTGCCGCCAGGTGTTGCAGCGGGTGGTGGAGGCGTTCGGCGACAAGGTCTACCAGACGGTCATCACCAAGACGGTGAAGTTCCCCGAGTCCACCGTGGCCGGTGCCCCCATCACGACGATGGACCCGGCCTCCTCCGGGGCACGCAACTACCGTCAGTTGGCCCGCGAGGTGATCGCCGCCCAGTCGGAGCGGTAGCCGGACCGCCCGGTGCCCGCCACGTGGACTACGGTCGTGCGGTGACCGCGCCACCCCTCGACGCACCCGACACCGCTGCTCCGGGCGAGGTCGACGGTGTGCCGCTCGCCGAACCGGCTGCCGACCCGCCCGCTGCGGCGGCCACCGGCTTCACGGTGCGGCTGGCCAACTTCACCGGCCCGTTCGACCTGCTGCTGCAACTGATCGGCAAACACAAACTCGACGTCACCGAGGTGGCCCTGCACACGGTCACCGACGAGTTCATCGCCTACATCCGGGCCATGGGCGACGACTGGGACCTGGACGAGGCCAGCGAGTTCCTGCTGATCGCCGCGACGCTGCTCGACCTGAAGGCGGCCCGGCTGCTGCCCTCCGCCGAGGTGGAGGACGAAGCCGACCTCGCCCTGCTGGAGGCCCGGGACCTGCTCTTCGCCCGGCTGCTGCAGTACAAGGCGTACAAGGAGGCAGCGGCGTACATCGCCGAGTTGGAGGCCGTCGGTGGCCGCCGGTACCCGCGGGCGGTCAGCCTGGAGGCCCGCTACGCCGACGCGCTGCCCGACCTGGTCCTCGGCATCGGCCCGCAGCGGCTGCTGAAGCTGGCCGTGAAGGCGATGACCCCGAAACCGGTGCCGGAGGTGTCCATCGCCCACGTGCACATGGTCCGGGTCAGTGTCCGGGAACACGCGGCGATCCTCGCCGCCCGGCTGCGGCGGGCCGGCACGGCCACGTTCTCCCTGCTCTGCGCGGACTGCGAGGCCACCCTGGAGGTGGTGGCGCGATTCCTGGCGCTGCTGGAGCTGTACCGGGAGGGGCTGGTGGCCTTCGTGCAGGAACAGGCCCTGGAGGAGTTGACCGTGCGCTGGACCGGCCCGGTCGACGGCGACACCGAGTTGCACGTCGACGAGTACGCCGGCACCCCGGCCGACCCCGGCCCGCCGGGCGCCGCCCCTGAGCCGGTGGGGCCTGAGCCGGTGGGGTTTGGGCCTGAACCGGCCGGAGCCGAGCCGCACGGGACCGGGCCTGCGTCGGCGGGGGCTGGGCCTGCGCCGGTAAGGGCTGAGCCTGAGTTGGCGGGGGAGGCCGGCGGGCCGGACGGGACGAGAATGACGGAGGGTGCGCGGGATGAGTGACGAGCAACGCCGGGACTCACTGGCCGACCAGGCCGCCGCCTGGGTCCCCCCGTGGGACCGCCCGCGCCCGCCCGCCGCCGACGACACCCCCGACAACCCCGAAGCCCCGCCAGACGAGTCGACCGAGCAGCCAGACGAGTTCGTCGCGGCTTCGCCATCAAACCACGAAGATCTTGGAGAGAAAGTGCCCCTCCAGGGGCCGGAACCTTCCAGGATCTCCGACGAGCCGGGCGCGAACGCGTCGGGGTCGGCGGCGGGGGAGGGCTCGGCGCAGGTGGGGCAGGGCTCGGCGGCAGCGGAGTCGGGGGGCGCTGGGGACGTACCCCGGCGGCAGTTGGCGGGGCGGCGGCGGGTGACCGTCGCGCCGGAGCCTGCGTCCGACATGTCCGACAGTGAGCTGCGCGGCGCCCTGGAAGCCATCCTGCTGGTGGTCGACGAGCCGGTCAGTGAGCTGGTCCTGGCGCAGGTGCTGGAGCAGCCCGCCGAACGGGTCGGGCCGATGCTCGACGAGATCGCCGTCGGTTACACCGCCGCCGGGTACGGGTTCGAGCTGCGCCGGGCGGCCGGCGGGTGGCGGCTGTACACCCGGCCGGAATACGCTACGTACGTTGAGCGGTTCGTGTTGGACGGGCAGTCCGTACGGCTGACCCAGGCGGCGTTGGAGACGCTCGCCGTGGTCGCCTACAAGCAGCCGGTGACCCGTTCGCGAATCTCAGCCATCCGCGGTGTGAACGTCGACGGGGTCATCCGTACGCTGGTCACCCGCGGCCTCGTCGAGGAGTGTGGCACCGAAACGGACAGCGGGGCGTTCCTCTACCGGACCACCACGTTGTTCCTGGAGAAGCTCGGGTTGAACACCGTTGCCGAGCTGCCGCCCCTCGCACCTTTCCTGCCCGACGACGTAGAAGAGCTTGCTGATGCGACCCGATAACCGTTCCCCCAAACCCGACGCCCCTGTCTTCGAGGGGGCTGAGCGCCTGCAGAAGGTGCTCGCCGCCGCCGGCGTGGGTTCCCGGCGTGCCTGCGAGGACCTGATCTTCCGCCGCCGGGTCACCGTGGACGGGCGGGTCGCCAAGCTCGGCGACAAGGTCGACCCGGCCATCGCCGTGATCCACGTGGACGGCGAGCGCCTCCAGGTCGACGTCCGCCTGGTCTACGTGGCGATGAACAAGCCGCGTGGGGTGGTCACCACCATGGCGGACGAGAAGGGACGCAACGAGCTGTCTGACTTCATTGGCGCCCGGCTGGAGCAGCGGGTCTACCACGTCGGCCGGCTCGACGCGGACAGCGAGGGCCTGCTGCTGCTCACCAACGACGGCACGCTCGCGCACAAGCTCATGCACCCCTCGTACCAGGTGCTGAAGACCTACCTCGCGGAGGTGGTCGGGCCGATCCCGCGCAACCTGAGCAAGCGGTTGCTGGCCGGCGTCGAGCTGGAGGACGGGCCGGTCAAGGTCGACTCGTTCAGGGTGGTGGACACGCTGGGTAAATCCGCCCAGGTGGAGCTGAGCCTGCACGAGGGGCGCAAGCACATCGTCCGGCGGCTGATGGAGGAGGTCGGCCACCCGGTCACCCGGCTGGTGCGTACCTCGATCGGGCCGATCCGGCTCGGTGACCTGCGGACCGGACGGATCCGGCGGTTGACGAACGCCGAGGTCGCCGCCCTGTTCACCGCGGTGGGTGACTGACCCCGGAGTTCGGGGTACGGCTGCCGGTAGGCTCCACAACGGCCGGGACGCGGCCGCCGGGGTGGCGTGGGTCGCCTCCGGGGGCGTCGCGCGCGGGTCCGCCACGGACCGCGGGCATGATTGATGACGATTGACCAACCGCTCGCGGCGCCAGATCACCGGGCGATCCGTGAGGTACGGGCTGAGGAGGACACGGTGGAGGAAAACGTACGGGCCAGGCGATGTGTGGTCGCTGTGGACGGGCCGTCCGGTTCGGGTAAGTCCACCGTGTCGCGGCGGCTCGCCGTCGCGATCGGTGCGCGCTACCTGGACACCGGAGCGATGTACCGGGCGATCACGTTGGCCGTGCTGCGTTCCGGCGTTGACCTCGCCGACGCCGCGTCGGTGGCCAAGGTCGCCGGCGACGTCAAGCTGCACATCGGCACCCACCCGCAGGGGTACGCCGTGACCGTCGACGGCGTGGGCGTGGACGCGGACATCCGCGGCCCGGAGGTGACCGGCGCGGTTTCGGCCGTCGCCGCCGTGCCGGCTGTCCGTGAGCTGCTCGTCACCCGGCAGCGCGAGATGATCGCCAACGTTGGCCGCATTGTCGCCGAGGGTCGGGACATCGGCTCGGTCGTCGCGCCGGACGCGGACCTGAAGGTCTTCCTGACCGCCTCCGAGGCGGCCCGTGCCGCCCGGCGTAGCGCCGAGGACGCCGCTGACCTGGCGGCCACCGCGGCCGACCTGGCCCGACGGGATCAGCTCGACTCGACCCGCAAGGTCAATCCGCTGGCGCAGGCACCCGACGCGGTGGTGCTGGACACCACCGAGCTGGGCATCGACGAGGTCGTGGCGCGGTTGCGCGAGTTGCTCACCGAGCGGGGCGTGGCGTGAGCGAGGGTAGCGAGCGAATCGTCGGGCTCAGCGCGATCGGGTCTCAGGTCGGTCCGGCGCGCAGCGGAGGAGCGGCGTGAGCGAGGGTGCTGGATGGGTCGAGCTGCGTGAGCCCGACGTCGCCGTCGAGGAACCGAGCGGCCCGCAGCCGGTGGTGGCCGTGGTCGGCCGCCCCAACGTGGGCAAGTCGACACTTGTCAACCGGATCATCGGCCGCCGGCAGGCGGTGGTCGAGGACGTCCCTGGCGTGACCCGCGACCGGGTGCCGTACGACGCGCAGTGGAACGGCCGGGCGTTCACCGTGGTGGACACCGGTGGCTGGGAGCCGGACGCGAAGGACCGCGCCGCGGCCATCGCGGCGCAGGCCGAGACGGCGGTCGTCACCGCCGACGTGGTCATCTTCGTGGTCGACGCGATGGTGGGCTCCACCGACGTGGACGAGGCCGCGGTGAAGATGCTGCGGCGCAGCGCCAAGCCGGTGATCCTGGTGGCCAACAAGGCCGACAACACCGCCATCGAGATGGAGGCGACCTCGCTGTGGTCGCTCGGCCTCGGTGAGCCGTTCCCGATCTCCGCGCTGCACGGGCGCGGCTCCGGCGACCTGCTCGACGCCATCCTCGCCGCGTTGCCGGAAGCCCCGGCGATCGTCGAGAACCGGCCGCGCGGTCCGCGCCGGGTGGCGCTGGTCGGTCGGCCGAACGTGGGCAAGTCCAGCCTGCTCAACCGGTTTTCCGGCGAGGATCGGGCGGTCGTCGACTCGGTGGCGGGCACCACTGTGGACCCGGTGGACAGCCTGGTCGAGATCGGCGGTCAGACCTGGCAACTGGTCGACACGGCCGGGCTGCGCAAGCGGGTCGGTAAGGCCAGCGGCACCGAGTACTACGCCAGCCTGCGCACCGCCGGCGCGATCGAGGCCGCCGAGGTGGCCGTGGTGTTGCTCGACTCCAGCGAGCCGATCAGCGAGCAGGATCAGCGGATCCTGTCGATGGTGACCGAAGCCGGTCGGGCGATGGTCATCGCGTTCAACAAGTGGGACCTGGTCGACGCCGACCGCCGGTACTACCTGGACAAGGAGATCGACCGGGAACTGCGCCGCATCCCCTGGGCGATCCGCCTGAACCTGTCCGCGATGACCGGCCGCGCGGTGGACAAGCTGGCCCCCGCCCTGAACAAGGCCCTGGCCAGCTGGGAAACCCGGGTGCCGACCGCGCAGCTCAACCAGTGGTTGACCGCGCTGGTGCAGGCCACCCCGCACCCGGTGCGCGGCGGCCGCGCGCCACGGATCCTGTTCGCGACGCAGGCTGGCGTGGCACCGCCGCGGTTCGTGCTGTTCACCACGGGCCCGCTCGACGCGGGATACCAGCGCTTCGTCGAGCGCAAGCTCCGTGAGGAATTCGGGTACGAGGGCAGCCCCATCGAGATCTCGGTCCGCCCGCGCAAGAAGCTCGGCCCCGGCGGCCGAGGCAAGGCGCACGGCTGACCTGTTCCGTTCTCTGAAAATGCCGGATGGGCGTGCTCGCCCATCCGGCATTCCTTTCACCCCACCCTCCTAGGACGCTGTAGGGGTTGTGCGGTGGTTCGGTCACCTCGCAACCCGGGTGGGGCCTGTGCGGAGGACCCGGGGTAGCTGCGCTAAGCTGTACCGGCTGCCGCGGGGAAAACCGCGCGGGGGCGGGACGTAGCGCAGCTTGGTAGCGCACTTGACTGGGGGTCAAGGGGTCGTCGGTTCGAATCCGGCCGTCCCGACGCAGGTCAGAGGCCATTCGGATTCTTCCGGATGGCCATTTCTGATCTTGTACAGCAGCGAAGTACAGCAACGGCTCATTGATCGAGGCTCGCGCCGAGTCTCCGCAGGGCTTCGCGAGTGGTCTTCGATGAGACCTGGCTGTAGATCTCCATCGTGATCGAGAAGTCCGCGTGCCGCAGGATCGCCATCGCGACCCGGGGGTGCACGTCCAGGTCGACCAGCAACGAACCGCAGGTGCGTCGGGCGTCGTGAACGGTGATCTTTTGGATGCCGGCGCGCGCGATGCGGCTGTCGTAGGAGCGGTTGAAGTTGCGGGGTTCGATCGGCAGCCCGTAGCGGGTCGCGAAGATCATGCCGGTGTCGTGCCAGGCATCGCCCGCTTTCTCTCGTGCGGCCTGCTGTTGTTGGTAGCGGTGCCGCAGTGCGGCGACGCAGATAGCCGGGAGCGGTAGGGGAGCGTCGGACTCTTCGGTCTTGGTGGCTCGGTGCAGCAGTTGGCCGCGTACCCGCTGGAGCTGCTTGTCGATGACGAGGCTGATGTGGTGGTTGTCCTCGCAGAACTTTTCGCCGTGGGTGGTGCACGGCTTCTGCCCGCCGTCCCAGTTGATGTGGTCCCAGGTGAGGCCGAGGACTTCTCCCTTGCGTAGACCGAGCACCACCAGGACCAGGACGTGGCGGCGTAGAGGTAATCGTCGTCGTCGCGGCTGGCTTCCAGGAACGCCCGAGCCTCCTCACTGCTCCATGACTTGCCCCTGCGGTTGCGGATCGGGGGAGCTTTACCAGGGCCGCGACGTTCTTTGCGACCAGTTCCTCCACTTCGGCATGTGAGAGCGCCGAGCGGAGAACGGGCGCGGATTCCCTTGACGGTGCGAGCCGCGGGGAGGTCCTGGTGCAACTGGGAGCAGATTGGGTGCAGGTTGACGAAGTGAGCGGTGGCTGCTCGTGGTGCTGGGCGTCATCCTGGTGCTGCTTTGGTGGTGGCGATGGTGGAGGCTCGTTCTCGCCGCGATGGGTCGGCCGCAGTTCCAATGACGATCGCTGAGGGTCCGCAGAGCGGTTCGCGGATCAGCTGTTCTGGGTGAGCACCCAGCTCAGTTACTGCGGCGGCCTGCCGATCACGGACACCCCTATCGTCGGTGTGCGGTCAACTCCAACGCTGATGGTCGTTCGTCTCACCCCGGATATCCACGACGTACCGGACGCCCGATGCGTCGTCACAGGATCCACTGTCAACGGAATCAGCCGAACGGACGACGGCGACAGCAACTGACACCCCTCTATGTTTACGAGTGCGGGGCTGGCTGCTCCGCGACCGAACGAATTACGGGGGATTCGTCGTGGGCCGTGGGTGCCGCCTGTCTCGTCGTGCCATAGTCATTTTCCCGCTGGTGCTCGTGCTCGCGATCACCGGCCTGACCGTGCCGCCCGCGCCCGCCAAGGCCGCCGGCCCGGAACCCATTCGTTACTCGTACGACGACGGCGGCCGGCTGACTGGCGTCAATGACACCGCCGGTGCCGGCGCCCGGTACTCCTACGACAAGACCGGCAATCTGACTGGCGTCACCAGGCACTCGGCGGCGCAGGTCACCGTCCTGGGGGTGAGCCCGAGCCGCGGCGCGGCCGGCGCCGAGGTGACGATCACCGGCACCGGCTTCGCCGCCACGACCGCCAGTAACACGGTCACCTTCAACGGTGTCGCCGCCACCGTCACGGCGGCCGGACCAACCCGGCTCACGGCCACCGTGCCGGCGGGAGCGACCACCGGCACGGTCCAGGTGACCGTCGCTGGCACCTCCGCTTCCTTACCCCGACCCTTCACTGTGGAATCGCTCCCTGTCCCGGCGATTACCGGGTTCAGCCCGACCAGCGGCGTGCCAGGGGACACGGTGACCATTTCCGGCACCGGTTTCGACCCAGACAAGGCCCGCGATGTGGTGGAGTTCAATGGGATCCGGGCCCGGGTCACCGCCGCGACGGCGACCAGCCTGACCGCGGTCGTACCCGGCACCAGTTCGGGACGGATCGCGGTGCGTACCCCCGGTGGGGTGGCCACCAGTGCCGCCCGGTTCGCGACGGCACCCGGCCCGTTCGCCCTCGGCAAAATCGTGAGCACGACCGACCTGACCATCAACGGCCCGGCGCAGGCTGCCACCGTCGGCACCTCGGGGAAGGTCGCCCTGCTGCGTTTCGACGGCACCAAGGGGCAGCGGATCAGCCTGGTCTTCACCGGGAACACCTTCGGTGGCGCGATCGACGTGCGCCTGTTCACCGCCACCAATACCGAGCTGAGCGACAACCAGTACACGGCCGCCTATCGGCCCAACGGTGACACCAGCTTCTCCCTGCCGACGCTGCCGGACACCGGTACGTACCAGGTGGTGGTGGATCCCGGTTCGCGTACCGGCGCGATCAACGCGCGGGTGGTGGCGGACGTGGACGGCGGCGCGTTGAGCGAGAGCGCTGGCACGTCGGCCACGATCAGCCAGGCCGGCCAGCGGGTCCGGTTCACATTCAAGGGCATCGCTGGGCGGCCCTACTCGGTCGGCGTCACCGGCAGCACCGGCACCGGCGCCAACCAGGTCACCGTGTACCGACCGGATGGTGCCGTGTCGGTCGGCTCGGCCTCGTTCACCAGCGGCAACGGAGTGCTGGCCACCGGTGCCCTGCCGGCGACCGGTGACTACGTCGTGGTCATCCACTCGCCGGCGTTGATCACCCGGTCCTTCACCGTCACGCTCGCCGGTCCGGTGGACTTCGGCGTGCTGAGCCTCACCGGCGCCGGCACGGTGGTCACCACCACCCTGGCCGGGCAGACCGCCCGGCTGCGGCTCGACGCTACCGCGGGTGACCTGCGTAGCCTCGCCCTCACCGGAAGCACCTACGGCACCTCCGGCACGGTGACAGTTACGCAGCCGGGTGGGGCACGCCTGGGGTCGTACAGCTTCAGCACCTCGGCCAGCGAAATTGACCTGCCCCGGCTACCGGAGACCGGCAGCTACGACGTCCTGATCACCCCCGGCGGCACGTCCACCGGTTCGCTGACCGTCACCCTCGCGGCCGACGTGCAGGCGGGCACCCTGGACCCGACCGCGGCCGGGGTGACGGCAACCACGAACCGGCCGGGCCAGAACGCGCGGCTCACCTTCGACGGAACGGTGGGGCAGCGGACCAGCCTGGCCTTCACCGGTTCGACGTACGGCGGATCGTTCAGCGTGTCCGTCTATCGCCCGGACGGCACGGTCGCGGTCGATCAGACGTTTTCCTCGGACAGCCACATTGACCTCGCACCGCTCACGGTGGCCGGCACGCATCAGGTGATCATTGATCCTGGTGCGCCGAGGACCGGCGCGGTGATAGTGACGCTCTCTCGGGAATTTGACGGTGGGGTGTTGAGCCCGACCGCGGCGGGCACGGCAGTGTCGATTACGCGGCCGGGGCAGAACGCGGGGTTCCGGTTCGACGGGGCTACCGGCCAGCGGGTCAGTTTCGGCTTCTCCGGCTCGACGTTCACGAGCGCCTATTACCTGACGGTGTTGCGCCCCGACGGCACGACGTTCGTCAACGACGCCTATCTCTCCGGCGGCAATACGGACTACGACCTGGTCCCACTCCCCGTCTCGGGCACGTACACCGCGTTCGTCGATTACGGAATCAAGACCGGGTCGATGACGGTGACGTACTCGGTGCTGCTTGATGGTGGGGTGTTGAGTTCGACCGGGGCGGGTACGGCGGTGTCGATTACCCGGCC